>CAZVHM010000005.1:0-53439 GCA_964627175.1 uncultured Novosphingobium sp. | reverse complement strand
AACTTGGTGGTCTTGAGGTCCTTGAGCAGCTGGATGGCTTCATCGACGCCATAGAGCTTCTGGTTGTCGCCCAGCTTTTCGTTCAGCGACTTCTGCTTCTTGGTCAGCTTTGCCATCGGATCAGCCCTCCACAACCTGAAGGCCCATCGAACGGGCCGAGCCCTCGATGATCTTGGTGGCCTGTTCGATATCGTTCGCGTTGAGATCGACCATCTTGGTCTGCGCGATCTCGGCAAGCTGCGAGCGCTTGATGGTTCCGGCCGAAACCTTGCCCGGCTCCTTTGAGCCCGACTTGAGGTTGGCAGCCTTCTTGATCAGGAAGCTGGCCGGGGGCGTCTTGGTGACGTAGCTGAACGAGCGGTCCGAATAGACGGTGATGACCACCGGCAGCGGAGTGCCCTTTTCAACTTCCTGCGTGGCGGCGTTGAACGCCTTGCAGAATTCCATGATGTTAACGCCGCGCTGACCCAGAGCCGGGCCGATCGGCGGTGCGGGCTTGGCTTCGCCAGCCGGCACCTGCAGCTTGATGTAACCTTCGATTTTCTTGGCCACGGGTGGCCTCCTTTCTTCCTGTTGCCTTGCCCCGCAAAACATTGCCGGACCAAGCGCAGAGTGAGCGGTCAGGCAGCGCCGGAATGGCGCCTTCCGCACGGAATCGCATGGGAATCACCCCTCGCGAAGTGAGCGCCCGTAGTCGATCGCGCCGGCAAAGCCAAGGCCTTTCGTGGACTTCAGGCCAGCGCCGGGCGAGGAGAGCGCCGCGCCCAGGCATCGCGGATCGCCCGCCGCGCCGGCATCTCCACGAACCGCAACACCAGATCGGCCAGAACCAGGTTGAGCGCAATGAACCCGAGGTGCCCGGCCACGATGGCCACTAGGCTGGAACCCAGCTGGCCATGCAGATTGAGAATAAGCCCCAGCGGGACAATATGCACCAGGTAGATCGCATAGGACCGCTCACCCAGCCAGACCAGCGGCCCGCTTTCCAGCACCGGCAGGCGCAAACCCAGCACCACGGCGGCGGGAAATGCCAGCAGGGCGAAAGGCAGGATCGCCCCCCACGGGCCGGAAGGCGGCAGCGCCGCGCCGGCCACGACCACACTCAGCAGCACCCAACCCGGCACCCGTGCCAGCCGGGCACGCTGGCGCCACAGCACCTGCCCCATGAAAAAGCCCAGCAGGCCGCGCGGAAAGCAATCCGCCGCCCACGGCCCTTCAGCCGAAGCATTGCCCAGCAGCAGGATCAGGCCAACCGCCATCGCCCCGCCGGTCATCCAGTTCAGCGCCCGCGCGCCCTTTACCGCGGCCAGTGCGAACAGCAGATAGCAGACCACTTCCACGCTCAACGACCAGCTTGGCCCGATAAAGGTATTGGCCACCGGCTCGACCATCGCCTGCAGCATGAACAGGTGGCCAATGAAGGCGAGCGGGGTGTTTTCCGGCTTCACCCCCCAGAACGCGACCGCACTGACCAGCAGCATGACGAGGTGAAGCGGATAGAGCCGGGCAAAGCGGGCCACAGCGAAATCGACAAGATCCGCCTCGCTCCGCAAGCCGCCGCGACCAAGGTAGACATGGGCAAAGACATAGCCCGACAGGACGAAGAACAAGTCCACGAACAGCCAGGCATAAACATGCGGCCAGTCCAGCAGGCGATTGCCGGTATCGAGCGCGCCTTCGGGAAACAGGGCGCGGGCATGATAGAAAAACGCCACGCCGAATGCGGCAATGCCGCGCATCCCGTCCAGCCGCGCAAGGCGCGTGGGTTCGGCAAAGCTGGCAATCTCCCCGGTCATCCGGGAAGGACTAGGCAATCATGCTTGGGATTGGGTTAACGCGACCAGGCGTGGAAGGAAGGGCGCGAGGCCCTTCCTCCGGAAAAACGCCTTACTTGACCAGTTCGACTTCCTCGAAGCCAAGTTCGACCGGCGTGGCGCGACCGAAGATCGACACCGAAACCTTGACCCGCTGCTTGTCGAAGTCGAGCTCTTCCACCGTGCCGTTGAAGCTGGCGAAAGGACCGGCGTTGACCTTGACCTGATCGCCGATCTCGTAATCGACCGAGACTTCGCGGCGCGGCTCGGACGCGGCCTGTTCGCGCGCACCGAAATAACGGGCGGCCTCACGCTCGGAAATCGCTTGCGGCTTGCCGTTGGGGCCAAGGAAGCCGGTTACCTTGGCGGTGTTCTTGACGAGGTGATACACATCGTCGTTCAGGCTCAGCTTGGCGAGCACGTAGCCAGGCATGAACTTGCGGTCCACCTGGACCTTCTTGCCGCGCTTGACCTCGGTCACCGTCTCGGTCGGCACTTCGACTGCCTCGACCAGCTGCGACAGGCCCTTGCGCTCCGCCTCGGACAGGATCGAATCCCGCACCTTGTTCTCGAAGCCCGAATAGGCGTGGATGATGTACCAGCGAGCCATGATCAGAATATTCCGTTTCTATGCGCCGAGGGGAACCGACAGGTCAGACCAGCGACAGCAGCAACTGCACGATTTCGGCGAACAGGGTGTCGATGCCGAGGAAGAAGACCGCCAGCAGAACCATCATGATCGCAACGAAAATCGCGGTCGTGACCGTTTCCTGCCGCGTCGGCCAAACGACCTTGCGGCCTTCGGCCTGGACCTGACGGACAAATTCGCCGGGATTGATCTTGGCCATGTTGCTCGGTTCTTCCCTAAGAATTTCCAACAAGCCTTCCACCACGGGGACAGCGCCGCCCCGGCGGCCCTGTCAGGGTCAGCCGGGAGGGGCACCAGTTCTCCGATGTCGGAAGTTCTGCCCAACTAGCGATCCTGAGCGCCCTTGGCAAGCCGCGCCAGCAGCGAAGGGCCGCGCTGCCACACCACGCGGGCGCCTGCCGGCAGGTGTAGCGGCGGCTCTTCGCCGAAATACCACAGCCATTGCGCCTTGCCCGCCGGGCCGAAGGTAGCAAGGTCTGCCCGTTCGCCGGGGGCCAGCACGATGCGCTGCGAAGGATCGACGAAGCCGGGATCGGGCACTGCCAGTTGCAGGGCGTGAAGGCCGGGAATGGCAAAATGCGCATTGGTCAGCGCATCGCGCCGGACCGTGACATAGGCAAAGATGTGCCCTTGCGGCGATTGACGCCAACTGGCCGGACGAAAGCCCCAGGCACCGGCCACCACCGCGCCTTGCGGCAGGTGATCCAGCGCGCCCAGCGCCATTTCCGTCTCGGCAGACTGGCGCTGCCACGCAGTGCTGGTTACGCCCAGCCGCACCATGAACGGCAGCGCCGCCAGCGCAAGCCAGCGGGCGCGCAGCGGCGAATCGATCGCCAGAGCGCCAGTCGCCAGCGCCACCGGCACCAGGCGGTAATCGGCAAAATCTCCCCCACCCAGGTTGCGCGGCACCAGAAAGACCAGCACGGCAAACAGCAGTGCCGCCACCCCGATGCGCGCATCGATCCAGCCCCGGCGCAGCGCCACAAGTGGCAGGACGGCCAGCAACAGTGCAGTTGCGATATCCAGTGGCGCCGATTGATCGCGCAGGGCGATCACCCAGTAGAACGACTTGCCGGCCAATTCCGCGAGGGTGAATGCAAACGGCGCTGCGGCACTGCCGCCGGCCAGCAAGGTCAACCCCAGTGGGGGCCACAGCGGCCAGGTCGATAGGGCGGCGGCCAACCAACCGCGCGCCCCACGCCGCGCCCATTCATGGCCGAACACCAGCACGCCCAGTATTCCCCAGCCGGCCAGATGGCACAGCCAGACCACCGGGCCGATTGTCAGAAAAGCCGCCGCCCGCCAGCGCCAACCGCCAAGCCGAACCCACAATGCGAAGGACAGGAAGGCCAGCCCCTCGGCCAGCGCGAAATTGACAAAGCCCATCAGCAAGGTGGGCGACCACACGGTGCATAGCGCCAGCAGGCTGCCCACGCCCACCCGCCCGCGCAGCGCCAGTTCCGTGGCCACGAAACCACCGCCGAGGAGGATCGCCACCAACCCCAGCACAGCCCGCCCGCCCGGCTCCAGCCCGAACAGCGCAGCGAAGGGACGGATCAGGATGTCGGCCCCCAGATTGGGCACCCACTGCCAGTCAAACCGATAGAAACGCTGGAGATCTGGGCTGGCCGCCCCCTCCAGCATCACATGCCAGCGGGCAAGGTGAGCCGGATAGTCGAGCATGGCCGGATAGCGCGCCAGCAGCACCGGCAGGGCCGCCAGCAGAACCAGCGCCAGCGCAGGCATCAAGCCGGGATCGGTGCGGCGGCCAGCGGACGATGCGGCCCCAGCGCCGTCCGCGCTCATGCCCTCAGCTTTCCGGGGTGCCGGCTGGCGGGCGATTCAGGCGGGCCAGCAGCGAATGCTTGGTGCGGAAGATGACCTGCGCCCCTTCCGGCATCTTTGCCGGGCGATACTTGCCGAAATACCACAAGTAATCGGCATCGCGCGCCGGCTTGAATTCCGAAAGGTCAACCGCGCGGCCGGGACGGGCATAGATCCGGTGCGAAGGATCAACCCATTTCCACGCCGCCGGCGTCAGCGCCAGCATGTGCACGCCCTTGATGGCGAAGTGATTGTTGACCAGCGCATCGCGGCGCACCGTGGCATAGCAGCCCAGATGGCCATAAAGCGGCTGCGCCCAGAGCGAGACTTCCTCACGCACGGCCACGGCCACCCGCGCACCGCGCGGGATATGGGCCAGCGCCTCCATCATCTTGCCGACATTGGCGGAATGCACAGTCCACACCGCCGAGGTGATGAACAACCGCAGCGCAAACGGCCCCAGCGCCAGCCACATCAACAGCCAGCTGCGCGGCCGCCAGTCGATCGCCAGAGCCAGCAGCATCAGGCCCACCGCGATCAAACGCAAATCGGCCAGATCGCCGCCGCCAAGGTGGCGCGGCACGATCAGCGAGAGCAGGAGGTGGATCAGCCCGGCCCAGGCCAGCCGGCCATCGAGCCGTCGGAACCACAGCGCCACCAGCGGCAAAACCAGCAGCAGCACGGTGGTGGCGTAATCGACATAACGAACCCGGTCGCGCAGCGATTCCTTCCAGAACTGCCACTTCACCCACAGCGGGCGCGGGCCATAACTGAACGAGCCTTTCGCCTCCTGCGTGGCCAGCAGGGTGGGAATGAACGGCAGCCATAGCGGCCAGGTGGCCAGGGCCGCCCGCCAGAAATCCTTCCACGAGGAACGGCGCGACCATTCATAGCCGAACACCATCACGCCGAGCACGCCCCAGCCAGACTGGTGGCACAGCCAGATCACTGCTCCCAGCGGCACGAACAGCAGTTCGCGGTAGCGGTTTCCTTCCATCTTCACCCAGAGGGCAAAGGCGAACAGGGCCAGCGCCAGCGCCAGTTCGAAATTGAGAAAGCCCATCAGCAGCGCTGGCGACCAGACAGTGGCGAGCGCCAGCAACGGCCCTACGCCGATCCGGCGGCGCAAAGTCCATTCCACGGTGAACAATCCGCCCGCCAGCAGCATCGGAATGGCGATGACAAACAGCCGGCCGGCCGTTTCAAGGCCGAACAGGGCCGCAAACGGGCAAATCAGGATATCCACCCCCAGATTGCCCGACCAGACCCACTTGAAGGTATAGAACTTCGCCAGTTCCGCGGTGTGGCCACCATCGATCATGATGTGCCAGCGGGCCAGATGGGCCGGATAGTCGGTCATCTGCGGATAGCGGGCAAGGATGCCGGGCAAGCCCGCAGCCACGCACAGCAACAGGATCAGCACGAGCTGCAAGCGCGTGACATGCGGCTTGATGGCAGAATGGATACGTTCGGCGGGCGACACGTCAGCTTCGGCGGTTGCGGCAGGAATGGGGCACCGTCTAGCTGCAACGCCGCGATTGGCAAGCACGGGTTGCACCGTGCCGCAATGTGCGGCGGCAGGGTGCCGGAATGTTCTGGGAAAAATTGGCAGGAGTGGAGGGACTCGAACCCACGGCCCTCGGTTTTGGAGACCGATGCTCTACCAACTGAGCTACACTCCTGCGGGTTCCGGCGCCTCTATAGACCCGTGCGGCCGAACGCAAGCGCCGATCCTCGGCTCTGATCGAGGATTTTGCCGAAGCGGCATTTTGGCGCTAGGAAAGCCGGGTGCACCCACAGGGCAAGATCATCGACCCCCAGCTGTTGATGCTGGCCTACCGCAGCGGGATCTTCCCGATGGCGGATGGGCGCGACGATCCGGAAGTGTTCTGGGTGGAACCGCGACTGCGGGCGATTCTCCCGCTCGATGGCTTCCGCCTGTCCCGCTCGCTTGCCCGAACGCTGCGGCGCGGGCGCTTCACGGTTACCTGCAACGCCGCGTTCGATTCGGTCATGGCCGGCTGCGCCGCCCCCCGCGCCGAAAGCGAGGAAACCTGGATCAGCGGCCGGATCGCCGCCAGCTACCGCACCCTGCATGATGCCGGCCATGCCCATTCGATCGAATGCTGGCAGGATGATGCCAATGGTGTGCCCCGGCTGGTTGGCGGGCTGTATGGCGTGGGGTTCGACCGGGTGTTCTGCGGCGAATCGATGTTCAGCATCGTGCCTGACGCCTCCAAGGTCGCGCTGGCATGGCTGATCGCGGCGCTGCGCCGCGGCGGGGCCGAACTACTCGATTGCCAGTTCATGACCGAACACCTGGCCTCAATGGGCGCGGTAGAGCTGCCACAAGCCCGCTATCTCGCACTGCTGAAAGACGCGCAGCGCCCTTATTCGGCGGGAGCGGCCGACTCAGCGGAAGGTGAAGGTGAAGGCGAGGGCGATGTCGAGGGCGAAGGCGTGGCAGCCGGCGAAGTGCTGGACTTGCCCGAGGCCTTTGCCGCGCTGCTGGAAGATGCGAAGGCCGCCGGGTCTTCCTCCTCGCCGGGGAACTTCATCGCGCAATCCTTGACCCAGACATCATAGATCGGATGCTCGACCACGTTGAGCGAAGGCGAATTCTTGAACAGCCAGCCAGAAAATACCTTGTGCCAGGCCAGCCGATCCTCGGTCGTGGCGCGCTCTTCCACGAACACCTGAACGAAAGCGCCGATTTCCGGCGGGCTTTCCCACGGCAGGGTCCGCTCGCAATTGGCCAGCTTGACGATGACATTGCCCACCCGGCGCGATTCGCCGGTTTTCATCACCAGATCCTGGGCCAGGTTGTTGCGCTTGTTGAGCAAGCCGATCGTGGCCACCCGGTCCTTCACCGGGGTGCCGAATTCGCTTTCGACCACTTTGGCCACCGGCGCGCCCGTGGCAAAGCCTTCGGGCACCTCGGTCGCCTCGGGCGCGACATCGCCAGACTGGCCGCAGCCAGCCAGCACAAGCATTGCCGGCACACCAAGGGCAAGCGCCCGCTTCATCGCGTCAGGCCGCCCGCTCAGGGCGCATCCGGCGACCAGGCTTCGTAATCGCCGGTGGCGCGGGCGCGCACGCCGCCCTTTTCCAGCGCGCCCTGTGGCCGATAGGCCTGCGGCGTACCGGTGGCGTTGGGCGTGTAATCGGCTTCCCAGATCCGCGGCGGCGGCAGAAAGCTTTCCGGCACGCCATCGAACGTGCCGTGCAGCCAGCCATGCCATTCAGCCGGCACGCGGCTGGCATCGTTAGGGCCGTTGTAGATCACCCAGCGGCGTTCCTGCCCGGCCCGCGGATGGCCCTTGGGATAGGGCTTGCGCGCGCGGTAATAGCGGTTGCCCTGTGCATCGGTGCCAACGTGAACGCCGTGGCGCGCACTGTCGAGCATGGTGCCGAAGGTGGCGCCATCCCACCAGGTGAAGATCTTCGAGAGGATTCCCATGGGCCTGCCGCCTAGCGGAAATGGGGGGGCGGCGGCAAGGGGAGAGTGCGCTCCTGCCTCGCAACCTGTCGCACTCCGCCTACCATGCCACCACGGTGCCCGGCCCGATCCCGAGCTGCGCAGCGCGCCCCGCGTTCAGTTCCAGCACCGCACCGGCCACCCCGGCCGATGGGAGCGGCGTTTCATCGTAAGGCACGGCATGAACCACGTTCAGCACCCGCCGATCCGGGCCGATGAAAATGATGTCCAGCGGCATCACCGTGTTGCGCATCCAGAACTGGGCCGGCCGCGGCGGGTTCATCGGAAACAGCATCCCTTCGTCTGCCCCCATTTCCTTGCGGAACATCAGGCCGCGCGCCTGCTCTTCCGCCGTGGCGGCCAGCTCCACCTTCAGGCGGTGCCCCGCGGCGGTGAGCGGGATGACCGCAAGGCCCGAGACCGGATGGCGCGGCGTGGCGGCGGCTTGCGGCTCGGCCTGCTTGCTGGCCACCGCGCCCGGCGAACAGGCCGCCAGCATGACCAGCGCCGCGACCATCGCTTCCCTCAATCGCATCCTTGATCCTCCTCCGCCGCCTCGGCCGCCCAGGCTTCCACACTCTCGCAATCGGCAGCGTGAACCACGTGGCGCGCGATGTCGAGGCGGTGCCCGGCGCGCAACATCGCGGCCAGCTGCTTTTCCCGCACGGCCGGATCGGCGCCTGCACCCCACGGGCCAAACCGCCGCCGCCGCGCCAGGGCCAGCGCCGCCCGCCGCTGCCCGCCTTCCCCCGCACGCACCTCCTCGCGCAGTTCGCCATCAATCCCCGCTGCGTCCAGCGCCTGGGAAACCCGGCGTTCGCCATAGCCCCGGCGGCGCAGCGATCCGGCCTTCATCCGGGCATAGGCGGCATCGTCAACATAGCGGGCATCCACGAAACGGGCCACGATCGCCGCCACCGGCGGATCGCCTTCCCCGTCCCAGCCGCGTTCGCGCAGCTTGCGTTTCAGATAGCTTTCGAGTTTAGCCGCGCTCACCGCGAATCGGGCGACGTAGGCGAGCGCCAGCTCCTCCAGACGCGCGGCTTCCAGTGGCCGGGGTGTTCGTTTCTGTCTTGGAGATGAGCGCATTCGGCCTTATTCGTGCCACAGTCCTTGAGGATTGGGGAGGCCCGGAATGAACCGGGGCACAAGACCGGGTGTCTTGAGCGGCCAGCGGGCATTCATGTCCCGGCACCTACCCGGACCGCGAAACGACTGCAGGGCAAACAACAGACGGGTTCTCGCGCATGAACGACACCATTGCCGCCACGCTGGTGCCGACGCCAAACGAAGATACGCTGCCACGCCGCTTTTCGGACTTCCGCACCTTTGGCGAGGCTGTGGATTATGCCGCCACCGGGCAGCGCGGGCTGAACTTCCACGATGCGCGCGGCAATCTTGCCCGCGTCTATCCGTTCCGCGAATTGCGCGAAGATGCGCTGGCCGTGGCGCACCGGCTGATCGCCCGCGGCATCAAGCCGGAAGACCGGATCGCCCTGATCGCGGAAACCGGGCCGGAATTCGCCGCCCTGTTCTGCGGCACGATCTATGCCGGCGCCTGGCCCGTGCCCCTGCCGCTGCCCACCAGCTTCGGCGGCAAGGAAAACTATATCGAACAGTTGGTGGTCCAGCTGAAAAGCTCCGACCCGACGATCCTCTTCTTCCCCCGCGAAATCGCCGAAATGGCTGGCGCCGCCGCGGCTCGTCAGGGCTGCGCCGGCCTCTCGTTCGAGGATTTCCTCGCCGCCGAAGCCCCGGTCTGCGCGCTGCCGCCGGCCGATCCCCAGGCGATCTGCTATCTGCAGTATTCCTCCGGCTCCACTCGGTTCCCCCACGGCGTTGCGGTCACTCACGAAGCCCTGCTAAACAATCTGGCCGGTCACGGCCACGGCATGGAGCTGGTGGCGCAGGATCGCTGCATTTCCTGGTTGCCGTGGTATCACGACATGGGCCTCGTCGGCTGCTTCCTCTCGCCCATCGCCAACCAGTGCTCGGTTGATTATCTCAAGACCGAGGATTTCGCCCGCCGCCCGCTGGCCTGGCTGGACATGATCAGCCGCAATCCCGGCAATTCGATCTCCTATTCGCCCACCTTCGGCTACGACATCTGCGCCCGCCGCATTTCCAGCCAGAGCCACGTGGCCGAACGGTTCGACCTGTCGCGCTGGCGCATCGCCGGCAACGGGGCCGACATGATCCGCCCCGATGTGATGCAGGGCTTCGTCAACGCCTTTGCCGAAGCCGGGTTCAAGGCCAGCGCCTTCCTGCCGTCCTACGGTCTGGCCGAAGCCACCCTCGCGGTCACGATCATGCCGCCGGGCGAAGGGATCCGCGTCGAACTGGTCGAGGAAGAGCGTCTTTCCGGCCGCCCGCGCGACCTGTCTCGCCCGGCCCGCTATCGCGCCATCGTCAATTGCGGCAAGGCCGTGCGCGACATGGCGCTGGAAATCCGCGGCGAACATGGCTCGCCCCTGCCCGATCATCATATCGGCAAGGTGTGGTGCAAGGGTCCGTCGATCATGCACTCCTATTTCCGCGATCCGGAATCGACCGAGGCTTGCCTGGTCGATGGCTGGCTCGACACTGGCGACATGGGTTACATGACCAATGGTTATCTGTTCATCGTCGGCCGGGCGAAGGACATGATCATCATCAACGGCAAGAACCACTGGCCCCAGGATATCGAATGGGCGGTGGAACAGCTGCCCGGCTTCCACCAGGGCGATATCGCCGCCTTCTCCGTCCAGGCGGAAAACGGCGAGGAAGTGCCCGCCGTGCTGGTCCATTGCCGCGTGTCCGATCCGGAAGAACGCCGCCGCCTGCACGATCAGATCCGCGACAAGGTGCGTTCGATCACCGGCATGAACTGCGTGGTCGAACTGGTGCCCCCGCGCACTCTACCGCGCACCAGCTCCGGCAAACTCAGCCGGGCCAAGGCGCGCAATCTCTATCTGGCCGGTGAAATCCAGCCCTACCCGCTGGCAGCCTGATCCCAGGCGCCAGCCTGCGTGAACCTGCCCCGGTAGCCTGCTCCTGCGGGAACTTCCGGGGCGCAGCGGCTTTTCGCAGACATGGCCCCCACGGAAACTCCTCCCGGTCCGGCAGGCGCGCTGCGCTTTGCGGAAGGACATTCGATCGGCCGTGCCTCGCGCGCACTGAAACGCCGGCACGTGCTGGGCCGGATCTGGCGGATGATGCTGGGCATGGCCGCCGTAATATTGGGGGCGATGGCGCTTGGCATTGCCCGCGGCGGGATCGACCTGCCCTTTTTCGTGCTCACAGCCCTGTCTGCCCTGCTCGTGGCGGCCCTCCTGCTACGTTATCCGCGCCTGGTCGTGCCTCGCCGTGAACAGTTGGGGCAAGGCTCCCTTCCCGATATGATCGGCCGCACCGAATTGTGGCTGGAAAGCCGTTCTGCAGGGTTGCCCGATCCGGCCCGGCAAACGATCGAACAGATCGGTATCCAGCTTGATGCCCTGGCGCTGGAGCTGGAGCGCGCCGATGATCCGCCGCCCGACGCGGCGGAAATCCGGCAACTGCTGGGGCAGCGCCTGCCCGGCCTGTTCGACCGCGCCGATTCCGCGGCCGAGCCGCTGGAAGAAGCCGCGCTGATCGATGGGCTTCGGCAGGTAGGTGCCCGACTGGCCTTCATCACGCGCCATCTGGCTGGCGGAGGCTATATCCGGCGAGCGCCGCAGCCCCGCTGGCACGATAGCGCGCCTGCGGCCTGATCTTCTCACAAGTCTCCGCGATGCATTTCCAGATATTCGCGCGGAATTCGCAACGTGGCGGCCGCCACCCGCGTTTCACGCAGGAACAGGATCAGCGCATACATCAGCAGTGAAATCGCGATCAGGAAGAACACCGCCGCCACCGATTCCAGCTTATAGCCAGCCATTTCCTCGATAAACAGGATGGCCACCGTGGTGCCGATGGAAAGGCCGCTGGCCACCAGGGTGCGGATGGCGCGGGTGGCCAGGGAAATGCGTTCGTCGATCGCGCGCATCTCGATCACGATGATATCGTGCGCGGCCCCCACGGTTTCACCGTGCAGCTTCTGCAATTGCCGCGCCCGGTCAACGATCCTGCCCAGCCGGGTGGACAGGATGTTCATGATATTGCCGATCGCCACCAGGACGAACACCGGGGCAAGGGCAAGCTGGATGGTGTTGGCGATCATGGGGCAAGTCTAGCGCGCCGCCATCAGCAGCGCTAGCCTCGCCCCACCCCGTCCCGGCGGCCCGCTAGCCGACGCGGGTCCTCACCAGGGTGTCCACCACCGATGGGTCGGCCAGCGTGGAAATATCGCCCAGGTTGCTGGTGTCGTTCTCGGCGATCTTGCGCAGGATGCGGCGCATGATCTTGCCCGAACGGGTCTTGGGCAGGCCGGGGGCGAAATGGATCGCATCGGGCGTGGCGATCGGCCCGATCTCGGTGCGGACCCACTGGATCAATTCCTTGCGCAGCGCCTCGTCCGGCTCCACCTCGGCATTGGTGGTGACATAGGCATAGATGCCCTGCCCCTTGATATCGTGCGGGAAGCCCACCACCGCCGCTTCGGCCACCTTGGCGTGGGCCACCAGCGCGCTTTCGATCTCGGCCGTGCCCATGCGATGGCCCGAAACGTTGATCACATCGTCCACCCGGCCGGTGATCCAGTAATAGCCGTCCTCGTCGCGGCGGCAGCCATCGCCAGTGAAATACTTGCCCTTGTAGGTGGAAAAATAGGTCTGGAAGAAGCGCTCGTGATCGCCCCACACGGTCCGCATCTGGCCAGGCCAGCTTTGTGCGATGCACAGGTTCCCCTCCGCCGCGCCTTCCAGCAGCGCGCCTTCGGCATCAACCAGTTCGGGCACCACGCCGAAGAACGGCAGCGAGGCCGAACCCGGCTTGAGATCCACCGCGCCCGGCAGCGGGGAGATCATCGCCCCGCCAGTTTCGGTCTGCCACCAGGTATCCACGATCGGGCAGCGTTCATCGCCCACCACGCGCCAATACCATTCCCAGGCTTCCGGATTGATCGGCTCGCCCACGCTGCCCAGCAGGCGCAGGCTCTTGCGGCTGGTGCGCTTCACCCAGTCGTCCCCCTCGCGCATCAGCGCGCGCAGGGCCGTGGGGGCGCCATAGAAGATATTGACCTGGTGCCGATCCACGATCTCCCAGAACCGGCTGAAATTGGGATAGTTGGGCACGCCCTCGAACATCATCACAGTCGCCCGGTTGGCCAGCGGGCCATAGACGACGTAGCTGTGCCCGGTGACCCAGCCGATATCGGCCGCGCACCAGTAAACGTCGCCGGGGCGGTAATCGAACACATAGTGGTGGGTCATCGCCGCCCAGGTGAGATAGCCACCGCTGGTGTGCAGCACCCCCTTGGGCTTGCCCGTGGAACCGGAGGTATAAAGGATGAACAGCGGGTCTTCCGCGCCCATTTCCTCCGGCTCGCACGTGGCCGGCACGGTCTCGCGCGCTTCATGCCACCAGTGGTCGCGCCCCTCGGTCATCGTCACCGCGTTGCCGACATGGCGCACCACCACAACTGCGTCCACGCAGTTGCAATGCTCCATCGCCAGATCGACATTGGCCTTGAGCGAAACCTGCTTGCCGCCGCGCATCCCGGCATCGGCCGTCACCACCAGGCGGCTGTCGCAATCCTGGATGCGGCCGGCCAGTGCTTCGGGGGAAAAGCCGGCAAACACCACCGAATGGATCGCCCCGATCCGCGCGCAGGCCAGCATCGCCACCGCCGCTTCGGGGATCATCGGCAGATAGATCGTGATCCGGTCGCCCCGCTGCGCCCCGTGCGCCTTCAGCACGTTGGCAAAGCGGCACACTTCTTCGTGCAGTTGGCGATAGGTCAGCTTGCGCTGCTGCGCCGCGTCATCGCCTTCCCAGATGATCGCCACGGTATCGCCGTGTTCGGCCAGGTGCCGGTCAAGGCAGTTGGCCGATACGTTCAGCGTGCCATCGCCAAACCATTCGATGCCGAAATCAGCCTCGTCAAACGAACAGCGGTTCAGCCTGGTCCACGGCTTGATCCAGTCAATCCGGGCGCTTTCCTCGCGCCAGAATGCTTCCGGCTCGGCGATGGACCGGCGATACTTTTCGGCGCGGGCCGCCGCATCAACATGGGCGCGGGCCGCCCATTCGGCGGAAACGGGATGAACAGTGGCCACAGCTCTTGCCTTTCGTGCAGACGATCCTCTCCCGGTTGGTTAGCGCAAGGGCGGCCAAGGTAACAAGCGCCCGAACACCGCAGCACGGAACAGGCTGTTGCACCAACAGGCCAGCGCGGGCTGCTATTCCACGCGGAGCACGGGCTGGGCCAGCAGGGCGAGCGCCCCGCCTTCCACCGCCACTTCATCGATATCGCGGGCAATGGCGCATTGGCCCACCGCCACATCCACCCCGCCAACCAGCACGCCCATCGTGCGCGGCACCACCAGCAACGGTGCCCCGGAACACGCCAGCCGCAGGGCTTCGCTCGGCGGGCCATCGATCCGGTCCAGCCTGAACAGCGGCCCGTTCACCAGCGTCTGCTCGCCCCGCGCTTCCAGCCTGTCGTGCCAATGATCGGCATAAACGTCGCCCCGCGCCACGGCGATGCTGTCATCCAGATGCAGCTCGCGGTGGCGCCCGTAATCATAGAGGCGATACGTGATATCGCTGTTCTGCTGCACCTCGATCAGGCTCACCCCCGCGCCGATGGCGTGAACCGTGTTGGGGGGAATGTAGAAGAAATCTCCGGGTGAAACCGGGTGCCAGGCCATCAGTTGCGTGATCGAGCCATCGAGCGCGGCGGCGCGCATCGCTTCGGCGGAAATCGGCTCGCGAAAGCCTATGCCAAGAACCGCGCCCGGCTCGGCATCAATCACCAGCCAGCATTCCTCCTTGCCCTGCCGGCCCAGCCCCTGCGCCACAGTCTGCGCGTCGGACGGGTGGACCTGAACGGACAGCGCCTCACTGGTGAAAATGTATTTCACCAGCAGATCGGGCAGCAGCGGCGGTGGCTCGAACCAGATCTCGCCGATCCGCTCACCCGCCGGGGCATGGAACGGCACCGGCAGAACGTCCCTGCCCCAAGGCTTGGCAACGCTGCGAGTGGACAGAATGGGGTTCACGGCAAACACGCTCGCTTTCGCTGGCTACTGGTTGACCGCCCCCTCAAGCTTGCCGACTTTCTGCGCACCGGCCGCGCTCGTCACGAGGATTTCCCCGCCATCAACCACGATCATCACGTTCTCCAGGCCAATCACCGAAACGCGCGGCCCGTCGCTATCCACCAGAACGTTGCGGCAATCGACCAGTTCCGCCGGCCCTGTCACGTGATTGCCCGCCGCATCGCGGGGGCGAGCGGCATGTAGCGCTTCCCAGTTGCCAATGTCGGACCAGCCCATGTCGGCCGGGACCATTGCCGCGCGGGTAGTGTTTTCCATCACCGCATAATCCACGCTTTCGCTGCGAACGGCGGCGAAAGACTCGGCATCGGGATGGAAGCGATGGCCGTCCTCGTGGCCCAGCGCCACCGCCTGGCGGCAGGCAGCCACGATTTCCGGCCGGTGGCGCTCCAGTTCTTCAAGGAAGAAACCGGCGCGAAAGGCGAAGATGCCGCCATTCCAGGCATATTCACCGCAATCGAGAAACTGCTGCGCCCGCGCCAGATCGGGCTTTTCCACGAATTGGGCCACGCGCGCGCCCGGTCCTTCGCCGATCGTCTCACCCCGCTTGAGATAGCCGAAGCCTGTTTCCGGAGATTTCGCCTCGATCCCGAAGGACACCAGCCAATCTTGCGCCGCCAGCTCGGCCGCAGCCTCGGCAGCGGCAACAAAGGACTGGCAATCGGCAATATGATGATCGCTGGGGCAAACCAGCATGACCGCATCCGGCCCCAGCCGCAGCGCGGCCAGCGCGATGGCGGCGGCGGTATTGCGGGCAGCAGGTTCCACCACCACCTCGGCGCCGGCCACTCCGGCCAATTGCGCCTCCACGTGTTCGAGATGCATCACCCCGGTTACCACCACGGGCGGCGCGAAACGGGCCTCGTCGGCGCAGCGCAGCACCGTTTCCTCGAACAGGGTATTGTCTCCAACCAGCGGCAGGAAGGGCTTGGGCTTGATCGCCCGGCTACGCGGCCAAAGCCGGGTGCCGCTCCCTCCACACAGGATAACTGGTGTAATCTGCTTCATGCCATTCCCTGTATTCCGCAGGGCGACCCGCCTGCCGTTCCATCTGTACCAGCTCGATCTATTCCATGAGGGCGAGTAGCTCCGAAACGGACGTCGTTGCAAAACCGACCGCGCTATCGGAGATGCCATAGGGAATCAGCAGCCGTTCGCCAACTGGCAGCACGCCGCAAGTATAGACCACGTTGGGCACATAGCCCCACCGGTCGGCGTCGATCGCGGTGAGGATCGGCTCGCGGGTGCGCCCGATCACCCGCGCCGGGTCTTCCAGATCAAGCAGCGCGGCGCCCAGCGCGTACTTGCGCATCGCCCCCACGCCATGCGTGATCAGCAGCCATCCGGCATCGGTCAGAATGGGGCTTCCGCAGTTGCCGATCTGGATGAATTCCCACGGATATTTCGGCTCCATCAGCAACACGCCGTCATCGCCCCAGCACCCCAGGTCGTGCGAGCGCAGCAGGAACAGGTTCTTGCCGTCCTGCCGGCCGATCATCATGTATTGCCCGCCGATCTTGCGGGGGAACAACGCCATGCCCTTGTTGCGCCCCGCCGTGCCCAGCACCGGCTCCAGCACGAAATGGCGGAAATCAAACGTGCGCAGCAGTTCGGACCGGATCGAACTGCCGGAATAGGCGGTGTAGGTTCCGATCCATTCGTAAGAGCCGTCATCGTGGCAGAAGCGCACCAGGCGCAGATCCTCCAGCCCGCCGCGCTGCTGCTCGGTGATCGGAAAGATCACGGTGTTGGACAGGCTGGACTCCTCGTGCCGGTGCACCGCCACCGCACATTCCACGCACGATTCGTCCAGGTTGTCCAATTCCACCGAAGTGGCGAACGCGCTTTGCGGCCACAGCTTGAAGCTTCCATCGGGCTTGGCGATGCCTTCGCGAAAGGCGATCGAACTGATGTGGCCTTCGCCCACCGCGCGCAGGCTCATGATGAAGCGCACCGCACCGCCCTGCATGCCCGACTGGTCGGGATGCGGAACGATCGAAGGGTTCATCAGGGCCGCTGCGGCATAAGTATATTCGTGGCAGAAATAGGCGCCGATCAGCCGCTTGCGCGAAGGCGAGAAGCGCTCCGGATCGATACCAAGCTGGGCCTCCACCTCGCGGTAGCGGGTTTCGAACACCTGTTCGGTCTGCCAGTGACGCTCGTCGAAGTCGACCAGCACGCGCTGATACTCCGCACTGGCCTGCTCCTCCGACAGTGCCGCGATATCGTCCACCAGCCGCAGCGCCCGATCCCCCTGTGCGGCGCTCGATTGCCACCCCAGGTGAAAGGGGCGCAGCACCACGCGCGAAGGATCCGCGTGCAGGCGCGTGTCAAGAATGCGCAAGGGGCTTGGCGGATGGTTCCCCTGGGGTGTTTCGCGGTCCCGATCCAACGGCCTCTCCCGAACTATCCGCCGCGCCTGTGGCGGCCGTCCACAGGGCTAACATGGAATGGTGCGCCAACTGAAATGCAAGAATCGATTCCGCACCGCAATTTTCATTGGCCCCGCGCGGAGTCACCCCATCGCGCGAACGCCCCGTCACCAGATCGGCCAGCACGACGCCGCGATCGTTGGCGCCGAAGAACCAGCCGTGGGCGGTTCGGGCATGTTCCACCCACTTGTCGGCGGGATGGTGCTGCCATGCGCTATGGGCCGCCTCCACCGCCGCCTGGGCTTCCAGCGGCTGCTGGTCGAACGGCAGGGCGCTTTGGTGGATGCCGAAACCTTCCGAACCGATCGGGCGGAAATGTCCGGCGCTCGCGGTCTGCCGGGCAGCGATCCACTCCAGCGTCTCAAGGCCGGCTTCGACCCATTCGAACCGTCCGCATAGCCCGCCGGCCTCGATCAGCGCCTGGCTGAGCCGCGGGTTGTCATAGCCCAGCATAGCCTCGAACCAGCCCCAGTCGGGCCGTCTCTCACCATCCAGCAAGCCATAGAGCAGCCGCCCGCCCCGCTCGATCAGCGCCCGCGCGCCGGCATGGGTCGGCTCCGCCCGCAACATGGCCGCCGCCCCCAGCATGGCAAAAGCGGTGCTGCGCGGATACTCGATCCCGGCAAAGATGCCGTGCACTTCGTCGAACCAGCGCCGCGCCCAACGGCGCATGTCGCGGTCGGGCGCGTTTTCCACCGTATGGCCCAAGGCCCACAGCGCCCGCCCGTTGGAATCCTCCGATCCGCACTCCTCGCACCAGGTGCGATCGAAGTTCATGAAATTGCGGAACCGGCGCCGTTCCGGGTTCCAGGCATGCTGAATGAAGCTGGCGTAAGTCATCGACCACTGCATCCGCTCGCTGGCGGAAAGACCGGGCGCCACGTTCATCAACATCAGCGCCCGGGCGTTGTCATCCAGGCAATAGCCATGCCGCCGGTCAGGCACGATGCCGATGGCATGCTGGAGCATGCCGGTGGCATCGCTCATCGCCAGCACGCCGGAAAGGCCAGGCACCATGGTCAGCGGCACTTCGCGGGCCAGCGGTGCCACGGCCCGTGACAGCAGCCTCGCGCCAGCTTCGGCAAAGTTCGGCCAGATCGTCCGCCGTCCCTGGGCATAGGCACGGCGTTGCATCGCGGCGAGCCGGCCGGGATCGGCCAGCAGCCCGGTCACGGCCTGGGCGATGGCCGCGCTCGAACCGGGATCGATCAGCACGCCCACATCGTCGGCCAGCAGTTCGCGGGCATGGACATAACGGGTGGAAACCACCGCCTTGCCCAGCGCCACGGCATAGGACAGCGTGCCCGAAGTGGCCTGCTGCAGACCGGGATAGGGCGTGACATAGATGTCGCAGGCTTCCAGCTGGTCCAGCAGCTCGTCGGTTTCCAGAAACCGGTTTTCCCAGGCGATGTGATCTTCCACACCCAGCTTGCCGGCCAGTTCCATCAGCCCTTCGCGATAGCGTTCGCCGTCACGCGCCAGCAGCACCGGATGAGTCGCCCCGACGATGCGGTAAAGCACCTCGGGATGGCTGCCCGCGATCTCCGGCAGCGCCTCGATCACCCGTTCCAGGCCCTTGCCCGGCCCCAGCAGGCCGAACGTCATCAGCACCTTGCGGCCGGTCAACCCCATGGCTCCGCGGAACACCTCGCCCCGGCCAAATGGCCGGTCCGGCGCGCCGTGGGGGATGATCTCGATCACATCGGGATCGGCCCGATAGCGCGAAACCAGCAGTTCGCGGGCGTGCTGGCTCATCACCATGATCCGCGATGCGCGGGTGCACAGGTGCCACAGAATGCGCTCCTGCCGCGCCGAAGGGTCCGACAGCACAGTGTGCAGCGTCAGCACCAGCGATGGGGCCAGCCGGTCCACGAAATCGCAGACCATTTCCCCTTCCGGCCCGCCGAAGATGCCGTATTCATGCTGCAGCCAAACCGCATCCACCCCGCTCTCGTTGATCCCCCGTGCGGCCACCAGGTAATCCTCGGCGCGGTCCTGCGCGATCACGCCGGCCACATCGGGGTAATCCAGCGGGGCCGCCGGGTCGTCCAGCGCATAGACATCAATCCCGATGGCGGGGTTGAACCGGCCAAACTGCTCGACGACATCGCGGGTGAACGTCGCAATCCCGCACTTGCGGGGCGCATAAGTGCCAACCAGGGCGATGCGGCGCACCACCCGGTCGTCAAGGCGGGGGCTTTCCTGATAGCGACCGGGAAAGAACGGGAGAATCCGTGATGTTCCGGCCTGGCCGCGAAACATGAACGGGCGGAACTCTTCACGGTGCATCGGCACGGGTCCTCGCTTTGAAAGCCTGTCCTAAAGGATTGCCGGCTAAACGCGCAGAACCGGGCCTGGTTTCACGGCGATGCGACGAACCGCTGCCCGCAAACGGCCACCGCATACCGGATACCAGCCAGAAGCCTCTCGCTGGCGCCCCACCAGGGCCGGTTCCCGCTCAGCGCCGCTCGTTGTAGAACCAGCGCTGCTGCCAGCCATAGGTGGATACAACCGGGCGCCCGGCGGCATCGGTGGCCGGGCGAAAGCGGAACCGTTCCTGCGCCAGCCGGCACGTAATCGCATCGGCCTCGGCATCGCGGCTGGCGCGCGCCACGCGGCACGCTGTTGCCCGGCCATCGGTGCCCACCGTCAGCCACACGATCACATGATCCCCGATCCGCAAATCGCGGCTGGCGATCGGATAATCGCGCGCCGAATTGATCTCGCCGGCAATCTTCACCGGCTTGGTTCCGCCGCCGCTGCCCTGCCCGTCGCCCGCCCCGCCGCTGCCCGGCCCGCTGCCCGGCCCGCCCGCGCCGGTGCCAACACCCGCATCGCGCGCGCCCGATGTGTCGGCCGCCCCGGTCGATGCCACTTGCGGCGCAGCCTGCGGGCGGGGAATCGCGATCTTCGGCTTGGGCGCTGTCACCTCGCGCGGGGTGGCGCGCTTGCCCGCCTCGCCCGATTTCCCGGCAGGTGCCGCCGCCTGCGGCTCGGGCTGAGGCACAGGCTCGGGGCTGGGTTCGGGCGCGGTAATCGTGACCGAGAAGGTAGACACCACCGCATCGACCGTTTCCGCCACGAACGCCGGGGCAAAGGCGCGGATCAGCGCCGCAACCGCCAGCAGATGCAGCAGGGCCACCGCCACGAAGGCGGCCAGCCGGAACGGACGCGGCGCGGAAAGGTCAACCTCACTCATTCCGGCGGTTGTGCCACGGTCGGCACCGCCACGCAAAGCGTCAACCGGTCAGGCCGGAAAGGTCTTCGGGAAAGTTCACGTTGATCGTCGGCCGGTCCAGCCCCACCAGCCGCGCCCCCGCTGCTTCGGCCAGGGCTCGCATCGAATGGCGGCCATCGCCGGCCAGGATCGCCTCGGCCAGATCGGCCGCTTCCACCGGCCAGAATCCCACCACCGGCTGATCCGCCAGGCAGGCCGGCGCAGGCGAGAGCAGTTCAGGCAGGCTATCGGGCAGGCCCAGCGAATCCACGCCGATGGTCAACACCGCCGCAAAGCCGGCATCGCGGCCATGGCGCAGGGCCGCGGCCACCCCGCCCAGCGGCCCCATCCCCGGCCGGGGCCAATCGGGCACCACCGGCACAGAAACCGGCGCGGCGGCGCGGCCCACCACGATCACCCCGCCGCACCACGGGCTCAGCCGCGCCACCGCCCGCTCCAGCAGGGTCTGCCCGTTCAGCACTGCCAGCGCCTTGTCGCTGCCGAAACGGGTGGATTGCCCGCCCGCCAACACCGCGCCCAAGATCCGCGCCCGCTGCGGCTGCCCGGTCATCCCCGCGCCATCCACCAGATCAGCAACTGGTGCGCCACCGCCCGCGGCAACGGCGGGATAAACGGCGCGTCCTGCGCCCCCGCCAGCGCCGCGGCCACTTCGGCCCGGGTGAACCAACGCGCATCCTCCAGTTCGCGCTCGTCCACGCGGATCGCCGGATCGTCGGCCCGCGCATGGCAGGCAATCATCAGCGAGCTGGGAAACGGCCACGGCTGGCTGGTCACATACTGCACATCGCGCGCCCGCACTCCGGCCTCCTCGAACACCTCGCGGGCCACGGCTTCCTCCACCGATTCGCCCGGCTCCACGAACCCGGCCAGCGCGGTATACATCCCCGCCGGAAAGCGCGGCTGGCGGCCCAGCAGCAGCCTGTCCTCGTGCTCCACGATCATGATCGTCACGGGATCGACGCGGGGAAAGTGTTGCCCGGCGCAATCCACGCTCACGCAATTGCGCTGCCAGCCGCCCTTGGCCGGAACGGTCGGCCCGCCGCAACAGGCGCAGAAACGGTGCCGCGCGTGCCAGTCCAGCAGCGAACGGGCGCCGCCATAAATCGCCACTTCCTCCGGCGAAAGGCAGGCTAGCGCCTGCCACAGATCGGCATCGGCCGGGCCAAGGCTGCCCTTCAGCCCCGGCAGGATCGGCGCAAAATGCCCGCGCCCGGCCGCATCCAGGCCAAGGAACAGCAGTTCCGCGTCCGGATCAGCCGCGTCTGCCCAGCACAAGCGCCCTTCGTCCACCTCCGGGCGCAGGCCATCCAGTTGCAGGATCCGCCCGCCATCCCGCAGGGCTGTCAGTGCCGCCGGATCGGATCGCACGTGATCGGCCCGGTCCAGCGAAGAACCGGCAAACAGAATGGTCAGGCTGTCACTCACGCTTGTTCATCCTTTCCGGCCATCACCCGCGCCGCCGCTTTGGCAAACAGGGTGGGCAAACCCGCATCGTCCAGCGCGCCCAGCGGCCACCATTCGCCCTCGCCCGGCGGATCGCCACCGTCCAGCGCCATGCTCGCCACCTCCAGCGCAAGTGCAAAATGCGTGAACACGTGGCTCACCTGCCCCGCCTCGCGCCACGGCCCATCCAGCGGCGGCAATTCCGATCCATCGCTGCGGGCGCTCCAGCCATCATCGGGCAGCGCTCGCATCCCGCCCAGCATCCCCCGCCCTTCCCGTCGCACCAGCCACACATGCCCGTCCCGCTCGATCCAGAACGCCCGGCCCCGCCGTTCCGGCCGCGGCTTCTTCGCCGCCTTCAGCGGAAACCGCTCCGGCTCGCCCCCGCGCCGCGCCGCACACTCCTCGGCCAGCGGGCACAGCAGGCAGCGCGGCTGGCGCGCGGTGCAGATCGTCGCGCCAAGATCCATCATGGCCTGGGCAAAATCCCCGGCCCGCTCATCCGGGGTGATCCGGTCGGTCAACTCGCGAATCTCCGCCCGCACGCCCGGTAGCGGCGCTTCGATGGCAAACAGCCGCGCCACCACCCGTTCCACATTGGCATCGACCACCACCGCCCGCCGGCCAAAGGCAATCGCCGCCACCGCAGCCGCCGTATAGGCGCCCAGCCCCGGCAGCCGGCGCAGTTCCTCCTCGCTATCCGGAAACACCCCGCCATTGCCAGCCACCGCGCGGGCGCAGGCCAGCAGGTTGCGCGCCCGGGCGTAATAACCCAGCCCCGCCCAGGCGGCCATCACCGCCGCATCGTCTGCCGCCGCCAGATCGGTCACGGTGGGCCAGGTGGAAGTGAACTTCTCGAAATAGGGAATCACCGCTGCCACGGTCGTCTGCTGCAGCATCACTTCCGACAGCCACACCCGATAAGGCTCGGTTGCAGGGGCGCCGGGCGGGGCGCGCCACGGCAGTGCGCGGGCATGGGCATCGTACCAGCCGAGCAGTGCCGTTGCAGTGGCGTTGCAGTGTGCGGGAATGCTGGCGGTCACCGCGCCGCTATGGCATGAGCCTGCCCCTAAGGAAACGTGCCCGATGGACAGCAAACGCAAGCCCTCCGCCTCTCGGCCAGCCGCCGGAACGCGCCGCTATGAACGCCCGCGCGGCGGGCAGGCGCGCGCGATTGCCGATCTGATGCCGGAAATCGGCCGCACCGCCTTTCGCCGCTTCGGCTTCGTGCAATCCAGCGTGGTCACCCGCTGGCCGGAAATCGTCGGTCCGCACCATGCCAAGGTCTGCGCGCCCGAATCGATCCGCTTCACCCCCGGCGAAAAGAGCGAAGGCACGCTCCAGCTGGTCGTCGTGCCGGCCCACGCACCATTGATTCAGCACGTTATTCCTGAAATCATCGAACGGGTGAACCGCTTCTTCGGCTATAACGCTGTGGCCAAGGTCAAGCTGCGGCAGGGCATGGTCAAGCCGCCCGCCAGCCGCGAAAAGACCACCGCGCCACCCTCCCTTCGCCCCATCCCGATGGAGCTGGGCGAATCCCTGCGCGACATCGGCGATCCTGAACTGCGCGCGGTGCTCGAATCGCTCGCCCGCAGCCTCGATGCCGCCAAACCCACCAAGAACTGAACCAACCGGAAAGCACCCGATGCGCCCCTTCCGCCGCCTTGCCGTCCTTGCCGCCCTTGTGGTCACCGCGCCGGCGATGGCCGCAGCGCCTAACTGGGCGGCCACCACCACGCTGATGCCCGATGGCAGCCATGTCCTCGGCAATCCCAAGGCCCCGGTCAGCGTTACGACGTGGATCAGCTACACCTGCCCGCACTGCGCCGCGTTTGAGCGCGATTCCGATGCGCCGCTGCGCTCCGACTATATCGCACCCGGCAAGGTTTCCCTGCAAATCAAGCATTTCCTGCGCGATCCAGTGGATGCAACCGCGGCCCAGCTGGTCAATTGCGGACCGGCAAACAAGTTCTTCGGCAACCATTCCGCCTTCATGCGCAGCCAGCAGCAGTGGATCGCCACCCTGGCCGGCTCCACCGCCGCGCAGCGCCAGCGCTGGACCAGCGGCGACAATGCCACCCGCCGCCGCGCCATCGCCACCGATTTCAAGTTCTATCAAATGATGGAAAAGCGCGGCTACACCCGACCGCAGCTGGATCGCTGCCTGGCCGACGAAGCGCTGGCCCGGCGGATTGTGGCCCACACGGTAGAGGCTGCCAAGCTCGGCTTCGAAGGAACCCCGGCCTTCGCGCTGAACGGCGCCCCGCTGTTCGGCACCAGCACCTGGCTGACGCTGGAAGCCCAGCTGCGCGCCAGGCAATAATCATCGCCCGGCCGTGCTTGCGATCGACGCGAACGGCCCTAACAATATCCCTGCTTCCCGCCAGCGGTTCGCTTCGCTAGCTTTCCCCCAGATTGCCAAGAGGAATTATCCGCCGATGACCCCTGCTGCTCTTCGCCGCCTTGCCACTGTTGCCGTTGTTGCCCCGCTCGTTCTGGGGCTTGCTGCCTGCAAGAAGGAGGGCGCCACCGAAGGCTCCACCACCGCCGCAGCACCCGTAGCCGCCGTGGCTCCGCCGGCGGGCAAGGCGTGGAAGGATGTCGTCTCGGCCAACGCCGAAGGCGGCTATGTGATGGGCAACCCCGATGCGCCGGTGAAGGTGCTGGAATATGGTTCGCTATCGTGCCCGCACTGCGCCAAGCTGGCCCAGGAAGGTTTCCCGACGCTGGTCGAAAACTATGTCGCCAGCGGCAAGGTCAGCCTCGAATTCCGCAGCTTTGCCATTCACCCGCAAGACGTTCCGCTGACCGTGCTGACCCAGTGCGGCGGCCCGGAAACCGTCTTCCCGCTGGTGGAAGAAGTGTTCAAGAACTTCGATGCGGTGATGGAACGCACGATGCAAGGCGCCGATGCGGCCAACAAGCTGGGCAACCTGCCCGATAACCAGCGCTTCGTGGCCCTGTCCGACACCTTGGGATTCACCGATTTCTTCGCCGCGCGCGGCCTTTCCAAGGATCAGCAAAAGGCCTGCCTGGCCGATTTCGCCAAGGCTTCGCAGGTGGCCAAGTTCTCGGAAAGCTATAGCGCCAAGGGCATCGATTCCACGCCGACCCTGCTGGTCAACGGCAACAAGGTCAACGGCGGCACCTGGGCCGAGCTGGACGCTGCGCTCAAGGCCGCCGGCGTGAGCTGAGCTGAGCCGGGAGGAGGCTTGGCCCGATGCAGATCCGGCGGCTGAAGCTCAGCGGATTCAAGAGCTTCGTCGAACCTGCCGAACTGCGGATCGAGCCCGGCCTCACCGGGGTGGTCGGGCCTAACGGCTGCGGCAAATCCAATCTGCTCGAAGCGATCCGCTGGGTCATGGGCGAAAGCTCGGCCAAGTCGATGCGCGGCGGCGGGATGGAAGACGTGATCTTCGCCGGCACGGCCCAGCGCCCCCCGCGCGATTTCGCCGAAGTGGTGATGAGCGCGGCCGATACCGCCGGCGAGGAACTGGAAGTCGTCCGCCGGATAGAGCGCGGCGCCGGCAGCGCCTATCGCGTTAATGGCCGCGATGTCCGGGCCAAGGATGTGGCACTTGTCTTTGCCGATGCCGCCACCGGCGCGCACAGCCCGGCGCTGGTCTCGCAAGGGCGGATCGCCGCAGTGATCGCGGCCAAGCCCGCCGAACGCCGGCAAATGCTGGAAGAAGCCGCCGGCATTGCCGGGCTTCATGTGCGCCGCCGGGATGCCGAACAGAAGCTGCGCGCCACGGAGGCGAACCTCGCCCGGCTGGACGATCTGATGGCCGGGCTGGACCAGCAGATCGCCACGCTGCGCCGCCAGGCCCGCGCGGCCGAACGCTATACCGCCGTATCCGAACGCATCCGGGTGGCCGAAGCGCGGCTGGTTTTCGCCCGCTGGCGCGATGCTGCCGCCGCCGCCGAAGCGGCCCGCAAGGAAGCCCAGGCCTCCGAAGCGCGCGTTGCCGCAGCCCAGACCGAAGCCGCTGCCGCCCAGCAAGCCCAGCACGAAGCCGCCGAACGCTTCACCGCCGCGCGCGACGAACTGGCCGATCGGCGCGACGATGCCAGTGCGCATGGGCACCGGCTGGCCACGCTGACCAGCCAGTTGGACGCAGCCGAGCAGCGATTGGCAGATCTGGAACGCCAGCGCCGCCGGCTGGAGGAGGACAAGGGCGATGCCGATCGGCTGACCCGCGACGCGGCCGAAGCGCTGGCCCGGCTGGAACGGGAACTAGGCGAATCCGAAACAGCCCTCGCCGGTGCCGAAGCGGCCCGCCCCGGCATCGCACGGGCGCTCGAAAATGCCGATCGCGCCGCTCGTAGCGCGGAATTGGCCCTTGCCCAAGCCACTGCCGAACAGGCCGGGGTGGAAGCCGAATGGCGCGTGGCGGATGCCGAACTGACCAGCGCCCGCGCCCGGCTGGCGCGCCTTGATGGCGAACGCGCCCGGCAAGCCGAACTGCGCGCGGCGCTGGGGCGAGAGGCTGATCCCGAAGCCATGCTGCGCGCCGCGGGCGCCGCGCTGGCACAGGCCGAACAGGCAATCGCCACCGCCCGCACCGATCTTGCCGCAGCGCAGGAACGCAAGGCCACCCTGCAGGCCGCGCGCGATGCCGCCGCCAGCACTCTTGCCGCCGCACGGGCGGATCTGGCCGGGATCGAGCGCGAACATGCCGCCCTGCTGCGCGACCGCGAAGCCCGCGCCCGCCAGGCGAACGCGCGCCACGGCCTGCCCCCGGCGCTGGATACGGTGCGGGCCGCGCCGGGCTTTGAACGCGCCCTTGCCGCCGTGCTGGGCCGCGATGCGAAATCCGGCGTGGGCACGGCCCCGCCCGACGAGGAAGGCCGGTTCTGGAGCGGCGCCCCCGCCCCTGCCGCAGTGGCCGACAGCCTGGCCCGCCATGTGCCGACCTGCCCGCCCGAACTGGCGGCGCGTCTGGCTCTGGTTCACGTGGCCGAACAGGACGATGGACGCCCACTCAAACCCGGCGAATGGCTGGTGACCAGGGCCGGTGTGCTGCGCCGGTGGGATGGCTTCGTGGCGCGGGGCGAAGGCGCGGCCGAAGCCGCCCGGCTGGAAGCGGAAAACCGCTTTGCCGCGCTGGATCAGCAACTGCCGCCCTTGCGCGAAGCCGTGAGCGCGGCGGAAGGCGCTCAGGCCGCTACGGCCGGCGAACTGGCCGCCGTACAAACCGAAATCGTTGGCTTGGAACGCGCCCTTGCCGTCGCCGCGGATGGCGAACGCGCCGCCCTGCGCGCGCTGGATCTGGCCGAAGCGGCCAAGGCACGCCTTGCCGCGCGGGCGGCCGAGCTTGACCGCGCCGAAACCGAATTGGCCACGCAGCGCCTTCAGGCCGAAACCGAAATTGCCGATGCCGAACAGCGCCGCGCCGCCCTGCCCGATCCGCAGGCCGGCCGCGCTGCCCTTGCCGCCGCGCAAGCCCGCCATGAAGCGGCCCGCCAAGGCCTGCAATCGGCCAGCGCGGGGCTTGCCGCCCACGATCAGGCACTGGCCGTCTCGCGCGAGCGGACAGCCGCGCAGCGCGGCGACATCAAGGGCTGGCAGGCCCGTGCTGGCGATGCCGCGCGCCGGCTGGCGGAAATGGACCGCCGCTTTGCCGAGATCGAGGAAGAACGCGGCATCGTGACCGCCAAGCCCGCCGCGCTCATGCGCGAGATCGAGGCGGCCGAACAAACCCGCGAACGGATCGGCCGCGAACTGGCTGCCGCCGAAGCCGCCGTGCAAGTGGCAAGCAAGGCATCGCGGCAGGCCGACCAGGCCTTTGCCGCCGCCAACGAAGCGCTGGCCACCGCCCGCGAAGGACGCGCCGGCGCGGCGGCCCGGGCCGAGAACGAGGAAGAACGCCGCGCGGAAATGAACCGCCTTTCCGGTGAGCGTTTTCAGTGCCCGCCGCCGCTGCTGGCCGAACGGTTCGACTTTGCGGCGGACGAGGTGGGCGGATCGGCCGAAGAATCGGCCGCGATGGACCGGCTCGTGGCCGAGCGCGAACGGATCGGCCCGGTCAATCTGGTCGCGGCAGAAGAACTGGCCGCCGCCGAAGCGCGCCACGGCAGCAGCGCGGCCGAACAGGCGGAACTGGCCGAAGCGGTCAACCGCCTGCGCGGCTCGATCGGCAGCCTCAACCGAGAAGGACGCGAACGGCTGCGCGCCGCGTTCGAGGCGGTGGACGGGCATTTCCGGCAACTGTTCACCCGCCTGTTTCAGGGTGGGCAGGCCCACCTGGCGCTAATCGATTCCGACGATCCGCTGGAAGCAGGACTCGAAATCTATGCCCAGCCGCCAGGCAAGCGGCTGCAATCGCTGACCCTCCTCTCCGGCGGAGAACAGGCACTGACCGCGGTGGCGCTTATCTTTGCGCTATTCCTGACCAATCCGGCCCCGATCTGCGTGTTGGACGAAGTGGATGCGCCGCTCGACGATGCCAATATCGAACGCTTCTGCGACCTGCTGGATGCGATGAGTCAGGAGACAAAGACGCGCTATCTGATCGTGACGCACAACGCCGTTACGATGAGCCGGATGCACCGCCTGTTTGGCGTGACCATGGTGGAAAAAGGCGTGTCGCGGCTGGTCAGCGTGGATCTGGGCGGGGCCGAGCAATTGCTCGCCGCCGAATAGGACGGGCGCTTAAATCCCGGCGTTGCCAACCACCCAGCAGGCCAGCGCCACAAGCAGGCCCGTGGTGCGATTGGCACGGAATCGATCCAGCGCGCTATCGGCATTGCCGGGCACCAGGGTGGCCACTTGCCACAGCAAGTGAAGGGCTGCGGGAAGCAGCGCGGCAAGGGCCAGCCAATCCGGGCGCAGCAGCCAGAAACCGAGGCCCCACAACAGGATAGCTGCGGCATAGAACACCCCCACGCCGCCCACCACCCGGCCGCCCAGCGCCAGCGCGCTGGAACGGATGCCGACCAGCGCATCGTCTTCCCGGTCTTGCAGGGCATAGATCGTGTCGTAGCCGATCACCCAGGCAATGGAGCCGGCATAAAGGCACGCCAGAACAGGCAGTTGATCGCCGGAAACTTCAATCCAGCCAACCAGCGCTCCCCACGAGAAGACCAGCCCCAGCCACGCCTGCGGCCACCAGGTAATGCGCTTCATGAACGGATAGGCCATGACCGGCAGCACACTGGCCAGCGCCACTACTTGCGCGGCGAAACGCAATTGCAGCAGCACTGCAAGACCAATGCAACACAGCAGCAACAGCCAGGCCCAGGCCTGCTTCGCGCTGACCCGCCCGCTGGCGACGGGGCGGGCCGCGGTGCGCGCCACCTTGCGATCGAGATCGGCATCGACCAGATCGTTATAGACGCATCCGGCCCCGCGCATCGCAATGGCGCCGAGCAGCATCCAGCCGATCAAGCCCCACCGGCCTGCCCCGCCGGCCAGCAGCACGCCCCAGGCGCAGGGCCAGAACAGCAGCCACCAGCCGATCGGCCGATCGAACCGGGCGAGCATGGCCAGATCGCGGGGAAATTGCGGCAGGCGGCCGATAAGGCCGGCATACTGGCTATCCGGAACCTGGGTTTCGGCGGCGGTCGGTTCGGCGGTCATCCGCGCGGGATAGCGGCGCGACGCGCGATCGGCTAGTCGGATGTGATGACAGCCACTCCCGCCTGGCCGCCCCGGTCTGCACCCCGCCTGTTCGTTCACGTTCCTCTGACCGAAGGGGTTCCGGTGACGATCGAAGGGCCGCAGGCGCATTACCTGGGCCGGGTGATGCGGGTGACGCCGGGCGATGCGATCATGCTGTGCGACGACCTGACCGGCGAATGGGCGGCACGGGTGAGCGAGGCGGGCAAGCGCACGGTGGTGGTGGTGCCCGAACTGCACACCCGCCCGCGCGAGGATGTGCCCGATTTCATGCTCTGCGCCGCGCTGCTGAAAAAGGACCGCTTCGACCTGGTGCTGGAAAAGGCCAGCGAACTGGGGGTGCGGCGCATCCAGCCGGTGATCACCCGGCGCTGCGTGGCCGACCGACTGAACCCCGAACGGGCGCGCACCATCGTGGTGGAAGCGGCCGAGCAATGCGCCCGCACCGCCCTGCCCGAACTGGAATTGCCGCTAAAGCTGGACGTGCTGCTGCGCGGGTGGGACGAGGGGCGCACGCTGTTCTTTGCCGACGAGACCGGCGGGGCGCCGGCGGCGGCGGCCTTTGCCGCCCATCCCGGCCCGGCGGCGCTGCTGACCGGTCCGGAAGGCGGGTTTGACGAGACAGAGCGCGCCGCGATCCGTGCTCATCCCCCCGCGGTGCCGATCGCGCTGGGCCCGCGCATCCTGCGCGGAGAGACCGCCGCGATTGCCGCAACCGCGCTGTGGATGGCGATTGCAGGCGACTGGACCGCTACGCCGCCTGCATAAATAATAGTAGCGCAAGAAATCACGGTCTCCTAACGCAGCGCGCGATGAGTACGCGCCAGGCATCCGACGAAAACGATCCCGTGATCGAAAGCATCGACCAGTTGGTCATCCCCATGGCCGAGGGTGAAAAGCCGCGCGCTGCGTGGCGGATCGGCACCGAGCATGAAAAGCTGGTCTACGCCCGATCGGACTTTCACGCCCCCAGCTATGACGAGCCGGGCGGCATCCGCGACCTGCTGCTGGCCTTGCGCGAATTCGGCTGGGAGCCGATCGAGGAAGGCGGCAAGGTTATCGCGATGAGCGGGGCCGACGGCGCGGTAAGCCTTGAGCCGGCTGGCCAGCTGGAACTATCTGGCGCGCCGCTGGAAAACCTGCACCAGACCTGCGCCGAAACCGGGCGCCACTTGCGCCAGGTCAAGCAGATCGGCGAGCGTTTTGGCCTGGGCTATCTGGGCTTGGGCATGTGGCCCGACAAGCGGCGCGACGAGCTGCCGGTGATGCCCAAGGGCCGCTATGACATCATGCTGCGCCACATGCCGCGCGTGGGCAGCATGGGGCTGGACATGATGCTGCGGACCTGCACCATCCAGACCAACCTCGATTATTCGAGCGAAGCGGACATGGTGCAGAAGTTCCGCGTTTCGCTGGCGCTGCAACCGCTGGCAACCGCGCTGTTCGCCAATTCGCCTTTTACCGAGGGCAAGCCCAACGGCTTCCTGTCCTATCGCAGCCACATCTGGTCTGACACCGATCCGGCGCGCACCGGCATGCTGCCCTTCGTGTTCGAGGATGGCTTCGGCTATCAGCGTTACGTTGACTACATGCTGGATGTGCCGATGTATTTCGTGTTCCGCGAGGGGCGCTACATCGACGCGGCGGGCCAATCGTTCCGCGATTTCCTGGAAGGACGCCTGCCCGCCCTGCCCGGCGAAAGGCCGACGCTGGGCGACTGGAACGACCATCTTTCCACCGCCTTCCCCGAAGTGCGGCTGAAAAGCTTTCTGGAAATGCGCGGCGCCGATGGCGGGCCGTGGGACCGGATCTGCGCGCTGCCGGCGCTGTGGGTCGGCCTGCTTTACGATCAGGGCGCGCTGGATGCGGCGTGGAATCTGGTGAAGGGCTGGGACATGGCGGGGCGCGAGGCGCTGCGCACCAGCGTGCCGAAGCTGGGCCTTGATGCACCGCTGCCGGGCGGCGGCACCCTGCGCGACATCGCGGGCGAAGTGCTGGCGATTGCCCGCAGCGGCCTCAATGCCCGCAACCGCTTGAACGAGGCGGGTGACAACGAAAGCGGCTTCCTTGGCCCGCTCGACGATATCGTGGCCAGCGGCAAGGTTCCGGCGCAGGTGCTGCTCGACCAGTACCATGGCGCATGGGGCGGCGATATTTCGCGGGTTTACGACCAGAGCTTCTGAAGCGGTGGCCTACTCCGCCGGTTGCAATGACTGGCGGCGTGGATGCAGCCTTTTGACCAAGCGGGCCAGCGCGCGGGTGATGGTGGCATTGCGTTCCATCCACGCGTGATAGGCCCGATACTTGGCATCTTCGGCCAGCAGGTGGCGTTCTTCCGTTTTGGCGCGCCAGAAATAGACCGCACTGACCAGCGCCAGCAGCACCGTGGCGCGCACCGCATCGTTGGGATTGCCGGTGGTGACCAGAAACGGCAGCGTGGCGGCCCACCAGTAAAGGTTCTTGGCCAGATAGGCCGGGTGGCGGCTCCACCGATACGGCCCGTGAGTGATCGTGCCGCGCCAGGTGAGGTTGGAAAAGCGCAGGCCGAATGCCACCGTGGCCCAGGCATAGATGGCGGTGAGCCCCACCAGCAGGACCGCCCAGCCCCACAGCAGGGCGGGATGGTGGAACCAAGTGGCCCAATCCGCCGTGCCGAAATGATAATCCAGCGGGCCGCCGTTGTTCATCAGGATGAACGGCGGATAGCAGATCAGCGCCGCAACCCAGCCGCCGAGGTGGGGATTGGCGCTGCGGATATGGGCATCGAGCGGCCTTAGCGTGAGCAGGTAGCCGACCATGGCGATCTGCACGTCGATCAAGAACAGCAGTTCGGTGAGCCAGCGGGCCAGCATGACCGGGCTGGCGGCCACTTCGGCCGGATCGAGCGTAACCAGCGCCGCCCAGCCCGGTGGCAGGATCGAGAGCATGAAGGCGCAGAAGAAGCCCTTGACCAGCCATGCCCGCCAGTGCGCCCGCACCTGCCCGGGATCGAACGGTTCGCGCCCGATCAGCATGGCGCCGAAATGCCAGGCACCATCGCGCGGGTTTTCCAGCACCCGATCGAGCCACAGCACATAAGGGATGGACAGCAGGAACAACGGCACCGCCGCCGCGCCGATCACCTCCATCGCAAACAGGTATGGCCCCTGCCAATACCACCGGGCGATGCAATATGCGAAGCCGATCAGCGCCCAGGTGGCCCACAGACCGGCGATCTTGGTGATGGAGACATCGACGATCTGGCCGAGAGGGCGCGGGCGATCCCAGGCAATGCTGGTGGAGGGGCGGCGGTGGACTTTGTCTGCCAGTAGCGACCAGAGGACCATGGCCCCACCGGAAAACACCAGCGCGGCTAGCGCCGCATAGGGGCCGGAAAGCGGCGCACGCGGGCCCGGAATGCCCAGCGCAGAGGCCACAACGGCCCAGTTGCGGCAAATCAGCAGCCACGCGAACAGGCCGGCCAGGCCGCACAGGCCAACGCCGGCAGATACATCGCTGGGCGGTCGCGGATCGGCACTCATCCGCCGCTAACTAGGGCGCAAGCGTGAGGAAAGCGTGAAGGGGGGCGGCCCGCCCCCTTGCGCATCAGCGGAACGCGGTGATCCGGCCGCTATCGTCCAGCACGTAGAGCGTGCGATCAGCCACGATCGGGGCGAGGCTGACAGCCTTGCCCAGCCGGGTGAACGGCGCAAACGTGCCATCCGCGGCGTTGACCGAGGCGAGTTCGCCTTCCGAATTGGCGATCCACAAGCGGCCGTTGGCCAGCACCGGCCCGGTCCAGTAAATCGGGTTCTTCTTCCTTTCCTCGTTCTTGAAGCGGGCAAGCTGGGTGACCCAGCGGGCCTTGCCCGAACCGCGCCCGATGCACAGCAGCTTGCCATCATCGGTGAGGGTGAAGATCCATTCCCCGGCAATGGCGGGGGTGGAAATGCCGGCGAGATTGAGTTCCCAGACGCGCTGCCCGGTGGTCAGTTCATAAGCGGCCATACGCCCGCCCTGACCGAGCGCGAACACGCGGCCGCGATCGATGATCGGATCGGCATCGATATCGGTGAGCACGCCGACGCTGGTGGACAGCGAAGTGCGAGCCAGCGCATCGGACCACAGGGTGCGGCCGTTTTCATAGCGATAGGCTACCAGTTCGCCGGTGGAGAAACCGGCCACCACGGTGCCCGCGCCAACCGACGGCGCAGCCACGCCGAACACGCCGGACTGGCCGGTGGAGGCGCTGACGGTCCACAGTACTGCGCCATCATCGGCGTTGAGCGCGAGGAGCTGGTTATCCTGCGTCATCGCGTAGACGGCGTTGAAGGCCACGGTGGGCGAACCGCGCAGCGGGCCAGCGGGCTTCACCTTCCACAGCTGCTTGCCGCTTTCCGCTTCGAGCGCGGCCACTTCGCCAACGCCGGTGGTGACATAGACCCGGCCGGCATCGAAGCTGGCCCCGCCGCCAAACACCGACGAGGCGCCATCGCCCTTGACGCGGAAGCTCGCGGTCCATGCGGTGCGGCCAGTCTGTGCGTTCATCGCATGGAGCACGCCATCGGTATCGAACACGAAGAGCTTGCCGGCGCCGACCACGGGCGCGGCGGCGAGCCGCTGCCGGCCGGACGAGCCAGCGACACCCGCCGTCCAGATGCGGGCCGGGTTTTCGCCCAACGCAAGGTTGCCATAGGCCTTGCCCGGGGTGTTGCCGGCTTGAGGCCAATCGGGGTTCAGTTCAGCCGCAGGCAGGACCACGCTGACCTGGGCAAGGGTCGGATCGACCTTGGCACCGGATTCGACCCGCGAAAGGATAGGCACGCGATTGCCTACGGTGGGTGTGGTCGGCCCCTTCTTGCCGCCGCAAGCGCCCAGCGCGAGCGCAAGCCCCAGCGCAGCGGGCACGGCGAGGGCGCGGATGCTGTTGGCCTTGTTCATGCGGGCGTCTCTCCTGGAAATCATGGCCTGCGCCTTATTGTGCGGCGGGCGTTGCGGGCGCCGCCTCGGCGGGCGCCTGAGCAGCCGGCGCAGCGGGGGCACCGGCCCCGGTGGCAGCCGCCTGATTGACATCGTCGATCGCATCGACGCCGAGCAGGCCGGCCATCTGGCGGGTGCGGCCACGCAGCGATTCGGGCACGGTCTTGTCACGCGAGATCGAAGCGAAGAGCGGGCCGGCCAGATCGTTGCGGCCCTGCTTTACATAAGCGATGGCCAGCAATTCGCCGGCGCTGCCGAAGAATGGCTTGCCCGGCACGGCCAGCGGCTTCAACCGGGCGACGACCTGATCGGCCGGGAGCGCATCGAAGCCGAGCGCCACTTCACGGATGGTGGCCAGATCCCGATAGGGCTGCGGAGCGCCTTCATCGGCGGCCACAGCGGCGAAAAGCTTCTGCGCTTCGCCCGGCTTGCCCTGTTCGACCAGCAGGCCGGCCTGGGTCAGACGGGCGATGGCGCCGAATGCGCCCTTGCCTTCATCGGCCAGAGGCTTGAGCTGGGCTGCGGCCGCATCGAGCCGGCCCATTTCGAGCTGATCGAGCGCGAGGGTCAGCTGTTCGCCCTTTTCGCCATGCTCGGTCTTGCGGCTATGTTCCCACCAAAGATAGCCGGCCAGGCCAATCAGGATTGCGACAATCACCACGGCGAGGATCCGGCCATAGCGCCGGAACACATCCACCACTTCCTGTTCGCGCAGCGCTTCATCCACTTCACGCAGGAAGCCATCCTGCTGCGGGGCGGCAGGGGCCGAATTGCCGGGGCGGTTGCTGTGCGGACGAAGGACCAAAACTGCAGCTTTCTGGAGGTGAACGAGACCGGCGGGTGTTTAGCGCAAGCCCTGCCCTTTTCAACGATTATGATGGTGAAGGCACCCTGAATGGCAAGCCCGCTGCGGCAGTTGTGCCCGGATTCACGCCAGCTTACGGAAAGGCGCTGCGCCCCATCGCATCGGCATAGGTGCGGCGATAGGCGGCCAGCATCGCTGCTTCATCATATTCGGCCACGGCGCGGGCACGGTTTGCCGTGCCGATGGCGGCGCGCAGCCTCTTGTCCGCCGCCAGCGCCAGCAAGGCATCGGCCAACAAGTCCTCGCGCCCCGGCGGCACGATGAACGGCCCGTTTTCGGGCGCGACCATCGCGGCGATATCGCCCACTGCCGGAGCCGCCACCGCCAACCCGGCGGCCATCGCCTCGACCACCGAAAGGGGGAACTGCTCGCTATCGGAAGACAGCGCGAAGAGATCGAACAGCCCGACTGCGGCGGCCGGATCAGGCACAAAACCGGGCAGGTGAACCCGGTGGCCGATCTCCAGATCAATCGCCATCTGGCGGATCGCTTCCCGCTCTGGCCCTTCGCCCAGAATCACCAGCTGCCATTCAGGCGGCAGGAACGAAAACGCCCGCACCAGGCGGGGCAGGTTCTTGACCGCGCGCAGACCGGCCAAGGTGCCCAGCCACAATTCGCCCTTGCGCTTGATGACGCGGGGAATGGCATCGGGGCGCGGCTTGCGCGCATAAGAGGCGGTATTGATCCCGTTGGCAATGCGCCGAACCCGCCAGCGCGGCTGCGCCCAGGGCCCCAACGCCACCTGTTCCAGCCGCGCCGAGGGCACGACCAGCGCCCCTGCCCGGCCGAGCGCGATCCGGCGATACCAGTTACGCGCCGGTTTCAGCCGTTCGGCTTCATCTTCGTTGAAGCCGTCTTCATGGTGAACCAGCGGCGGCAACCCGAATGCGCTGGCAAACAGGGTGTGGGCCATGACCGCATCCATCGCCCCCCAGTTATAGGTGAGGACAAGATCGAAGCCCTGCATGGCCCGCGCGATCCGCTGCAGGCGGGCGGGCGTGGGCCGCCCGGCCAGCGCCGGAAAATCGGCCGGATAGGCCACGGTGAGCGCGGGATCGACGGCGGCTGCCGCCCCCAGCGCGCCGGGCACGGCCGAAACCACGGTGTGCGACAGCGCCGGGCCAAACAGGTTCATCAGGCGAACGCTGCGCAGTTCCTTGCCGCCGGCATCGAAGCCGGAATGGAGATGGAGAATGCGCATCCTAGGCGCCCTGCGCCGCCAAGACCCGCGCCAGCAGGCGATCGATCGCGGCGAGTGCTTCCGGTTCGGCCAGAGTGGGCGTGTGGCCGACCTCGGCCAGAGTGACCGTTTCGGCTCCCGGCAAGCGCTTGCCCATTTCCGCCAGCGTTTGCGCGGAAAGAATATCCGACAAGGCCCCGCGCAAACACACCACCGGGCTTTGCCCGAGCGCCGCGAAGGCCGGCCACAGGTCTGGCCCTTCGGCAGGTTCGTCACGCTCGAACGGTTCGGCGATCTTCATGTCGTAATCGAACACGATACGCCCGTTCTGGCCCACGGCCATGACCCGCTTGGCCATGTCGAGCCAATCGCCAAGGCCGAAGCGCGGATAGACCGAGGCGTGGGTTTCCTCCAGCGCGCGGGCGGCATGCATCCAGGTGGGGAAGCTGCGCCCCTGCCCGACATAATCGCGAATCCGGGCCAGCCCGGCCGGTTCGATCACCGGGCCGATATCGTTCAGCACCGCGCCGGCGATCAGGCCGGGATGCTTGAGCGCGAGGATCGCGGTCATCAATCCGCCAAGCGAGGTGCCGATGGCGACGATCCGGCCCGATCCGGCCTGATCCAGCAGCCCTTCCTGTTCCAGCAGGCCTTCCACATCGGCCACATATTGCAGCGGCGTGTAAGTGGCGGAATCCCTGGCATAAGCGCTATCGCCGCGGCCGCGCATATCCGGGCAGATCACGCGCCATTCACCGGCCAGCCGGGCAGCCAGCGCGGCGAAATCGCGGCTGTTGCGGGTCAACCCCGGCAGGCAGAGCAACACCGGACGGCCTGCCTGCCCCGGATAGTCGCAATAGTGCAGCCGCAGGCCATCGGCGCTGGACCAGTAGCGATGCTCGAACTCGGTCATGTGCGGGCGTGTACTCTTTCCCTGCCGGCGACGCCATGCGCCGCATCGTTGCGCCTTGTCGGCCGGCGCCTGCATCCCCACTATCGCCTGATGAATGCCGAACCGCAAGCCAGTGCCTATCGCCCCGATCCACAGATCCTGACCCTGGCCCCATGGCTGGCCGATCCGGTGGAGGCAGCCCCTTTCCCCGAAACGACGCTGCGATTCCGCAACCAGCGCTGGGCGCAAGCGGTGGGCCTTGGCAGCCTTGGCGACGCGGACTGGACACGCAACTTTGGCCGCTTCGCCGCGCTGGAGGGCAATCTTCCCCAGCCGCTGGCGCTGCGTTATCATGGCCACCAGTTTCAGGTGTATAACCCGGAAATCGGCGATGGCCGGGGCTTTTTGTTTGCCCAGCTGCGCGATGGCGGCGGGCGACTGCTGGACCTTGGCACCAAGGGTTCGGGACAGACGCCGTGGAGCCGCTTTGGCGATGGCAGGCTGACCCTGAAGGGCGCGGTGCGCGAAATTCTGGCCACGGAAATGCTCGAAGCGCTGGGCGTTTACACCAGCAAGACATTCTCGGTGATCGAAACGGGCGAAGAACTGGTGCGCAACGACGAGCCTTCGCCCACCCGTTCGGCCGTGCTGGTGCGCCTTTCGCACGGACATATCCGCATTGGCACGTTTCAGCGCCTGCTGGCGCTGGAGGAAGCCGGGCACATGGCCGAGCTGGTCGATTACTGCCTGGCGCAATTTCCCGGCCCGCCGCCCCCGGTCGATGCCCCCGGACGGGACGAGCCGACCGTGCGGCTGATGCATCAGGTGGTGGAACGGCTGGCCGATATGGCGGCCGCCTACATGGTGGCCGGGTTCGTGCACGGCGTGCTCAACACCGACAACATGAACGTGAGCGGCGAGAGCTTCGATTATGGGCCGTGGCGCTGGCTGCCGCATTTCGATCCGGCCTTCACCGCCGCCTATTTCGACCATCAGGGCCTTTATGCCTATGGCCGCCAGCCCGGCGCGATCAACTGGAACTGCGGCCAGCTGGCCGTGGCGCTGCGCCTGCTGGCCGATGCGCCGCCGCTGATCGCCGCCCTGGACCGCTTTGCCCCGCTATATCGCGCGGCACTGGGACGGCGGTTCTGCTGGCGGCTGGGCGTGGCCAGCGGCGGCCTGGAGGCCGACCTTGCGCTGTTTCAGGCGGCGAGCGAATACATGACGGAAACCGGACTTTCGCCCGATGCGTTCCATTTCCTGCATCGCGGCGGGCGCAATGCGCCCGAAGGACCACTGGGCGACATGCTGCGCGAGCGTTCCCCCGCCCCTGCCGCCACCGACGATCCGCTGTGGGCCGATGCGGCGCCGACGAACCATATCGACGAAGTGGAACGGATCTGGTCTGCCATTTCGGAGCGGGATGACTGGGCGCCGCTGACGGCGCATGTAGAGGCGATCCGCCGGCTTGGCACGGCGCTGGGCGAGCCGCCGCAGCCAGCGGGACACAATTGAACCAAATTCGCGGCAATAAGCCCGATCATAACATGCACCAAAGGATTGCAAGCTCCAGCGCGCCGCCGCAAAGGTGACTTTGCGTGCAGCCCGCGCGCGCGGGAACCACGGCATTACGGCAATGAGCGGCGAGATCATTTCTTATGCCCCCGCCACCGGCGAGGAGCTGTGGCGCGCGCCAATCGGATCGGTGGACGATCTGGTGGAGCGCGCCCGCCGCAGCTGGGGCAACTGGGCCGCGCAATCGCTGGCCAACCGGATCGAGCTGTGCCGCCGCTTCGCCAACGAACTGCGCAAGGAACAGGATCCCTTTGCCGAGCTGATCGCGCGGGAAACCGGCAAGCCGCTGTGGGAAGCCCGCAACGAGGTGGAAGCCGTGATCGGGCGGGTGGAAATTGCCGTCCGCAGCTATGCCGAGCGGACCGCCCAGCGCCGGCTGGACAATGCCCTGCAGGGAACCACCGCCTTGCGCCACAAGCCCCACGGCGTGATGGCCGTGATCGGGCCGGCCACTTTTCCGGCCCATCTGCCGGCCGGGCACATCCTGCCTGCGCTGATCGCCGGCAACGCGGTGATCTTCAAGCCGAGCGAGAAGACACCCGCCACCGGCGAATTCCTGGTCCGCTGCTTCCACCGCGCCGGGGTGCCGGCCGGGGCGCTGCAACTGCTGGTGGGCGGCCCTGCCCAGGGCCAGGAACTGGCCTGCCACGACGGGGTGGATGGCCTGCTGTTCACCGGATCGGCCCACACCGGCATTTCCATCAACCGCAAGCTGGCGACCAATCCGGGCCGGATCGTGGCGCTGGGCATGGGCGGCAACAATCCGATCGTGGCCTGGGACACCCCCAAGATCCACGATGCCGCCGTGCTGATCGTGCAATCGGCCTTCGCCACCAGCGGCCAGCGCTGCACCAGTGCGCGACGCCTGATCGTCCGCTCCTCGCTTTATGATGCGGTGGTGGGCGAAGTGAAGGCCCTGGCCGACCGGATCGTGGTAGGCGCGCCGTTCGACGATCCGCAGCCGTTCATGGGCCCGGTGATCGACAATGCCGCCGCCGAGGGGCTGACGGAAAGCTTCGTCTATCTGCTTTCGCATGGCGGGCGCCCGATCAAGAACATGGTGCAGCCACGAAAGGACCTGCCGTTCCTGACCCCGACGATCATCGACACCACCGCCATGACCGAGCGGCCCGATGTGGAGCTGTTCGGCCCCCTGCTGCAGGTGATCCGGGTGGACGATTTCGACCAGGCGATCGCCGAGGCAAACAATACGCGGTTTGGCCTGTCGGCCGCGCTGATTGGCGGCTCGCCCCAGGAATACAATCGCTTCTGGGCCAATGTGCGCGCGGGCGTGGTCAACTGGAACCAGACAACGAACGCCTCCAGCCCCGGCGCACCGTTTGGCGGCGCAGGGCTTTCCGGCAATCACCGGCCCGGCGCGTTCTATGCGGCCGACTCGTGCGCCTATCCGGTTGCCTCCAGCGAACTGGAACAACCGCGCGCCAGCATCGGGTTGGGCCTGCGCGACGCCTGACCGGGCGCGCCATCCGCCTTCTTCCATGGTTGCAGGCCGCGGCGGCGGCCCCTAACCGCCGGCAATGACCAGTTCTACTTCCGGCAAAGGAAACCGGGGCGGCAATGCCCTGTTCTATGCCCTGGGCGCCTATGGCACCTGGGGCGTGCTGCCGATCTATTTCTACTGGCTACGCCATGTCTCGCCGGTGGAACTCGTGGCCGCCCGCACAGTGTTTTCGCTGCCGCTGGCGCTGGCAATGGCCGCCGGCATGCGTCAGCTGGGCGCCGTGGGCCGGGCACTGCGCAGCGTCCGCCTGATCGCGCCGCTATGCCTGAGCGCGGCGCTGATCGGCGGGAACTGGCTGATTTATATCTATGCGATCCAGAATGGCCACGTGCTGGCGGCAAGCCTGGGATATTACATCAACCCGCTGATCAACGTGCTGATCGGCACCGTTTTCCTGAAAGAGCGGCTTTCGCGCCGGCAATGGTGGGCGGTAGCTCTGGCCGGGCTGGCGGTGATGCTGCTGGCATTCGGCGCTGGAGAGATGGTGTGGATCAGCCTGTCGCTGGCGATCACCTTCGGGCTTTATGGACTGGTGCGCAAGCTGGCGCGAGTGGCGGCCATGCCAGGGCTGGCGGTGGAAACGGTGTTGCTGGCCCCCTTGGCGCTGGCCGGCCTGTGGTGGACCACCGGATCAACCGGCGACCTGGCGTTCGGCCGTGACGGGCTGGAAACTGCCCTGCTGATCTGCTCCGCCTTCCTGACGGCGATACCACTATTCCTGTTTGCCGAGGCCGCCCGGCGGCTGGACATGGCGCTGCTGGGCTTTGCTCAGTTCATCACGCCAACGATCGTGTTCGTGCTGGGGCTGACCCTGTTTCGCGAACCATTGCGGCCGCTGCAGATCGCTTGCTTCGCGCTGATCTGGGTGGCGATCGGGATCTTCAGCCACGATATGCTGGCCCGGCGCCACAAGCGGGCCTGACCAATCATCGCCCGGAACCCAACAAGCCCCTACCGGTTGAGGCGAGGCCGCAGTAACACAGGCCCCATGACCGGAACCCGCCTCTTCTCTCGCGCCATCATCCGCCTCTCGCCCGAACCAGGCGAAGATGCGGCCGCATTCCTGCAAGGTCTTGTGACCAATGACGTGACCGGGATCCTGCCGGTGTGGTGCGGGCTGCTGACCCCGCAAGGCAAGGCCCTGTTCGATTTCATAGTCTGGCCGGATGGCGGCGACCTCCTGCTCGATTGCGAGGCCGAAGCGGCCGACGCGTTGGTGCGCCGCCTGTCGATCTATCGGCTGCGCCGCGCGATCGCCATCGCGCGCGACGATGAGATTGCGGTCCACTGGCGGCCGCACATCGGTGATGGCGCCGCGCCCGACCCCCGCCTTGCCGCCTTGGGCGAACGCTGGGTGGCCCCGGCCGATGCCGACGACGCGGACAGCGCCGACGACGCGTGGCGCGCGCACCGGCTAGTCCTGGGTGTGCCGGAAGGGCGCGCCGAACTGGGCGATGGCGAAACGCTGTGGCTGGAATGCAATGCGGCTGAGCTGAACGGCGTGAGCTTCACCAAGGGCTGCTATGTCGGGCAGGAAAACACCGCGCGGATGAACTGGCGGCAAAAGGTCAACCGCCGCCTGCTGGTCGTGCCGCTGGACCGATCCAATCCGGCACGGCAGCGAATCACCTATCCGGATATTGGCCTGGCGGTGGATCACCTGCGAATGGACGAAGTGGCACCCGACCTCTTGCCGGACTGGCTGCAGGACAGCGGCGACCCGGCCGAAGCCTAGCCGCCGACAGCCCGATCAGGCCGCGCGCACGGCGGCAGGCGGCTGGTCATCATCGCAATCGCAGGGTTCCCCCAGATCGACCGCGTGGACCACCGCGCCGGCCGACCCGGCCGATTCGCCGATCGGACAGAAGCCGAGCTTGCGCAGCACCCGGCCCGAGGCCGGGCTATCCGGTATCTGATGGGCCACGATCCGCCGATGTCCGAGCGTGCGCGCCAGGCCCAGCACCGCTCGCCCCGCTTCGGTGGCATAACCATGGTTCCAGGCCGCGCGCGCGATCCAGTAAGCAAGCTCCGTGGCATCGCCAACTTGCCCCAGCCCGATGCAGCCGATCAGGCGGCTACCTTCCGCACCGGGCAGGGTTATCAGGAAATGCGGATGGCGCGGTGCCTGCGGCGCGCCGGCAAGGCTGCGCGCATGTTCTGCGCTGTGGGGCCAGGGCACGTTTATCATATCGGGCGCGGTGCCTTCACCGGCCAGGCGACCATACAGTTCATCCCAATCCTCCGGCCAACCCGGCCGCAGGAACAGGCGTTCGCTGCGAATGAACATGGCGTTCTCCTTGTCATTCCCGCCCCGCAGGGCCGCGCATAACGGGCCTGCGTGACATTCGTGTGGCACCGCGCGGGAGCGCGGCGGGGTGACGTGAGGGAGAACGAAAAAAGGGAGACGGGCTGGGCCCCTCTCCCTCGTTGACGGCCGGCTTTCTGAAAAACCGGCGGGGCCATCCCGTCAGGATGGCCCTTTATCGACCATCCAGCTTATTCAGCCGCCTCGGCCATAATGTCGACCGACACGTACTTGCGGCCGAGTTTACCGTCGTGGAAGCGCACGCGGCCTTCGCCCAGCGCAAACAGGGTGTGATCCTTGCCCATGCCGACATTGGCGCCCGGATAGACGCGGGTGCCGCGCTGACGGATGATAATGTTGCCGCCGATCACTTCCTGACCGCCGAACTTCTTCACGCCAAGGCGACGGCCAGCTGAGTCGCGACCGTTACGCGAAGAGCCGCCTGCTTTCTTGTGTGCCATCTCGAATAACTCCGATCTTACTCAGCAGCGCCGACAGCGAGGATGCGCAGCAGAGTCATCTGCTGGCGATGGCCGTTGCGGCGGCGATAGTTGTGACGGCGACGCTTCTTGAAAACGATCACCTTCTCGCTCTTGGCCTGTGCGATGATCTCGGCCGAGACGACGAGACCCGCCGCGTCCTTGACCTCGCCACCGTCGCCGGCGAGCAGGATGTCACCCAGGGTGATCTTGTCACCGGCTTCACCAGCCAGCTTCTCAACCGCGATCTTGTCTCCGGCGGCAACCCGGTACTGCTTGCCGCCCGTGCGCACAACTGCGAACATGGTGCTCAATCCAATCTGTCTTGCCCGTGTCGCCCCGCACGCTTTGGCCAAACAGGCCGATGCGGGCGACGCGCCGACTCCCCGCCCACAACAGGCAGGTGTCGGAAGAAGCGCCGCCACTAGTGCACCCTACCGGCACTGTCAACCGCGCGAGCGGGGTTTCGCGCCCACCGCCGAGGGTTTATGCGGTGACTCCATGAAACCCGCAATCACGCTTGTTGCCGCAGCCACGCTGCTTTCGGCCTGTGCCTCGCAAGGGCAGTTCCCATCGCTTGCCAAGCGGCCGGCGGAACAGGCGCTGGAGGCCCTGCCGGCCGGTGCGGACCGAATCGGCGGGACCGTCCCGTCCCCCGCGCCCGACACCAGCACCGCCCCCCGCCCGGTTGCGCCCGAAATGATCGCGCGGCTGGCCCAGCTGAAGGAAGCGGCCGGCAAAGCCCATGCGCATTTTTCCGGCAAACGGGGCCGGGCGAGCCAGCTGGTTGCGGCGGCGCGCGGCGCAGCTGTGGCCAGCGAGGCGTGGAGCGTGGCAACCGTGGCTATCGCCGACCTCGAATCGGCGCGCAGCGAGGCGATGACCTCGCTGGCGGAGCTCGACCGGCTTTATGTGGCCGAGCGGATTGACGGCGGCGATGGGGGAGCCATCGCCGCCGTCCGCGACCAGGTGACCGCATGGGTCGCCGATGAAGATGCGGTCCTGGCCGAACTCGGTGCCCGGATGACAACCTGACGCGAAGCAGCGGAGCTTCGCAGCGGATCGCCGTCAGAACTTTACCTAGGACGAGGACAGGCGGGGTTCCTTGACCCCGATCAATCGTGCCGAATCGGCGTTAGCCCCACCGTTCGCGGTCGGCGTGATCCTGCTCGCGCGGCTCGATCCAGCGCCATGCGCCGCCGGCGCGCTCGCGCTTCCAGAACCACGAATCGCTTTTCAGGTGATCCATCACGAAATCGACCGCAGCAAAGGCATCGCGGCGATGACGGGCGGCGGCGGCAACCAGAACGATCGGATCGCCCGGCTGCATCACCCCGCTACGATGGATGACCAGCAAGCCGGCAAGTTCCCAACGCTGGCGCGCCTCGGCCGCGAGCGCTTCCATCCCTGGCAGGGTCAACGGTTCGAAATGGCGCAGCTCGAGCGCATCCACCCCCTCGCCAGCGCGGACCTGGCCGAGGAACGAGACGATGCCGCCGGCTTCACCATGAGCCGCGCCGAACGCGGCCAGCTCACTTGCCGGATCGAACGGAACCAAGGCGAGGCGGACCGGGGAAGCAGCGCTTTCGGGCATTTCAGCCGCCACTGACGGGCGGCAGGCAGGCGAGTTCATCGCCATCGCCCACCAGCAGACCTTCGCTGGCCACCAGCGCGCCGTTCAAGGCGAAGCGCACCTTGGGGCCGGCGAGCGCTGCGGCCAGAGGCTCAGGCAATTGGGCCAGCACGACGGCGAGCGGCGTGGCCCCGGCGAGCGGCAGGGTGATTTCCGGGCTGCCGGCAAGGTCTTCAAGCCGGCCGAGGAACAGGAGCCGCGCCATCAGCCGCCGGTCATCGACATGTGGCGGGCCAGCGCCGGGGCCTCGCCGGGGCGCTCGATCGCAAAGGCATGGCGCAAGGGCTTGATTCGCATGGCCAGGTCCAGCGCCTCGGCCAGCCGCGCTTCGGGCTGGTCGGAGCGCAGGGCCGCGCGCAGATCGACCTGTTCATTCCCGCCAAGGCAGGCGAACAGCTGGCCGGTGGCGGTGATCCGCACCCGGTTGCAGCCATCGCAGAAGTTGTTGGTGAGCGGGGTGATCAGGCCGAGCCGCCCGCCGGTTTGCGCGACATCGAAGTAGCGCGCCGGGCCGCCGGTGCGATGCTCGCTCGGCGTGAGGGTGAAGTGCTGGTCCAACTGCTCGCGCACGGCCGAGAGCGGGAGATAATGATCGAAGCGATCCTGCTCAACCTCGCCCAGCGGCATGACCTCGATCAGGGTGAGATCCATGCCCTGCCCGTGCGCCCAGACGACGAGATCGGGAATCTCGTCCTCGTTGATCCCCTTGAGCGCCACGGTGTTGAGCTTGACCGCCAGCCCCGCCGCGCGGGCGGCGGCGATCCCTTCCAGCACCTGGGGCAGCATGTCACGCCGGGTGAGCCGGGCAAAGGCTTCGCGGTCACGCGTGTCGAGCGAAACGTTGATTCGCCGCACCCCGGCGGCAAACAGGTCTTCGGCAAATTCGGCCAGGCGCGTGCCGTTGGTGGTCAGCGTCAATTCGTCGAGCCGGCCCGGCCCGTCGTCTGCGCCGAGCTTGCGGCCGAGCGCGCGGACCAGCTCGATCATGTCACGCCGCACCAGCGGTTCACCGCCGGTAAGCCGCAGTTTGGTGATCCCCCGGGCGATGAACCCCAGCGCCAGCTGGTGCAGCTCTTCCAGGCTGAGCACTTCCGCCTTGGGTAGGAAGGTCATCCGCTCGGGCATGCAATAGCCGCAGCGCAGATCGCACCGGTCTATCACCGACAGGCGCAGATAGCTGATGCGGCGGGAAAACTGATCGACGAGAGGAGCAGCGGCGGCCATGCCGCGCTTATACCACCACGCCAGCGCCCGCGCCATCGAGCACGAGGTAATGCCCGGTCAGGCCAGGAGCATTGGCAATGTATTCGGCTGCGGCGGCGATGCCATCGCGATCATCGCCCACCACCCCATTGACCCGAGCCGGCGCGTGAGCGCGGGCCAGGGTTTGCACCGCGGCCTCACGCCAGGCGCTATGTTCATGCGGCGCCGGGGCGAACACCAGGGTCAGCCAGGGCAGGCCGCCGGACAGCGCGGCATCAATGCGCGGCAGCACATCGGCATGGAAGGCGACGCTGGCGGCCAGCGCATCGGCCGGCAGCGGGCCAACTTCCAACAGCATGGCTTAGCGGCGCTCGCGGTGCAGGGTCATGCCGATCCGCTCGCCCGCTTCGGCAATGGCCAGCTTGACGATCTTGACCGTGACAGCCTCGACTCGCTCATCCCCCACGAACAGGGTTTCGCAGATGTGATCGGCCACCGCCTCGATCAGCTTGAAATGAACCCCCGCCGGCAGCGCTTCGCGCGCGGCGAACTTCAGGTCCATATAGTTCTTGCTGTCGCTCAGCGGCGAATCGGGCTCGTAGCGCGGGGCCGGCTTCAGCCGCGCCTGAATGGTGATGCGCAGCGGCTGGGGCTGGCCGGTTTCTTCCGAATAGATGCCGGTGAGGACATCGACTTCGAAATCGGCCACTTCGAGGATCAGCGAATCGGTCATGCAGGCGCCCCCTGGGCAGGATTGGACCACCGGGCGAAGATGGCGGTGGGCAGCAGACGGCCATCGGCGCCGTCTTCGCGCACGGCGAGATCGCCATGCTCGATCCGGCCGGGCAGGCCGGCAAAGGCTTCGGCCAGCAACCCGGCAATGGCCAGCGAGCTCATCCGCACCGCATAGACGGTGAGAAACAGGAAGCGGCTGTCCTGATCCAGCAGGCGGCGGCAATCGGCGATCAGGCCGGGCAGGTGTTCTTCCAGCCGCCACACTTCGCCTTCCGGGCCGCGCCCGAACTTGGGCGGATCGAGAATGATCCCGTCATAACGCCGCCCCCGCCGCACTTCACGCGCGGCAAACTTGGCCGCATCGTCGACGATCCAGCGCACCGGCCGCCCCTCCATGCCCGAAAGCGCGGCATTGGCGCGGGCCTGAGCGACGGACTTCTTCGAGGCATCGACATGGGTGACCGGCCCATGCGCCGAGAGCGACAGTGTGCCGACGCCGGTATAGCCGAACAGGTTGAGCGTGGCGGCATCGGCCTTGCCGGCGAGCTGCCCGCCCATCCAATCCCACACCGGGGCCATATCGGGGAAAAAGCCGAGATGGCGGAACGGGGTGCAACTGGCGGTGAACTTCACCTCGCCGCGCGCCAGTTCCCAGCCTTCACGCGGGACCTGGCGGGCAAACTGCCAGCGGCCGCCGCCATCCTCGTCCGAGCCGGGAACGAACTCGCCATCCGCTTGCCAATCGGCCTGCCGCGGCGCCCACATCGCCTGCGGCTCGGGCCGGATGAAGCGATAGGGGCCGTAACGCTCCAGCTTCCGGCCATGCCCGGAATCGACCAGCCCATAATCCCCCCACCCCTCGCCAACGAGGAGCTGCGGCGACTGATCGAGCACGGCCACCAGCGCGCGCCCGTTACGGACGCGGGGTGGCGTGGGCGGCGACGTATTCGGCCACGGCCGCATAATCGCCCGGCAGGCCGACAAGGCGCTCCTCACGCTCGAACAGGTCGCCCACGCGGGTGGGCAGGACCGGGCGGATGCCAGTGGCATGTTCGACCGCATCGGTGAACTTGGCCGGATGGGCGGTGGCAAGGGTCACCACCGGAACCGCGGCATCAATCCCGGCGGTGCGGGCCGCGTGCAGACCGATGGCGGTGTGCGGATCGATGGTTTCGCCGCATTCGACGAAGGCCCAGCGGATCGCGCGGTTCATATCATCGGCATCGGCGCGCGCAGACGAGAACAATGCCGCGGCGCCTTCGCGCTGGGCATTGGTCAGCTGCATCGTCTTGGTCGCTTCGAACCCGGCCATCTGCGCGGCCAGCGCCTTGCCATCGCGTCCGCCGACATCGAACAGCAGGCGTTCGAAGTTCGACGAAACCTGGATATCCATCGAAGGGGCCGCCGTGGGCGTGACGGTGCCCTGCGAATAATCGCCGGTAGACAGGGCCCGATGCAGGATGTCGTTGACGTTGGTGGCAACGATCAGCCGTTCGATCGGCAGCCCCATCTGCGCCGCGACATAGCCGGCGAAAACGTCGCCGAAATTGCCGGTCGGCACCGAGAAGGCGACCTTGCGGGCGGGCGCGCCCAGCTGCAGCGCAGCGGCGAAGTAATAGACCACCTGGGCCATCAGGCGGGCCCAGTTGATCGAATTTACCGCGCCGATGGCGAAACGATCGGTCATCGCGGTATCGTTGAACATCCGCTTCACCATCGCCTGGGCATCGTCGAAGCTGCCTTCGATGGCGATGTTGTGCACGTTGGGCGCCAGCACCGTGGTCATCTGCCGGCGCTGAACGTCAGACACGCGGCCCCGCGGGTGGAGCATGAAGATATCGATCTTGGCGCGACCGGCCACGGCATCGATCGCGGCCGAACCGGTATCGCCCGAAGTGGCGCCCACGATGGTGAGATTCTGGTCAGTCCGCCCGAGGAATTCTTCGAACAGCAGGCCGAGCAGCTGCAGCGCCACATCCTTGAACGCCAGCGTAGGGCCATGAAACAGTTCGAGCAGCCACTGCTGTTCGTCCAGTTGGACCAGCGGGGTTACGGCCTTGTGGGCGAAGCGACCATAGGCCTCGGTTGTCAGCTCCAGCAGGCGTTCAGCCGAAAGGCTACCTTCGACGAACGGCAGCATGATGCGCTGGGCCAGTTCGGCATAGGGCAGCCCGGCCATGGCGGCGATTTCCGCTTCGGAAAAGCGCGGCCATTCGCGCGGCACGTAAAGGCCGCCATCGCTGGCGAGACCGGCGAGCGTTGCTCCGGCGAAATCGAGCGCGGGGGCGCTGCCACGAGTGCTGATATAGTCCATGGTCGCGCGCGTTAGCCGCGAGGGGCGCAAGAGGCAAGGATTCGGGCGCAGGATGCCCGGCCTCCCCCAAGGCCCGGCTTCAGGAGCGCCAGCGTTTCCTGAGCGCCAGTGCATAGATCACCAGCGCCACCACGGCGAAAGCGAACCACTGCACGGCATAGGCCAGGTGGTTGTTGGGGATGTCGCGTGGATCGGGCCGGGCATTGGCATCAAGCCCGGCAAGCGGCGGATCGGCCACCAGCCTCGGCCCCGGTGCGATCCATCCCGTAGCGCTTCCGCCCTGCCATTCCGGCGCCTGCGGTTGACGCGACCAACCCAGCACAACCGGGGCGCGGCCGCCATCTGCCAGCACACACTGGGCGATATGGGCGAACCCCGCCTCCCCCCTGGCGTTCTGCCCGGCAACCGACGACATCCCGGCAACGGACATGCATTCCAATCGGCTGCGACGGTAAAGGGCCGCCGCCCAGGCATCGGCCTTGCCGGGTTCAGCAGTGGCCGCAGCCGTGCGCCACTGCACTTCTGCCGCCAGTCCTTCAGCCGACTCATAGCGCGCCAGCATCTCCGCCTTTTCGTGCATCCGGCCGATCTGCCAGAAACCGAGGCGAAGCATGATGCCCACCGCGATCAGAACCACCAGGGTGGGAAGCAACGGAACCCTGCGAATCATTCTTCACCGTCCCGTGAATCCATCGTCCGCTCTTCATTGACCGCTGCGCCGGCCTTACGGCGGTATTCCGCCTGCAGCAGCCAGGCCTTGGCCCCCCGCAGCCCGCCGATCACGGCAGCCGCGGTAAGCGGCGCCCACAGCACGACATGCATCCAGAACGGCGGCTGGACCGCCAGTTCGAGCCAGATCGCAAGGCCCGTGACCAGCGCACCGATCAGCAGCGTGAGGAATGCCGCCGGACCATCGCCGACGTTGAACTGGGTGAAATCCAGCCCGCAAACCCGGCAGCGGTCAGCGAACTTTGCGTAGCCGGCAAACAGCGTGCGCGCATGGCAGCGCGGGCAGCAGCCGAAAAGGGCAGCCGCGGCGGTGCCGGGCTGCCCTTTCTGGTCCGTGTTGACAGGGTTCGTCATCAGTGAACGGCGGCGCCCCAGTTGCCCCAGACGTAGATCGCCACGAACAGGAACAGCCAGACGACGTCGACGAAGTGCCAGTACCAGGCAGCAGCTTCGAAGCCGAAGTGCTGACGCGGGGTGAACTCGCCGTTGTAGGTGCGCTTCAGACACACGATCAGGAAGATCGTGCCCACGATCACGTGGAAGCCGTGGAAGCCGGTGGCCATGTAGAAGGCCGAACCGTAGGTGTTCTTGCCGAACTCGAACGGGGCAACGGCGTATTCGTAGGCCTGGATCGAGCTGAACAGCAGGCCGAGCAGGATCGTGGCCCACAGGCCCTTCTTCAGGCTCTCGCGATCACCGTGGATCAGGGCGTGGTGCGCCCAGGTCAGCGTGGTGCCCGAGCAGAGCAGGATCAGGGTATTGAGCAGCGGCAGATCCCAGGCGTCGATCACGTGTTCGATGGCCTTCGGCGGCCACTGGCCAGCAACAGTTTCGGCCAGTTCGCTGGGGAACAGCGAGAAATCGAAGAAGGCCCAGAACCAGCCGACGAAGAACATCACTTCCGAAGCGATGAACAGGATCATGCCATAGCGCTGGTGCAGTTGCACCACGGGGGTATGATCGCCGGCGCGCGCTTCGTGGATGATCTTGGAAAACCACTGGAACATGCCCGCCAGCAGGAGGGCAAGGCCCAGCCACGGAACGAACTTTCCACCGGGCATGTCGTGCATGTACAGCACCAGGCCGGATGTGGAAGTGAGCGCACCGATCGTGGTCAGCAGCGGCACGATGTCCGGCGGAAGAATATGATAATCGTGGGTCTTGGTACCGGCCATGATCGATCTGGTCCCTGTTGGCGTTCCCGGCGCTGGCTTGCCGGCACGATGTTTGTGGTTGGCCCCTTATCGCGCGTTATCGGCGCGGTCCAGAGCCTTCGACGCCGCTTCGGCGCTTGCCGCCTTGTCCTCGTGGAAAGTGTAGGAAAGCGTGATCTGCTCGATCGCGCGCGCATCCTCATCCTTGGCGATCGCCGGATCGACGTAATAGGTCACCGGCATGCGCACGTCCTGGCCCGGTTGCAGGGTCTGCTCGGTGAAGCAGAAGCACTGAACCTTATTGAAGTACTTGCCCGCAGCGGCAGGCGAAACATTGAAGCTGGCCCGGCCGACGACCGGGCTGTTCGACAGGTTCTTGGCCGAATAGATCGCCAGCGCCCGTTCGCCCAGGCGCACTGTCTGGGTTACTTGCTGCGGCTTGAATTCCCACGGCAGGCCGCGGTCGACATTGCCATCGAAGCGGATCGAGATCGTCGCGGCTGCCACCTGCACCTCTGCAGCTTCGGCAGCGCTGGCGCGCATCGTGGTGCCGTTGAACCCGGTAACCTGGCAGAACAGGCGATAAAGCGGCACCGACGCATAACCCAGACCCAGCATCGCCAGTGCGCCGATCAGCGCATAGATGCCAACGCGGCGATTACGGTGCTTCAATTCGAGCGGCATGGTAGCCATCGGATCAGACCTTCATCTTGACGATCGTTATCGCGAAGAACAGCACGACGAAAAATGCCAGGACGAGCGCCATGACGACGTTCCGCTGGCGGATCACCTTGCGCCGCTGGTCCAGCGCGTCGGGCGATTCGGGATCGGGAAGCTCGGTCATATGATTACCCCTGCACCAGCAGCCAGCGATCGGCAACCAGTGCCGCGAACAACGCGAAAAGATAGATGACCGAGAAGGCGAACAGCTGCTTTTCCGGCTTCATCGCATCACCCGGCCCGGCCCGGTGCCGCACGCCAACCCTGACCGAGAGCGCCAGGAACAAGCCCGACAATATAGCTGCCGAGGCCCCGTATATCACGCCGGCACCGCCGATCCACCACGGCACCAGGGTAAGCGGCAGCAGCAGCGTGGCGTAGACGAGAATCTGCCGGCGAGTCGAAGCTTCTCCGGCAACGACCGGCATCATCGGAATTCCGACCTTGGCGTAATCCGACTGGACGAACAGCGCCAACGCCCAGAAATGAGGCGGCGTCCACATAAAGATGATCGCAAACAGCAAAACCGGCATCAGCGTGATATCGCCGGTGGCTGCCACCCAGCCGATCAGCGGCGGAAACGCCCCGGCGCCGCCACCAATCACGATGTTCTGCGGCGTCCGCGGCTTGAGCCAGATGGTATAGACAACCGCGTAGTAGACGATCGACAGCGCAAGGATCGCCGCCGCCAGCCAGCCGACGGCCACGCCCATCACGAAAACCGACCCTGCCGACAGCGCGATACCGAAATCGCGCGCGCTCGTCCGGTCCATCCGGCCGGCGGGAAGCGGGCGGTCCTTCGTGCGCCGCATCCCGGCATCGATATCGGCTTCCCACCATTGGTTGAGCGCGGCAGCGCCGCCGGCCCCCAATGCGATGCACAATATGGTGGTGAAACCCAGAACCGGGTGGATCTGCACCGGGGCGGCAAGCAGTCCGCACAGTCCGGTAAAGATCACCAGGCTCATCACGCGCGGCTTGGTCAGCGCGAAGAAATCGCGCCACTCCGCAGGGAGCGGCAAGGTTGGGGCAGGCTGAGTCACGCCGCTGCCTATAGGGAAGGTGGAGGCAAGTTGAAAGGACGGAGCAAACGCCGAAGAAAATGCACTGGATGCAACCGCTGCGACACAGACGCGCAAACGAAAAAGGCCCCGGAGTTTCCTCCGGGGCCGTTCGTGATCTGCCTTGCGGCCGTTATCAATGGTGCGCCGCGTCGTCGATGACCGGCAGGGTCTCGAACTGGTGGAACGGCGGCGGACTGGACAGCGTCCACTCCAGCGTGGTCGCACCTTCACCCCAGTAGTTGGCGGCCGCCTTCTTGCCGGCAACGAGGGAGTAGAGGATGTTGACCAGGAAGATCAGCACCGAGACGGCCATGATCTTGTAACCGAGCGTGGCGACCTGGTTCCAGTGCTCGTAAGCAGCCGGATAATCGGGATAGCGGCGCGGCATCCCCTGGGCACCGAGGAAGTGCATCGGGAAGAAGATCAGGTT
>CAZVHM010000004.1:45498-53757 GCA_964627175.1 uncultured Novosphingobium sp. | reverse complement strand
TGATCCACAAGCTGGAAAAGGATGGCGGCGTGTGGTGGGCCAAGGGCGGCACCAATCGCCTGATCGCCGGAATGGTCCGCCATTTCGAACGGCTGGGCGGCATCGTGCGGCTGCACGATCCGGTCACCGCGATCCACACCTTCGGCGATCGGGTGAACGAGGTGGAAACGCAAAGCGGCTGGCGCGAACGGTTCGATGCGGTGGCCAGCAACGCCGATATCGTCCACACCTACCGCGACCTGCTGGCCGGCACCCCGACGGCGGCGGCCCAAGGCCGCAAGCTGGCGAAGAAGCGCTTTTCGCCCAGCCTGTTCGTGGTGCATTTCGGGGTGGAAGGCACCTGGCCGGGCATCCCCCACCACATGATCCTGTTCGGCCCGCGCTATAAGGGCCTGCTCGACGACATCTACACCCACGGCGTGCTGCCGCAGGACTTCTCGATCTATCTCCACCATCCCAGCGTGACCGATCCCAGCGTGGCGCCGGCCGGCAAAAGCACGTTCTATGCGCTGGTGCCGGTGGCCCACACCGGCAAGCTGCCGATCGACTGGGAACAGGTTGGCCCACTGCTGGAAAAGCGCATCCTCGATGAAGTGGGCCGCCGCCTGATCCCCGACATCCACGACCGGATCACCACCAAGTTCCACTATGCCCCGCGCGATTTCACGCTCGATCTCAACGCACACCTGGGCAGCGCCTTCAGCCTTGAACCGATCCTCACGCAAAGCGCGTGGTTCCGCGGCCACAACCGCGATGATCGACTGAAGAACATGTATCTCGTCGGCGCGGGCACCCATCCGGGCGCCGGCATCCCCGGCGTTGTAGGCAGCGCCAAGGCCACCGCCGGCCTGATGCTGGAAGACCTGCTGTGAAGCGGCTGGCGGTCTATTGCGGCTCGGCCACGCCCGCCGATGGCCGCTACATGGCCCTTGCCGCCGATGTGGGCCGCGCCCTTGCCATGCGCGGCATCGGCATTGTCTATGGCGGCGGCAGGCGCGGCCTGATGGGCGCTCTGGCCACGGCCGCGCTTGATGCAGGCGGCGAGGTGATCGGCGTGATCCCCGAAGCCCTGGCCGATGCCGAAGTGGCCAATGCCGATTGCACCGAACTGCGCGTGGTGCCCAACATGCATGCCCGCAAGCAGGCCTTCACCGACCTGTCGGACGGCTTCCTGACCCTGCCCGGCGGGGTGGGCACGATGGACGAGCTGTGGGAAGCGGTCAGCTGGTCGCAGCTGGGCTATCACGACAAGCCGGTGGGCCTGCTCAATGCCTTCGGCTACTTCGATCATCTGCTGGCCTTCCAGCGGCACATGGTCGATACCGGCTTCATCCGCCAGTTGCACACCAGCATCATCATCGCCGAACACGAACTCGATCTGCTGCTGGCCCGCATGGCCGCCTATGAACCCCACCTGCCGATCTTTCGCATGAAGGCCACCGACCTTTGAGGTGCGATGCCGTTTGATCGCCCCGCCCTGGTCGCCCACGCGCGCCAGACCATCGCGCGCGGCTCGAAAAGCTTTGCCGCCGCGTCCACCCTGTTCGACCGCGAAACGCGCGAACGGGTCTGGCTGCTCTACGCCTGGTGCCGGGCGTGCGACGATCTGGCCGATGCACAGGATATGGGCGGCGCGCTGGGCGACCAGAGTGGCGCGGCCGAACGGCTGGAGCGCATCCGCGAACTGACCGCGCTGGCGCTGGCGGGCAAGGCCTCTGGCGAGCCCAGCTTCGATGCCTTTGCCGTGGTGGCGGCCGAATGCGGCATCACCGCGGCCATGGCCGAAGATGTGATCGCCGGCTTCGCGCTCGATGCCGCCGAATGGCGACCCCGCAGCGAAGCCGACCTGCTGCAATACTGCTTTCATGTGGCCGGTGCGGTGGGGGTGATGATGGCCGTGGTCATGGGAGTTTCCCCGGATGACGAGGATACGCTGGACCGCGCCTGCGATCTGGGGCTGGCGTTTCAGCTGGGCAATATCGCCCGCGATGTGGCCGAGGATGATCGGGCCGGGCGCTGCTATCTGCCGGCGGAATGGCTGGCCGAAGCCGATATTCCGCCGGGCGAACAGATGAAGCCGCCGTTTCGCACGGCGCTGGTCGGCGTCGTGGCGCGGCTTTGCCGGCTGGCCGAGGAATACGAGGCTTCGGCCCGGATTGGCGCGGCCCGGCTGGCCTTTCGCCAGCGCTGGGCCGTGCTGGCCGCAGCCGGCATCTATGGCGCCATTGCCCGCAAGGTGGCAGCCACAGGCAGCCATGCCTGGGATCGCCGGGTCAGCACCGGCAAACTGGAAAAGCTGGCGCATCTGGCCGCCAGCTGGTGGCAGGCCCTGCCGCGTGCCGAGCCGACCGGGCCCAGCCCGCACTGGCAGCGCCGGGCGCTGGCCGCGCGTGCCCGTCAGGCCATCGGGCGGGGCGTTCCGGGCGGATAGAGGCGGCGGAACAGCCGGCCCTTTTCGCTCCACAAGACCAGCGCCAGCGCCACGCCGCCGGCCACCACCATCGCGGTGGAAAGCGGCCCTGCCGTGCCATCATAGGCCTGGCCGATCGAGGCCGCGATCAAGGCCGCGGCCACATTGCGGATAAACGCCTGCACTGAACTGGCCGCGCCGGCCATCCGGGCAAACGGCTGCAGCGCGATAGAGCTGAAGTTGGAGCCGGTAAACCCGCCGCAGATCATGATCAGGGTCATCAGCGGCACGAACTGCCACAGGGTCTGCTCGCCCGTATGGGCCAGTCCATATTCGATCAGCGCAAACAGGATATAGGCCAGCACCGCGGTATGCCCCACGCGGCGCGCGCCGAACCGTTCCACAATGCGCGAATTGGTGAAGCTTGCCCCGGCCATGCACAATGCCATCCCGCCGAAAAACAGCGGAAACGCCTCTCCGGCGCCGAAATGTTCGCCCAGCAGTTGCTGGCAGCTTTGCACATAGCCCCACATCACGCTGAGCATGGCTGCGCTGGCCAGGACATAGCCGATCGAAACCCGCGTGGTCAGCGATGCCCACAGATTGCGCCCGATCGTGGTGGGCGAGATCGGCTGGCGATATTCCGGGTTCAGCGTTTCGGGCAGGCGCAGCATCAGCCACACGAACATCGCCGCGCCCAGCACCGCCATGACCGCAAAGATCCAGCGCCAGCCCGCCACCAGCAGCACCAGCTGCCCCAGCGAGGGCGCGATCATCGGCACGACCATGAAGATAACCGAGATCATGGATTGCAGGCTGGCCATCCGGTCGCCCTCGAACCGGTCACGGATGATCGCCGGCGGCAACACGGCCAGCCCGCCGCACAGCAGCCCGCCCAGAAAGCGCAAGACCGCCAGCATGGTGAAATCGCGCGCCACGGCACAGGCCAGGCTGGTCACCACATAGCCGCCCACGCAGCCCAGCATCACCGGCTTGCGGCCAAAGCGATCGGCCAGCGTGCCGGGAATCAACGCGCCAATTCCCATGCCCAGCAGGAACAGGCCCACGATCAGCTGGCGGCGGTTGGGATCGGTCAGCCCCAGATCGCGCGATATGTCGCCCAGAGCTGGCAGCATGGAATCGATCGCCAGCGCCTGCAGCGCCTGGGTAAAGGCCAGCATGAACACCAGTTCGCGCCCACTGATCGGCAGCGGCGGCCGTTCCGGTCCGCCTGCAAGGGTTTGCACTGAGGCCATTGCCTTTCCTTGGCGCGTGTGGGCGCGGATGACCAGCCCCCAAACGCGAAGGCATCCTTAAGGTTGCGACAATTCGGTTTTGCCACCCGCCGCGCTATAAGGGCCGGCGATGGACTGGACCGCACCAGACGAGGAAGAGGCGCAAGGCCTGCGCAAGATCATCCATGTCGACATGGATGCCTTCTTCGCCAGCGTTGAGCAGCGCGACGAACCGGCCCTGCGCGGGTTGCCCGTGGCGGTGGGCGGCGCGGCGGCGCGGGGCGTGGTGGCCGCCGCCAGCTATGAAGCCCGGCGCTTCGGGGTGCGTTCGGCCATGCCTTCGGCCAAGGCACTGCGGCTGTGCCCCGATCTGATCTTCCGCAAGCCCCGGTTCGACGTCTACCGCGATGTCTCGCGCCAGATCCGGGCGATTTTCCTTGATTACACGCCCCATGTCGAACCGCTGAGCCTTGATGAAGCCTATCTCGATGTGACCGACGACTTGCGCGGGATCGGCTCGGCCACCCGCATCGCCCAGCTGATCCGCCAACGCATCCGGGCCGAAACCGGGCTGACCGCCAGCGCCGGGGTGTCCTACAACAAGTTCCTCGCCAAGCTGGCCAGCGACCAGAACAAGCCCGATGGCCTGTGCCTGATCCGGCCCGGCGAAGGCGCTGCCTTCGTCGCCGCGCTGCCGGTCGGCCGGTTTCACGGCATCGGCCCGCGCGGAGCGGAAAAGATGGCGCGGCTGGGCATCGCCACCGGCGCTGATCTGCGGACGAAGGATCTGGCCTTCCTGCGGGCCGAGTTCGGCAGCCAGGGGGATTATCTCTACCGCGCCGCGCGCGGCATCGACCTGCGCCCGGTGCGGGCCAACCGCCCGCGCAAGTCGCTGGGCGGCGAACGAACGTTTCACCACGATATTTCCTCCGGCCCCGCCTTGCGCGAAACGCTGGACGGGATCGTGGCCATCGTGTGGGACCGGATCGAGGCCGCCGGGGCGCACGGCCGCACGGTCACGCTCAAACTCAGGCTGTCAGACTTTTCCACCCTCACCCGCGCGCGTTCGCTGCCGCGCGCAATCAGTGGCCGGGCCGAATTCGCCGCCCTTGGCCATGCCCTGCTGGACGAACTGTTGCCCCTGCGCCAACCAGTGCGGTTGATGGGGCTGACCCTCTCTGCGCTGGAAGGGGCGCAAGCCCCCGTCACCCCGCCGGATGGGCAGCTTTCGCTGCTGTAATCCACTCGTCCAGGCTGCGTGCCACCCGTGGCGAAAGAGGGCGCGGCAGGTGATCGGCCACAAAGAACGCGGCGTCGATCACCTCGCGCCCATCGGGCCGGGGCAAGCCGGCGGCCAATCCGGCCACCAGCCAGGTTTCATGCGCCGAAAGCGGATCGTCGGTCCGGCCAACAATCCGCGCGTCGTTCAGCGCAAGGCCGGTTTCCTCGGCCACTTCGCGGGTGGCGCCAAGGGCCGGATCTTCCCGCCGCGCCAGCCCGCCGCCGGGCAACATCCAGTGCCCCGAACCATAGGAATGGCGGATCAGCAGCACCCGGCCATCGCCGTCCAACACCAGCACCTGGCAGCCCCGCACCCGGCTGCCGGCCAGCTTCCACCAGCGCAGCCGCACCGCATGGGCCACGCGCAGACCGGCGATATGCGCGCCGGCAGGCAGCCAGCGATTCAGGCGAAGCACGTGACGGGCTGGCGGCGGGCATGGAGCAACCGGCCCACCGGCAGATCGCTGCCCCCCAGCGCCGCGGCCTCGAACAGCGCACGCTTTTCCGCCCCGCGGATCACGAACAGCAGGACATCGCAATCCAGCAGCGCCGGGATGGTGAGGGTAAGCCGGTCAAACGGTGCTTCGGGCGGCAGTGGATCAGGGGTCAGGCGGATCACTGCGCGCGGTGCATCGGGCTGAGGATCGGCAGCCGGGAACAGCGAGGCGATGTGCCCGTCGGCGCCCATGCCCAGCCAGACGAGGGCAAAATGCGGCGGCACCGCGCCTTCCTCCAGCGGCACGATCCGCGCGCCCACCGGCTCCAGCAAGGCACGAATCCGGCCAAGATTGCTGGCGGAATGGCCTTCCGGCACGATCCGCTCATCCCCCGGCCACACCGCCACGCGGTACCAGTCGATCGGGCGGCGGGCCAGATCGGACAGGATCGGAAACGGGGTGGATCCCCCCGGCAGGCAAATGGCAATACCTGCGGGGCCCGCCCGCTCCAACGCCACCAGCAGCCGGTCGGCCAGCCAATCGGCAATCTCGGCCGCGCCCGCGTCGTCGATGATCTCAATGGACATGATCGAGCCATAGCACCGCCGCCGCCGCACCGAAACGGCGGCGCGATGCCATGTGCGGGTTCAAGCGACAGTCTGCCGAAGAAACCAGATGCGCCGCTCGCACTGGTCGGTCCAGTCGTCGGACATCCCGTCGGTCGCGTTGTCGCCAGCCTCCCCGGCCGCCTCCTTGGCGGCGCGCAAGGCGGCCAGATAGGCCTCGTTGTCGGCGATCAGTTCGCGCACCATCGTTGCCGCATCCAGCGTGGCGTCGTCCTGGTCCGCTATCCGGCTGCGGGCCGCGATCGAGCCCACCGAAGTCAGCGTGATGGCGCCATTCTTGCGCACCCGCTCGGCAATCACGTCGGTCAGCGCGAAGATTTCAGCGGCCTGTTCGTCGAACAGGAGGTGAAGATCGCGGAACTGGGGCCCCTTCACGTGCCAGTGAAAGTTCTTGGTCTTGATATAGAGCGCGAAAGTATCGGCGAGCAGCGCGTTGAGGCTTTCGACCAGCGCCTTTTTGGAGTTGTCACCCATCTCATTTCCCTTTCGCTGTGAAACATCACATCGATCAGGTGCTTATACGCCCGAAACATAAATCGTGCTCCGCGATATTTCCGCTCTTTCTGATCGGTTTAGCCGATGAAATAACCGAGGCCATGCCACAGGCCCACCAGCACCAGCAGGCTGCCCGCCACCCGGCGCAGCGGACGAATCGGCGCTGCGGTGGGCAAGTTCGGCGCCAGCCAGCCCGCGCCAACCAGCGCCATGCTGGCAACTGCCCCGCCCATCGCCGCAGTCACCGGCGATGCGGTGGCTACGCCCAGCGCCAGTACCAGGAAGCGCGCGCCATCGGTGATCTGCAAGGCAGCCACAACGATGAAGGCGGCGAACAGCGATCCGGTCGGCTCGGCCGGTTCGCGCAAGGTGCGCAGGACCAGCACTTCCAGCCCGGCCAAAATCAGCGCAAAGGCGGCGAACATGGTACGCGCCGGCGGGTCCAGTTCGGCCAGCAGGCGATCAGCCGCCCAGCCGGCAAGGCACGTGGTGGCGAGCGCCGCCGCCAGCGCCGCCAGCAACAGCGCTGGCCGCTGCCCCTGCACGCGCGTCAGCGTGGCGACCAGCACCTGATCGCGCGCGCCAATTCCGCACACGACGACCGCCAGGAAGGCAAAGAGAAACCCGCTCACCCGTTCCTGCTAGCAGGCGGGCCAGCGCCGCGTAATCCCCGGAACCACTTTCGCTGGCACTCAGCCGCGGCCTTCCGCCTGCTCCTTCGCCCGTTCATCCGCCCGCCGGTGACGCAGCGCATCATAGCTCCACCGCCCCCCGCCTTGCGCGACGATCGCCAGAAGGCCGCCTACAACCCCGATGTGCAGCAAAGTGCTGGGCAGCCGTGACGGATCGGTGAACTGTCCATAAATCAGCACGGTCATCACCGTGAAGGCACCCAGCGACAGCGCGGCCAGCCGGGTCTTGAAGCCAATCGCCAGTGCAAGCCCGGCCACGATCTCGAACAGCGCAACAGGGAAGGTCAGGGCCGCAACGAAGCCGGCATCCTCCAGCATCCCGGCAGTGCGGCCGGGATTGCCCACCTTCATGAAGCCCGCGGCGATGAACAGCACGGCCATCAGAATGCGCCCGATCACGGCAGCCAGCGTGGACATCGCATGCTCTCCCCGAATGGTCTTCCCCGTAAGCCGGCCAGAACGGGGAGGTTCCCGGCGGGGCCGGAGAACCGCTCCGCGCCGTGAAATCAAAGGCGCGGCAGCGTTACCCCGCGCTGGCCCATGTATTTGCCCGCCCGGTCGGCATAGCTGACCTCGCACGGCTCGTTGCCCTGCAGGAACAGGAACTGGCAGGCGCCCTCGTTGGCATAGATCTTGGCCGGCAGCGGCGTGGTGTTGGAAAATTCCAGCGTCACGTGCCCTTCCCAGCCCGGTTCCAGCGGGGTCACGTTCACGATGATGCCGCAGCGGGCATACGTGCTCTTGCCCAGGCAGATCACCAGCACATCGCGCGGCACGCGGAAATATTCGACCGTGCGGGCCAGCGCGAAGGAATTGGGCGGGATCACGCAAACATCGGTTGTGCGATCGACAAACGAATTGGCGGCAAAGTCCTTCGGATCGACCACCGCGCTATCGACGTTGGTGAAAATCTTGAACTCCGGCGCCACCCGCGCATCATAGCCATAGGATGAAAGGCCATAGGAAATGCAGCCTTCGCGCCGCTGATTTTCCACGAACGGCTCGATCATCCCGTGTTCGAGCGCCTGGGTACGGATCCACTTGTCGGAAAGAATCGCCATGCCGGGGTGATTCCCCAAGGTC
>CAZVHM010000004.1:15009-45398 GCA_964627175.1 uncultured Novosphingobium sp. | reverse complement strand
AGGTGTTCGCTGCGATGATTGCCGATGTTGTAAAGCCGGTGCGGCTTCACGCTGCCGCCGGCCTTCACCTGCCCATCGTCGGGCGGCGGATTATCCAGGCTGGCGATCACGCCGACCACGATATCGTCGATATGGGTGAAGTCGCGGTACATGTCGCCGTGGTTGAACACCGGCAGGCGTTCGCCGTTCAGGATCTTGCGGGTGAAGATCCACAGCATCATGTCGGGCCGCCCCCACGGGCCATAGACGGTGAAGAACCGCAGCCCGGTCAGCGGCAGGCGATAGAGATGGGCGTAAGTCTCGCTCATCAGCTCATCGGCCCGCTTGGTCGCGGCATAAAGCGAAACGGGGTGGTCGGCGCGATCCTCCACCGCAAAGGGCAGCTTGGCATTGCCGCCATAGACCGACGACGAGCTGGCATAGACCATGTGTTCCACCTGGCGGTGGCGGGCGATTTCCAGCAGGTTCAGGTGCCCGGCAAGGTTCGATTGCACATAGGCATGGGGGTTTTCGATCGAATAGCGCACCCCCGCTTGCGCGCCGAGGTGAACGATCCGATCAAACCCGTGCGGCGCCAGCGCGGCCACCAGCGCGGGGTAATCGGCAAAGTCCTGCTCGATGAAGGTGAACGCCGCCCCCGCCTCGCGCGCCAAGAGGGCCAGCCGGTCGCGCTTCAGCGAAACGGCGTAGTAGTCGTTGCAGTTATCGATCCCCACAACCGTATCGCCGCGCGCCACCAGCGCACGGATCAGGCTGAAACCGATGAACCCGGCCGCGCCGGTAACGAGAACTTTCATGCCGCTGTTCCTAGCGCCGCCGGTTTGCAAACGGGTTAATCAGCGCCCCTGCAGGTTCATATCCCGGCATACCAGGCATAATCGGATCGATCTTCCCAGAACCCGCCCTTGCCGCCGCGGAATCCGGCGAGGCTGGCCCGCGCCTCGATCCGCATCACATACTTGGCGTGCTTGTAGCCCAGCTGCCGCTCAACCCGCAGCCGCAGCGGCGCGCCGTGCTCCACCGGCAGGGGCTGCCCGTTCATGGTGTGGGCCAGGATGGTCTGCGGGTGGAAGGCATCCAGCAGGTCGATGGATTCGTAATAGGGCACATCGCCAAACCGGTCGGCACAGTGAAACACCAGATAGCGCGCCGCCGGCAGCAGCCCTGCCGTCTTCAGGATCGGGCCAAGCTGCGGCCCGGTCCACTGGCCGATCGCGCTCCACCCTTCCACGCAATCGTGGCGGGTGATCTGGGTGCGCTGCGGCAGGCCCTTCAGCGTTTCGAGCGAAAGATCGAGCGGACGCAGCACCAGCCCGTCAACCCGCAGTGCCCACTGGGCAAAGCTGCTGGCGGCATGGCGATCCCACGCCGCATCGCCGGCGGCGGAACGATTGCCATTGGAACGGAAGCGCGGGGAAAGATCGGCCGTGGTAAATTCCGGCGCCAGCGCGCCGCCGCCCGCCAGCCGCTGGCTGATGCGGTGGGCATCCTCGGCCCCCTGCAGCAGGGCGCGAAATGGCTCGGCCTGGTTCAGCCGGTCGCACCCCGCCAGCAGCAGCGCCCCGCCGCCCGCGATCAGCCCGCGCCGGGTAAGTCGCTCAACCATGCCCGCGCTCCCTCGGCAGGCGATACCAGCCGGTAATCATCCCGCGCAGTTGATTGAGCGGACCAGACAGCAGCACCATCACCAGGTGCACCAGCACGAACAGCACCAGCCCCACAGCGGCCAGAAAATGCAATGAACGGGCCGATTGCCGCCCGCCCAGCAGATCAAGCAAGCCCGGCATGGCCGCGTTCAGCGCCGGCGACATGGCAAGGCCAGTGGCAATGGCCAGCGGCAGCAGGCCAAACAGCACTCCGGCATAGGCCAGCTTTTGCAAGGCGCTATAACGCCGGGCAGCATCCCCCGCGGGAAAGCGCAAGGCGGCATGGGCCCGAATATCGCGCCACAAATGCCGGGGCGACCATTCGTGCCGGGTGATGTGGATGTCGCGGCGCAAATGCCCGTTGGCCAAAGACCACAGCAGATAAACCGCCAGCCCCACCGCCAGCACCCAGGCAAAGGCCAGATGCCACAGCCGCGCATCGGCCAGGCTGTAATAGGATGGAATGGTCATCCAGCCGGGAAAGGCATCGGCCTGCATCTGCCCTTGCGCATCGGTAAAGGTGCCAAGAAAGCCGGTGGTCTCCACCGTCAGCGAACCGATCCGCAGCTGGCCGATGGGGCCGCGGTTGGAAATCTCCAGCCAGGCGTGATCGGGATTGGCGCCGAATTTGCCCCAGTAAAGCCGGGGGTGGGCGTTGAAGATCATCAGCCCGCTTTGCAGCATGACGAACACTGCCACCACGTTCAGCCAATGCCACAGCCGGGTGGACAGGCGATGGCGGCGAACCAGCGCTTCAGCCTGGGCCGGATGATCCGGCGGCACGGGGGGAACCGATCGTTCCGGCATGGCGGCAAGACTACGCCTGCCCCGGCACCCGCGCAAGGCAAAGGGCAGGCGCGGCTTGCGCACCTGCCCTTTGCCTGGATCAGTCGGGCCGATCAGCCCTGCGGGAACGGACCCGCCCAGGCAAATTCCGCCACCGGCTTGCGGTTCGAGGGCACTTCGCGCTCGCGCAGCCCTTCGGGCAGACGGTCGGCCGGGGCCTGGCGGCCAAGGGCGATCGCCGCATCAACCCGGAAGCCTTCCGGCAGATTGAGCACTTCGGCGGCCTTGGCAAAGTCCACGCCCGTCATGCCGTGGGCATGATAGCCCATCGCGGTCGCCTGCAGCGCCAGCTTGGCCCAGGCCGCGCCGGTGTCGAAGCTGTGGCTGTGGTTGGGGTTGGCGCCCTGCTCGCTGCGCATGGCTTCGTCGGAAACGGCATAGATCAACACCGAAGCGTCCTTGGCCCACGACTGGTTGAACGGCACCAGCGCGGAAAGGAAGCTGTCGAACGCCGCCTTGTCGGCACGGTGCGCATAAAGGAAGCGCCAGGGCTGGTAGTTATAGGCCGAAGGGGCCCAGCCGGCAGCTTCCAGCATCACGTCGAGATCCGCCTGCGGCAGGTCGCTGGCGTCGAACGAACGGGGCGACCAGCGTTCAACCAGGATCGGCAGGACGCGGGGATCGGCGGTACGTACAGTCATTGCGGTATTCTCCACGAGTGGTCTGAAAAGGGTTGGTCAGCGACGGTCGAGCGACAAGCGGCCCGGCCCGAAGGCCACGACCTGAAGCAGGCCGCCGGCCATCGCGATGTTCTTGAAGAAGTGGATGAACTGGTTCTGGTCGGCCAGCGCATTGTGGAAGAAGGCTGCGGCAACAAGGCTGAACACGGCCAGCGCCGCTGCCACGAGCCGGGTCTTTACCCCGATCACCAGCGCCACGCCACCCAGCAGTTCAACCACGATGGCGCCGGCAAGGGCGATCTGCGGCAAGGGCACGCCCGCGGAAGCGATATAGGCAATGGTCGCTTCCGGCGCGGTAACCTTGCTGATGCCGGAAAGGATGAAGATCGCGGCAAGCAGAATGCGCCCCGCAAGGGCAAGGCTGTCGTAAGCTGCCGAATTGGCCGAATTGGCGGAAGTGGTGTTCATGGCTGATTTCCTTTGTCTCTGGCTATGCTTCAGGCCGCGTCGACAAGGACAAGCTCGGCGTCCTCAAGCGCAGTGACTTCGATGACGGTCAGGCCGGTAATCGCCACCCCGTCGCGGGCATTGGCTTCCACTTCGCCCACCCGGATGCGGCCGGTGGCCGGCACCAGATAGGCATGGCGATCCGGCGTGGTTTCATAGCGAACCGTATCGCCGGCCCGCACGAAAGCACCCAGCACGCGGGCATTGGCGTTGATCCGCAGCGCATCGTCACCCGCAATGCCCGAAGCGAGCGTCACGAAGGCGCCGGCCCGGTCATCCTTGGGAAACGGCCGCGTGCCCCAGCTTGGCGCATGGCCGCGCCGATCCGGCATGATCCAGATCTGGAACAGGCGGGTTTCCTCGTCTTCCAGATTGTATTCGGCGTGCTGGATGCCCGTGCCGGCCGACATGACCTGCACATCACCCGCTGCCGTGCGGCCGGAATTGCCGAGGCTGTCGCGGTGCGAAATCGCGCCCTGGCGGATATAGGTCACGATCTCCATGTCGCGATGCGGATGCGGCGGAAAGCCGGTCTTGGGCGCGATAACATCGTCGTTCCACACCCGCAGCGCGCCCCACTGGGTCCGCTCCGGCTCATAATAGTCGGCAAACGAGAAATGGTGATGGGCATCGAGCCAGCCGTGGTTGGCCGCACCCAGCGTGTTGAATGGGCGAAGTTCGATCATCGTCGTTTCTCCCCGTGCGGGCTCGCCTCGTTGGCGACCCCGGTGTATCGGATGAGGCGGAGATAAGGCTTGGCAGCCGATCTAAAAAGCCGGATAAAACTGGCCATGATGTTCGGATATTCTGAATGGTAGATGTCGCCCGCCCCTCGCTGGATCAGTTGGCGATCTTCCTCGCCGTGGTCGAGGAAGGCAGCTTTAACGCCGCTGCCCGGCGCATGGGCCGCGCCGTTTCCGCGATGAGCTATGGCATTTCCGGCCTGGAAACCCAGCTCGGCGTGCGCCTGCTGGAACGCGAAGGATCGCGCCGCCCGGTGCTGACCGAAGCCGGCCGCGCCGTGCTGGGCCATGCCCGCGCCATCGCCGGCGAAGTGGATGGGCTGGTCGCTGGCGTGCGCGCCTACAATGAAGGGCTGGAAACCTGCCTGACCCTGGCGGTGGACGTGATGTGCCCGCTGGGCCTGCTTTCCGGCATCCTGCGCGAATTCCAGCTGGCCTTCCCCACGGTCGATCTCATGCTCCACGTCGAAGGGCTGGGCGCGGTGGCCGCGCTGGTGCTGGAAGAACGCGCCCAGCTGGCTGTCGCCGGCCCCGCGGTCGCCGGCCATCCCCTGCTGGAACTGACCTCGCTCGGCGATGTCGAACTGGTGCCGGTCGCCGCGCCCGCCCATCCCCTCGCACGGATGGAGCAGATCGGCCCCGGCATCGCCCGCCGCTATCGCCAGCTCGTGCTCACCGATCGCTCCGCGCTGACCGAGGGGCAGGATTTCGGCGTCTTCGCCGCGCGCACGTGGCGCCTGGGCGATCTGGCCGCCAAGCACGCGCTGCTGCTCGAAGGGATCGGCTGGGGCAACATGCCCCGCCACATGATCGAAGCCGACATCACCGCCGGCCGCTTGGTGCCCCTGCCCGTGCCCGAAGGCCGGCAAACCGATTATCCGCTCTGGGCCACCTGGAAACGCGATTGCCCACCCGGCCCCGCCGGCCGCTGGATCCTGCAGGCGCTGAACGCCAGCTTTCTGCCCGCCCGAACTGTTCAGAAGGATGAAGGTGGTGCCGCTTAGGTGATTCGAACACCTGACCCCATCATTACGAATGATGTGCTCTACCGACTGAGCTAAAGCGGCCCTGCTGCGCCGTCAATTGCGCGAAACAGGCGCGCCCTTTACAAGGGGCCGCGCCAAGAGGCAATGGCCTTTTCTGAGTGCCGCGCAAGGCGGCCAATCCGTTCAGCCCGCGGCCGACAGCGCGGGCGTGAAGGCGAAGAAGCTGGCGCGCATCCGTTCGTGGTCGGGCGTCAATCCGGTAAAGATCGCGAAGGCATCGACCGCCTGGTGCACGGCCATGCCGCTGCCATCCAGCGTGCGGCACCCCTTGGCGCGCGCCGCAGCCAGAAACGCGGTTTCCAGCGGAAAATAGACGATGTCGGCCACCCAGTGGCGCGGGTCGATTGCCTCGGCGGCAATCGGCAGGCCGGGAAACTTCGCCATGCCCACCGGGCTGGTGTTGAGCAGGCCATCGGCACTGGCGGCGGCAGCCAGCGGGTCGGAAGTCAGCGCCACCCGGCTTTCGCCATAGCGGTCGCTCAATTGCTCGGCCAGTGCTGCGGCACGGGCCGGATCGGGATCGAACAGCACCAGTTGTTCGGCACCCAGGTTGCCCAACAGGGCATGGGCGGTGGCCGATCCCGCTCCGCCGCAGCCCAGCTGCAGCACGCGCCCCGGAGCAACACCCTCCAGCCCCAGGCGGAAGCCGGCAGCAAAGCCGGTCACGTCGGTATTGTGGCCGATCCGGCGGCCATCCACGAAGGCCACCGTGTTCACCGCGCCGATCGCCGCGGCGGCATCGGAAAGCTCATCGAGCAGCGGGATCACCGCCTGCTTGAACGGATATGTCACGTTGAGCCCGGCAAAGCCAAGCCGCTGGGCGGCGGCCACCACCGGCTCCAGCTCGTCATCGCCCCAGCCCCGATCAGTAAAGTCAAAAAGCGAATAGACCATGCGCAAGCCTTGGGCTGCGGCTTCCTGTTCCTGCAGCCACGGGGTGCGCGATTCCAGGATTCCCCGGCCCAGCAGCCCGGCCAGAACGCGGCCTGCGCGAATCGAAGAGGAAGGGGATCCGGTCAATGTCTTGTCCTGCAAGGTAAAAGACCCGCCCCGAAGCAACCTCCGGGGCGGGCAAGGGTGGAACTTATCAGAACTTGGTCCGCAGACCGATGTTGACGATCCGGCCAAGCGGGTTGGCGTTGATGTTGTCGTAGGCAACCGCGCCGTTGACGGCGAAGACGTTCACGAACGGCGGCGCCTTGTCGAACACGTTGGTGGCATCGAGATAGACCTGCGCCTCCTTCAGGCCGGCCAGATCCTTGAAGGTATAGGCCAGGTGCAGGTCGACCGTGGTGAAGGCCTTGACCTCGTCGCCGCCGCCGGTCGGCACGCCGCCGGTGCGCACGATCGGGTTGACCACCGAGGAGCCCCAGTACTTGTAGGTGCCGAGGTGGTTGACGAAAACGTCAGCCGCAAACCCGCCGCTCTCGAAGCCCAGGTTGGCCCGGCCCTCGAACTTCACGCTGGGGAAGGTAGTGTTGAAGCCCGAAGTGCCCAGCACGGTGAACTTCTTGCCCGCCGCGCCGAAGAACTGGTCGAACTTCAGCTTGCGGGTGAACGAACCGCCCACGTTGAAGCGGCCCACGCTGGTGTCGAAGCGATAGCTCGCCGCCACATCAAGCCCGGCAACGTCGAGGTTGAGCGCGTTCTGCTGCTGGAAGTTGTAGCTGAAGTAGACCGGCCCGGTGATCACGCCCGTCTGCGGCAGGCCGGCGCCCAGCGCGTCGATCTGGATCTGGGTTGCCCCGGCCGGATAGAGCTGCAGCAGCGAGGAGAGATCGGATGAACCCAGCGCCAGCGAGGCCTGCGGGGCAGTGATGCCGCCGCGCAGCTTGTTGTTCCAGTAAGTCGCGCTGACCCGCAGCCCCGGAACCTGCGGCGGGGTAAGATCGACACCCACCCTCCACGCGGTGCCGGTCTGCGGCCGCAGCTTGCCGTTGCCGCCGGTCACCAGGATGCCGTTGGTGCTGCCCAGCGTACAGGCGGTGGGCGCATTGGCGGTGGTGCACGGGGTGGACGACGTGCCGGCCACGATTGCGCCCGGAATGTTCACGATATTCGGGAAGCTGGCGACCGAAATGGTGGGCGAGCCGCCGGGAATGCCGGAAGGCACGATGCCGGAAAAGCCGGATTCGCCGGTCAGGCCAGCCGCGTTCGAACCGATCGAGGTCAGCGCCGGAGCCACGAAGCTCTTGGCCCAGTTGGCCCGGAACTTGACCCCGCGAATGGGCTCGAAGTTGGCGGCCAGCTTGGGGTTGGTGGTGCTGCCGAAGTCGCTGTAGTGATCGTAGCGGCCCGAGATGTTGAGATCGAGCAGCTCGAACAGTCCGCCCTTCAGGATCGGCACGTAAAGCTCGGCATAGGCCGACTGGACATCGCGCTTGTAATAGGCGTTGAACGCCTGCGATGCCGAGCTGGCCGGGCCAAGGTTGTTGGCGCGGATGTTGTACTGGTCCATGCGGTAGCGGACCAGTTCGCCGCCCACGGCGATCTTGGCCGCGCCGGCCGGCAGATCCACAACGTCGCCCGAAACCTTGGCATAGGCGTTGGCCAGGGTCTGGCGCGCGGTCTGCAGCTGGCGGTTGTCGATCAGCGCGGCGCGGGTCGCCGCCGTGGTGCCGTTGCCATAAAGATCAACCGCATTGGCCGAGGTCAGCGTCTGGCTGACCGACTGGGTCACGCCGTTGATCGCGGTCGAGGTATAGCCGTTGGCGGCCAGGTTGAAGGCCGAGGCGTTGATCTGACCCTGGTTGACCTGCTGCGAATTGTCGACGCCATAGACACCGCCGAGGTTGATCTGCCAGCGCGGGGTCAGGTCATAGGTCAGGTCGCCGTGGAAATAGGTATCCTCGGCCGAACCGGTGATCGTCGCGCCGGGCCCGAACATGGCGTCCGCATCCCAGTTGACCGCATAGCTCGTGCCCATGCCGGGCGCGGCGAAGGGATTGATCGACCGGCCGGCCGGCGGAGTCGAACCCGCGCCATAGATCGTCACGCTCGAAACGCTGCCGCGGCTGACGTTCTGCACGTTCTTGCGGTTGGAATAGATGAAGTCGCCGTAGAAGTGCAGCTTCTCGCCAAAGTCCTTGGTGACCTGGGCATAGACGTTGTGCCGCTTTTCCGAAGGCAGCAGATCCCAGGTGCCGCTCGGATCGCAGCCGCTGTCCGTCCCGGTCGGGCTGGTGCGCAGCGTGGTGCAGCGGGTCGGGGTCTGGTTGGTGCCGCCAAACGGGCGCAGGTCAGACCGCACATAGCTGCGATCGGCCGAGGAAAGGTTGCCGCGGTTGGAATAGTTGTACGACATCAGCACGCTGCCAGTGTCGAAGGTGTGGCCCCACAGCACCCCGGCGTTGAACGACTTGTAGCCATCGCCGAAACCCTTCTGGGCATTGACTTCCAGGGCATCGACCTTGCGGCGGGTGATGAAGTTGATCACCCCGGCCACGGCGTCCGAACCATAGACCGACGATGCACCGTCAGCGAGAACCTCGACCCGCTCCAGCGCCATCGGGGCGATGATGTTGGGATCGGCCAACACATGGTTGATGCCGCTGGTCGGGATGCGGTGGCCGTTCATCAGGATCAGGGTGGAGTTGGAAGCCGAAGCGCCCAGGCCGTGGATGGTCGGCGCGTTGGTGCCCGAACCGTCAGCCGAACCGAAGGCGCCCTGCCCGGCGCTCTGCAGACCCACAACCGAAGGCACGGACTTCAGCACCTGCTGCACGGTCTGTGCGCCGGTGGCCTCCAGATCCTCGCGCCCGACCGTGACGAGGTTGGAGCCAACCGGAGCCACGCCCTTGATGCTGGAGCCGGTAACGATGATTTCGTCAGCCGCGGGGGCATCGCTGGCCGGAGCGGCCTGCGCGAATGCCGAAGCGGTGAAACCGAGCGTAAGCGCGAGCACCGAGCTGCACGCTGCGAAACGGTACTTGGTCATGTGATCCCCTCCCTTGTTGTTGCCGGGAAGACCGCCGTGGGAAAACCGGCGACTTCGTTCATGCAGTGTTAGTAAATGAACCAGTTAGTACATGTCAACGGCGGCGCGATGGAGCGAAGGTACATTCACCGCGCAGCAGTGGCTTTTCGGTGTCACTCTGGCCCCATCAGGGCGCTTCGAATGTACCGCCATCCCTGCGGCGCAGGTCCATTGCCGGGCAGTTGCAGTGGCGTTGCAGTGCTGTTGCAGTGGCTTTTCGGAATCAGGCCGCAGGGCAGGCCAGCCGCCGGCCCTGCGACATGAAATCAGTCGATCGTCACCCGCTCCACCGGGCCGAGCAGGAACAGGTAGGCCAGCGCCCCGACGATGCCGAGCGCGCCGATATAGGCCAGCGCGCCATAGAAGCTGCCGGTTGCGCCAACCACGAAACCCACCACCAGCGGGGTGATGATCCCGGCAAGATTGGTGAAGAAATTGAACAAGCCGCCGGTCAGCCCCATCATTTCCTTGGGCGCAACGTCAGACAGCAGCGTCCAGCCCAAGCCGGCCAGTCCCTGGCCGAAAAACGCTACCGACATGATCGCGATCACCGCGGCATTGCTCTCCACGAAGTTGGCCAGAATCATCGAGGCGCAGAGCAGCAGGCCGGCAATGATCGGCGCCTTGCGGCCGATGCTGGGCGATCCGGTGCGGCGAATCAGCCAATCCGAAACAATGCCGCCCAGCATTACGCCCACCGATGCGGCCAGATAGGGCAGCGAGACCATGTAGCCCGATTTGATGAAGCTCATCCCCCGCTCTTCCGCCAGATAGCTGGGGAACCAGGTGAGGAAGAACACCAGCGTGGAATTGCTGCAGAACTGCCCGATCGAAGCGCCAGCGATTTGCCGCGTGGTCACCAGCCGGCGCACCCGCGCCCACGAAAAGCCCAGGCTTGGCGCCCCGGCGGAAAAGCCCCCGCCGGCCGCGATCAGGTCGCGCTCGGCCTGGTTGGCCCGCGTGCTTTCATGGGGTTCACGGTAGATCGCGTGGAAGATGAACGCGAACACGATGCCCAGCACCCCCACGATCCAGAACAGCGAGCGCCAGCCATAAGTGCCCATGATCCACGCCAGCACCGGGATGAGCAGGCCGAGGCCGATATATTCGCCCACGGTATAGACCCCGGTGGCCCGCGCCCGTTCCTGCTGCGGAAACCAGGTGCTGAGTACGCGGCTATTGGCCGGAAAGCACGGTGCTTCGGCAATGCCCAGGGCAAGGCGGGCGGAAACCAGCCCGGCCACGCTGGTCATGAAGCCGTGGATCGCCGTGGCGGCAGACCATAGCCCCAGCGAAAGGGCATAAGTAAGGCGCGTGCCCAGCCGGTCGATCACATATCCGCCGGGAATCTGCGCCAAGGCATATGTCCATGAAAAGGCGGAAAAGATCAGCCCCATCACTTCAGGCGAAATGTGCAGTTCGGCCACCAGTTCGGGCTTGGCCACGCCCATTACCGAATGGTCGAGGTAATTGATCAGGGTGGCGGTGCTGATCAGCATCAGGATGCCCATGCGGGCGCGGGTCGGTTTCATGCGCTGCGCTCCTTCAGCCAGATCACGTGGCGCACGGCCAGCGGATATCCATTTACCCCCAGCCCCGAGACGATCCCGGTGACGACCTGGGTCATGATCGATTTGGAGCGCCATTCGGCCTCGCGGCGGTGAATGTTGGAAATGTGCACCTCCACCACCGGGCAATCCACCATCTTGAGCGCATCGAGAATCGGATAGGCGGCATAGGTGAACGCGGCCGGATTGATCACGATCCCGGCCAGGCCCTTGCGGCCCTGCTGGATCCACTCAACCATTTCGTGCTCGGCGTTGGTTTGCCGGAAATCGATGGCATAGCCGGCCGGCCCGGCCACCGCGCGGCACATTGTCTCCACATCGGCCAGTGTTTCGTGGCCGTAGATCGCGGGCTCCCGCTCTCCCAACAGGTTCAGGTTCGGCCCGTTCAGGACCAGGATTGTCTGTGTCATCGCTCCCCCGCGATCCGAGTTTTGCCGCACTGTAACGAAAGCCGCTTGCCTTTGGAACAGTTATGTACGAACCAGTCCATAAAATAATTCGGGAGAGTTCGACATGCCCTCACGCACCCTCGCCCCCCTTGGCGCTCTTGCCGCCCTGCTGGCATCCGGCACGGCCCTTGCTTCCCCCGGCGACTGGGCAACTTACGGCCACGACAAGGGCGGCCAGCGCCATTCCCCCTTGCGGCAGATCACCCCGGCCAACGTAGCCACACTGCAGCCGGCCTGGGTTTATCACATGCGCCCCGAAACGCCCGCCAACACGGCCGATGCCAACGCCGAGGCCCAACGCATGGCCGAAGGAGTGGGCGGGGCGCCGGCCGGAATAGGCGCCGCCGCACGCAGCCGGCGCAACCGCTTTGCCGGATCGCAGGTGACCCCGCTGGTGATCGGCGGGCGCATGTTCATCACCACCCCTTACGGCCGCGTCGTCGCGCTCGATCCCGCCAATGGCAAGGAGCTGTGGGCCACGGCGATCCCCGGCCCTGGCCAGCCCAGCCTGCGCGGCGTGGAATACTGGCCGGGCGACGGCAAAACCCCGCCCCGCATCGTGTTCGGCACCCGCGATGGCCGGCTGATCGCGCTGGATGCCGCCACCGGCACTTTCGCCGCCGGCTTCGGCACGGGCGGCGTGGTCGACATGAAGACGCCCGATGTGCTGCAGGGCGCCGAAGCCCGCTTCTATGGCATGACCAGCCCGCCGATCGTCCACGGCAACCTGATCATCACAGGTTCGGCGGTGCAGGAATTCCCGTCGCGCGGGGCGGCAGGCGATGTGCGGGCATGGGATGCGCGCACCGGCAAGCTGACGTGGACGTTCCATTCCGTTCCGCGCGAGGGCGAGAAAGGCTATGACACCTGGGAACCGGGCAGCGCGGAGCAACGCTCGGGCGTGAACGCCTGGGGTTTCCTCACCGTCGATCAGGCGCGCGGCATTGTCTACATGCCGTTCGGCGCCCCCGCGTTCGATCGCTATGGCGGTGATCGTAAGGGCGACAATCTGTATGGCACCTCGCTGGTGGCGGCCGATGCCCGCACCGGCAAATACCTGTGGCATTTCCAGGTGGTGCATCACGATATCTGGGACAACGACCTTCAGGCCCCGCCCCTGCTGTTTGATTGGAAAGCCAAGGGCCGCACCCGCCCGGCCGTGGCGATCGTTTCCAAGAACGGGCTACTGTTCGTGCTCGATCGGGTAACCGGCAAGCCGCTGCTGCCGGTGGCTGAAAAACCCGTGCCACCCAGCGATGTGCCGGGCGAGCAGACTTCCCCCACCCAGCCGATGCCACTGGCCACGCCGCCGCTGGCGAGAACCGGCTTTGCGATGGACGAGATCGCCGACCTCACCCCGGAACTGAAACAGGGCTGCACCGACTGGATCGGCAAGCACGCGATGAAGGCCGGTGCGCTGTATGTTCCGGTTGGCTTCAACCAGGTCACCATCAGCTTCCCTGGCCTGCAGGGCGGGGCTAATTGGGGCGGCGCCAGCTTCGATCCGGGGCGGGGGCTGCTGCTGGTCAACACCAGCGATCTGGGCCAGGTCACTTCGCTGATTCCGTCCAACGGGCCGCTGCCTTACGAGCGTGGCCCGGTGAGCGGGCGGTTCCAGCTCGAAGGCACGCGGCTGATGTGCCAGGCCCCGCCGTGGGGCCGGCTGAGCGCGGTGGACGTGGCCACTGGCGCGATCCGCTGGCAGGTGCCGCTGGGCGTGACCGACAGCCTGCCCGAAGGCAAGCAGGCGACCGGGCGGCCCAATATCGGCGGCTCGATCACCACCGCCACCGGCCTCACCTTCATCGGCGCGTCAGACGACGGCCGCTTCCGCGCCTTCGAAACCGCGACCGGCAAGCTCTTGTGGGAAACCCGGCTCGATGCCGCCGCACATGCCACCCCGATCACCTATGCCGGCGGCAATGGCCGCCAATACGTTGCCGTGACCGCAACCGGGGGCAGCTTCCTCGATAGCCCGCTCACTTCCGACACGATCACCGCCTTCGCCCTGCCGGAGAACCGCTGATGCTGCGCCGCCTTGCCGCCACTTTCGCCCTTGCCGCCACGCTGATGGGCCAGGCCCCGCCCCCCGCCGCCGCGCCCGGCGGGCAGCCCGAACGGCGCCCGCCGCCGGGCTATGAAGATGCCTATGCCGGCAAGAAGCGCCTGCTGGTGATTGCCGACCTGTCGACCGGCAATCAGTCGGCCCACATGGCCGTCAGCCATGCCGCCTCGGTGATCGAACAGATCGGCCGGCAATCTGGCGCCTATGTCGCATTCATCCGCACCGATACCGATTGGGTGACCAAGGGCGAAACCTGGGGCAAGGGCAATTATGCCAAGGGCGGCCGCAGCCAGGCACGCGGCAAGAACCTCGATTATTTCGATGCCGTGCTGTTCTACACCAATGGCGAAACCAACCTGACGCCCGAACAGAAGCAGGACCTGCTCGATTATGTGGCGAAGGACGGCAAGGGCTTCATCGGCATCCACACCGCCACGGCCACGGCCTATTCCTGGCCGGAATATGGGGAAATGCTGGGCGGGGTATTCGATAACCACCCGTGGATGATCGCCGATGCCAAGGTGATCGTGGAACGGCCCGACTTTCCGGCGATGAAGGGCTGGAAAACCGGGATGACCTTCCGTGACGAGCATTACCAGATGCGGCCGGCCCCCTATTCGCGCGACAAGGTCGATGTGCTGGCTCGGCTCGATCCGGCCACCGTCAACCTGAAGGCACCGATGGTTCACCGCACCGATGGGGATTTCCCGGTGGCGTGGATCAAGTCCTACGGCACTGGCCGGGTGTTCTACAGTGGTCTCGGCCATACCGATGCGGCGTGGGACGATCCGCGCATCCGTTCGATGACGCTGGAGGCGATCCGCTGGGCAATCAACGGCGGGCAAACGCCGCGCCCCCACCCGATCACCCCACTCAAGTAAGAGATCAGCCCTTCTGCGGCCCATAGTGGCGGGCAAGGTAATTGACAATCGCGTCGTAATCCTTGTCCTCCACCGGGGCGCCGCGGCCGATCATCTGGTCCACTTTCTCGGCCCAGCCATCGGCATCCAGCTTCTTGCCGGTGATGATCACCGGCGAATGGCACGCCCCGCAGGCCGCTGCCGTGACCTCGCGCCCGTCACCGGGGGCAAAGGCGGCCAGCACCTGCGCCGGGTCGAGCGGCGGCGGCGGCGCAGCAGGCGCTGCCCCGCCCTGCGCGTGAACGGCCGCTGCCAATGGCAACAGGGAAATCAGCTGCACCCGCTTCACCTGCGTGCTCCATCCAGCTGGCGATGAAGGAAATCGAAGCTGGCGTTGACCGCGCGCAGCGTGGCCGCGCGGGTATCCGCCGGGGTCTGGCCGATGAAGCTGTGATCGACCGCCGGGATATACACCGTGCTCACGGGCACGCCGGCGGCCTTCATCCGGGCTTCCAGTTCGCGCGATTGCGATACCGGCACGGTCTTGTCCTCCTCGCCATGCACCAGCAAGGTGGGGGGATCATTCCGGTCCAGGTAGGTCACCGGGCTGACAGCGGCAATGCTTTCCGCCGAACACGGGCCGGTGCAGCCCAGCAGACGTTCGATCGCATCGTCCTGCTGGCGGGGGCGTCCGGCGGCCAGCGTGGCCACATCGTAAACCCCATACCAACCCACGAAGGCCTGCACGCATTCGCTGCCTGCAGGCGCGGTGGTTCCGGCCGCATCAAGGCTGCGATCGCCGCAGGAAAGCGCCAGCAACCCGGCAAGGTGCCCGCCGGCCGAACCGCCGATCACGCCCACCCGCGCCGGATCGATGCCATAGCGTCCGGCGTTGCCCTTGAGAAAGCGCAGCGCGGCGCGCACATCCTGAATCTGGGCAGGGAACTTCGCTTCCAGCGCGTGGCGATATTCCACCGAGGCAACCACGAAACCTTCGCCCGCCAGCCGGGCGGCCAGCGCCGGAAAATCGGCCACGGCACCCAGATGGCGGCTGTCGCTGTTCATCCAGCCGCCGCCATGCACATAGAGCACCAGCGGCTTCGGCCCGGCCTTGCGCGGCGGCATGTAGATATCCAGCGTCAGGCGCCGAAAGCCCGAAATCGCCGCATAACGCACATCGGCAATCGAGGTGACGCCGCCGGGCCATGCCTTGGCCGCACCAGGATTGGGATCATCGGCCAGCGGCCGTTCGGCAACGGCAAAGGTCCGCTGCCCCACTGCGCCAGCGCCTGCGGAGCAGACCATTCCTCCGATACCCAGCGCCATTACCACAACTCTCAATGCCATGCGCATCACCATCTCCATCTTATTATGTGGACTGGTTAGTACATGTTAGCATTGATGCGTGCAAGCAGCCGCATCGCGGTTGCGACGAACCGCGCGGCCGACCGCTCAGTCGCGGGTTACCCAGGCCAGGATGCAGGCGATGGTCTGTTCGCGGCGCTTGGCCCGCACTGCCGGATCGGCAAAATCGACGCCAAAATTGTGCTGGAAAGTGTGGCGGTTGGAAACGTTGTAGAAGCTCAGCGCGCTGATCATGCTGTGCAGGTCGATCGGATCGATCCCGGGGCGAAACACCCCCTGCTCTTCGCCCTTGCGCAGGATCGCCGCCAGCGCTTCGATCACGCTGCGGTTGCGCTGCTTCATATTGGCTATGTGAACGATGTGTTCGCCGTGATGGACGTTCTCGTTCATCACCAGCCGCACGAAATCGGGATGTTCGAAGTGGTAATCGAAATTGTGCCCGATCATCGACCGGAGGGCTTCCACCGGCGGCAGGTTTTCGAAGTGGGCGTCCTGCTCCTGCTCGCGGATCCGTTCGTAGGCCCGTTCCAGCACGGCGCGATAGAGCTCGTCCTTGCCGCCGAAATAGTAATAGATCATCCGCTTCGACGATGAGGTCTTTTCGGCGATCTCGTCGATCCGCGCGCCGGCCAGCCCCTTGTCCGCATATTCGCGGGTGGCAACCTCGAGGATGTTCTCACGGGTTTCGGCGGCCTCGCGGCTGCGCTTGGAGAGTTTAGAGGCAGTTGTCTCGGCCAAGGCCTGCGTCCTTTCGGGTCGAACGGCTCTCTAGGGCCGATCGGGCACGTTCGGCAAGCCTTGGCCGTTGCCATGATCGCGGCGCTCCCCTAGCTCGGCGGCACTGCATCGCACGCGAGGGAACATGAGCAAGCTGGTCTATATTCTCAACGGCCCCAACCTGAACCTGCTCGGCAAGCGCGAGCCGCACATCTATGGGCATGATACCCTGGCCGATGTGGAGCGGCGGTGCGATGCGTTGGCCGGCCCCAACGGGCTGACTCTGCGCTTTCTCCAGTCCAACGCCGAACACCAGTTGATCGACTGGATCCACGAAGCGCGGGAGAACGCCGCAGCAATCGTGATCAACCCGGCGGCATTTACCCACACGTCCATCGCCCTGCTCGATGCCCTGCATGCGTTCGAGGGCGTGGTGATCGAAGTCCACATCTCCAACGTGCACAAGCGCGAGGCTTTCCGGCATCACAGCTATGTCTCCTCCCGCGCCGATGCGGTGATGGTGGGCTGCGGCACCCACGGCTACGAACTTGCCCTGTTGCACCTGGCGCGCAAGCTGGGCACCGCCACCGCCTAGGGGATCGGTTCTGCCCGGTATTGCGATTGCGCGGCCAGCCGGATCGGGGCGTTGGGCGCGCCATAGCCTTCGTATCCGGCCCGCTCGACGAACTCGAAGAAGAAGCTCTTGTTGAAGGCGCGGCTGTAGAACTGGCGATAGCGGTTCCCGGCCGCGTCCTCGTCGATCAGGATATCCAGTTCCTGCATCCGCGCGCTTTCCGCCGGGGTAAGGCCAAAGCGCGCCGCCGCATCGGCCTGGTAGTTCGCCGGGACCGGCAGACATTCCAGCCCCTGTCCGCGCACCCTTTCAGCCAGCGCCGGCAGATCGTCGGTGCGCAAGGCGATATGCTGGAAACCCGCGCCGAAAGTCTGGCTTAGAAAGCGCGAGGACAGCGCATCGCGCGCATCGCTGCTGTTCATCGTCAGGCGGAAGGTGCCGGAAGGGTTCTGAATCGCCTGGCTGACGACCAGCCCATTCGGATCGATCACATCCTGCGCGCCCTGCACCCGCACATCGAACAGCGCCCGCCAATAGAGCAGCCACGACAGGAACTGGTCGTTGTGTACCACCACCGCAAGGTGATCGATCGCCTCAACGCTTCCCGGCCCCGACGCTGCTGGCGCCGCGCCCTCTTCCATCACGAATTCAGCCGCCCAGATCGCCGCCGCCTCGGCCCGGTCGATCAGATAGACGAGGCTGCCGCCAATCCCGCGAATGGAAGGCATGGAGGGAATGTCGCTCGCCTCGGCCCGACCCGCCAGCGCCCGCGCCCGCGCCATCGCGCCCGTGCCATCCTTCACCGTCAGCCCAATCGCACACAACGCGCTGCCATGCGTCAGGCGATAGGAACGGGCAAAACCTTCATCCTCGAAGTTGAGCACCAGATTCGCCGCGCCGCTGCGCCACAGTTCCACATCCTTGGTGCGGTGGATGCCGGCCCGGGCAAAGCCCATTTCCGCGACCATCGTTTCCATCGCCGTGCGGTCTTCCGGCGCAATGGCGAATTCCACGAACTCCAGCGCCTCGATCTCGGCGGGCGGCGGCATGGTCACCGCCCGGCCCAGCCGGCGGCAGGCGGCATCACGCACTGCATTGAGCGAGCGCACCCCATCCTTGGCCACCAGCGCCGGCGGGGTGGAGCGGAAGCGATCGTTGAAAATCTCGAGACTGAGCGGGCCATCATAGCCGATCCGCATCAGCTCGGTGACATAGCCTTCCACATCCAGCCCGCCCTGCCCCGGCAGGTTGCGGAAATGGCGGCTCCAATAAAGCCGGTCCATATCCAGCACCGGGGCATCGGCCAGCTGGACATAAACGATCTTGCCGGGATCGATCTCCCGGATGGATTCAACCGGCACCTGCCGCGAAAGCGAATGGAAACTGTCGAGCAGGATGCCGATGGCAGGATGATCGACCTCGCGCACGATATCCCACGCCAGCCGGTGATCCCATACGTGCGCCGCCCAGGCCAGCGCCTCATAGCCGACCAGCATGCCGCGGCTTTGCGCCAGATCGCCGAGTTCTTGCAGATCGGCCACCATCTGCGGACGATCGAACACCGAAAGCGGCGAACAGTTGGAACACAGCAACAGCCGATCGCAGCCCAGTTCGGCCATTACGTCGAACTTCTGCTTCACCCGCTCGAACGCCCGCGTGCGCAGCGGTTCGGGCATCCCTTCGAGGTCGCGGAACGGCTGATAGAGCGAACAGGTCAGGCCCAGATCCGCGATCAACGACCGAACCTCGCGGGCCGAAAGCGGGGATGCCAGAAAGTCGGTGCCGAAAATCTCCACCTCGTCGAACCCGGCGGCCGCTGCCGCGCGGATCTTTTCCTCCAGCGTCCCGCTCAGCGAAACAGATGCGATACCGTTCTTCACGCCAGGTCTCCGTATCGGCCGCAGCGGGAAGATCGAAGGCCCGCTAGAGGTGCAACCCCAGCAGCGCCATCGCCGCGATCAGTGTGACAAAGGAAACGAACGTGGCCACCAGCAGTGCCGCGCTGCAGGTTTCCACGTCGTCGCTGCGCTGGGCCAGCACAGGGAAAATCGAAAACATCGGGCTGGCCGCAAACAGGATGGCAGCAACCCGGAACAGCGGATCGGCAATCGGGAAAACCGCCAGCAACGCCACCACCAGCAAGGGATGGATCAGCAGCTTGCCCACGGTGATCGCCCCGATCGCCGTGCGCCGCCCATGCAAGGTGATCCCGGCCAGACTGGCCCCGATCGTGACCAGCGCCAGCGGCGCGGAAGCCCCGGCCATGATCGTCATGGTGCGGGTCATCACCCCCGGCAATGCGGTTCCAACCAGCGAGACTGCCGCGCCCAGCACGATTGCCCACAGGATGGTGGAACGCACCAGCCCCTTGCCCACGGTCAGCAAAACGCGCCCGGGATGGCGTTCGCCGCCAGAGCCCACTTCGATCAGCGCCAGCATCAGCGGCAGCATCAGCAGGTTTTCGACCAGCATGTTGAGCGCCAGCGGCCCAGCGGCCGCCGGGCCAAACACCATGCTGATCACCGGAAAGCCCACGAAGGCGGAATTGGAATTGCTCATCCCAATCGCACGCACCGCGCTGGTCGGAACATCGGCCCCGGTGCCGAAGCGGAACCAGGCAAAGCCCAGTCCGAAGCTGCCCAGCGAAGCCAGACCATAGACCAGCAGGTAATCCAGCCGGAAGGTATTGGCGATGTCGGCGCCGGCCAGCATCCCGAACAACAGCGCCGGCAACGCCACGAGCAGCACGATCCGGCCAAAACCGCGCACCTGATCGGGCGTGAACACTTTCGCCCGCCCCAGGCCAAAGCCCAGCGCGATCAGCAGGAAGACCGGCGCCACGACCCCTGCCAGGGTCAGTATCCCTCCCAAGCCGCCCATCAATTCGCGCCCCCGCCGTTTGCATGATCATCCCTAGCGGGAGCTGGAGGCTGCGTCAGCAGCGGAATCTGCGGGCCGCACAAGGCGTTCGTGCCCGAAGGTCAATTCCACCGCCACACCGTTGGGATCGTGCAGGTTGAACTGCACCACCCCCGGCACGATCGTTTCCACCACGGAAAACGCCACGCCCATCGCCTTCAGCCGCGCCTCCATTGCCCCGCGATCCGGGCAGTTGAACGCGATGTGGTTGAGGCAGGTTCCCCCACCCTGGACCATCGGTTCACCCGCGCGGAAAAGGTTGATGTGCACGCCGGGATTGCCCGCCGCATCGAACAGCCACAAGTTGCGCCCCGGGTCTGGCACCGTGGCGGCCAACCCGCGCTGGAAGCCCAGCAGCTGCTCATAGAAGCTGCAGGTTTCTTCCAGCCTGTCAGTGCGGATGTTGACATGGCCCAGCGTGATCATCGCATCGGCCGATCAGTCGCGCGGGCCGGTGGGGCGCGGCGCGTTGGCGGTGGCCGGCTTGTGCGTGGCCAGCCAGGCCTGCCCGGTAAGGTTCAGCTTCTGCACGCTGACCTGATCGCCCAGCACCAGCGCCGTCTCGTTCTTCGGGCTCCACGGCTTCCACGGCATCGCCGCCGTATTGGGCGATCCGGTTTCGGCCATGGCGATCAGCGCGCCCATCATCCGCTGCGAAAGGGTGCGGTCCCATTCGGTCCACTGCCGGGTGGGGCGGAACATGTTGTACTTGTCCTGCGTGCCGAACCAGTAGGGGATGTCGGCGGTGTGATAGGCGCCCACCGTGGCCGTATCCTGGTCTGCCAGTTTCACGCCGGGGATATAGGGGTGGCGGCGGACATATTCGTCGATGTAAACCGGCACGCCAGCCTTGGCCGTATCCACGGCGCAGGCGCGGGCATTGGCGGCAAGGCCCGAATCCTGCGCGGCGCGGCGCGCCACGGTGCGCACTTCGGCATCGGTGCGCACCGGATAGAGCTTGAGGAACGCCGGGGCATCGGCGCCGAACAGCTTTTGCGCGGCGGCATTGTATTCAGCCACTGTCGCGGCGCCGGTCAGATCGCCGAACCCGAAGGCCAGGTCATCCTCGTTGAAACTGGCGATCATCGGCACCTTGGCGAAATCGCCGCTGGCCACAGATTCGGCCGCCTGGGTGGGCAATACGCGCCCATCCACGATCGGGCCATTGATCCGCACCCCGGCGACAGACAGGCCAAGCTGGCTTTCCGATTGCACAGCCAGGATCCGGTCTGCCGGGATGTTGCGCATGTCGGCCAGGCTCTTCGCGCCCAGCCGCTCCTGAACAGCCAGACCGATCTTCTCGGCATCGGCCAGGGTCGGCTTGGGCGCCCGCAGGTTGCACCCGCTCGACATCACGGCCGCCCGGAACAGGCCGCGCGCTGCCGGCGAAAGCACTTGCGCCGCAACCGAACCGGCCCCGGCCGACTGGCCCATGATCAGTACCTTGTCGGGATCGCCGCCAAACGCGGCAATGTTTTCGCGCACCCATTGCAGCGCCGCCGTCTGGTCCATCAGACCATAGTTGCCCGATGCCCCGCCCTGTTCGCGGGTCAGTTCGGGATGGGCAAGGAAGCCCAGTGCGCCCACGCGGTAATTGAAGTTGACGAAAACCGCGCCGGACTTGGCCATTTCCTCGCCATCGTAATTGGCCATGCCGGAAGATCCGATGGTGAAGCCGCCGCCATAGATGAACACGACCACCGGACGTTTTGCCCCCGGCGTGGCGCCGGCCGGCGCCCAGATGTTCATCGTCAGGCAGTCCTCGCCGGTCGCTTCCTCACCGAAATAGTGATTGATATCGTGCGGGCGCAGCACCTGGATGCAGGCCGCGCCCTTGCGATCGGCGTTAAACACCCCTGTCCACTTGGCCGGCTGGGGCGGCGCCCAGCGCAGATCGCCGATCGGCGGCGCGGCAAAAGGCACACCGAGATAAGCCTTTACCCCCGAAGCGAGGGTCGTGCCGGCAAGGCGGCCGCTGGTCGTCTGCACCGGATCACCCGCGATCGGCTGCATCGACTTGTCGGCCGCGCCTGCGGCGGCCGAGGCAATGGAGCCAGCGGCGACAAGGGCAAGGATGGAAGCGGCGGTCCGGTTCATGCGTGTTCTCTCCCTTCGAAGCCCAGGTTCGCCCCGCCTCTCCGGCGAGGTTCCCCCTAGGCCAATGCCTTCCCGCCAGGACCACCGCAGGGGTGATCTTCCGGCCGGGATCGCGGGCAAGCTTACGCAGCTTTGCCACAAAGGCAAGCGAATGTACCATTCGGTACATTTGTAATGCGAAAAAAGGCCGCCTGCATATGAGGAAATTCGGCAATGCAGGCGACTTGCCTGCAGCACGAAGCACACGTCGATGTAACAAATGGTACGCTTCACCACACCCTTGTGGCATGCGCCGGGCCGAACCAAAGGCGGCCCATCCGCAAAAGCGCATGTTAGAGAGCGCGCATTTTGCTATCGCGCGGGTCAACCCGCCTTCAGCAAATGGATGATTATAAGATGACCGAATTCACGCCCGTGCTCTATCTCAAGGCGGGCTGCCCACACTGCTTCCGGCTGCGGCTATTCCTGCTGGAAACCGGGCAACTGGACCAGTTCGAAAAGCGCGAATTCACCCCGGGTGAGAGCAGCGAGGCAGATCTGCGCGCCGAACTCGCGCCGCATTTCGCCAAGGTCACCTTCCCCACAGTGCAATATGCCCCGGGACAGTTCCAGAACGAATCCAATGATCTGATCGCGCGTTATTCCGACGGGGTCGATGCCGCAACGCTGGCCGTATTCCGCACCTGGGCGGATTTCCTGCAGCCCCGGCTGCACAAGGCCGATGCCGATAACAAGGCGCTGCGCGCCGCACTTACAGAAGCAGGCCTCCCGCTACCGGAAGGCCTGTCTGCCTGATCCAAGGAGGGGCGAGCGCGCCGGACTGGCCGGATCGCGCTCGCCCCGCCGATAGGGTTTACGCCGGCAGCAGGAAGCCGCCGAAGAACTGGGTCAGTTCTTCGCGGGCCGACAGCGGCAGCACATGGGCCACGTGCTGGTCGGGGCGCACGATCACGATGCAGCCCTGGCTGCGGTCCACCCCGCGCATGTCGAAGATGTCATTGCCGCTCTTGATGTCGGAGCAGAACACCTTCTCATAGTCACACAGGCCATAGACGCCCTTGTGCGGACGCAGCAGGCTGGGCATCCCGGCATAGTTCAGATCGCGGAAGCCCTGCTGGAACACGGCGCGCACGTCGATCACCGCATCGATATCCTCGCCGGCACGGGTGTGCGCCCGGATCGGCGAAGTGGGATCGTTCTCGAGGAAATCGCACAGTTCGGCCACGGCGCCGCCCTGGCGGCCGGCATCGCCCTGATCGGCGAAGATGAACATCCGCCAGCGGGCATCGGCTTCGATGCAGTGGCCCAGTTCCATCGGGCGGGCGTCGGCCAGGCGGATCACCGGCGCCGAATGGAACCGCAGGCCCACCGGGAAGCCAAGGGCCAGACCCTGCGAGGTGTGGTTACCGATAAGCGCCGAAGTTTCGTAGCACACGGTCAGGCCGGCGGTGAACTTGCCGTTGCGGATGAACTCGCGCTGGAAGCGCGGAGCCTCGGCGGCATCATCATCGGCGGAACGGGTGCCAACGATACGCGACCAGCGGTGATCGAAATCGACCAGGCCCTTGGCCGCGCCCCAACGCTCAGCCGTGTAGGTGTGCAACAGCGAAGGCTCCGCACGGCCCGTCAGGACCGAGATCAGCTTCCAGCCGAGGTTGAAAGTATCGCCCATCGACACGTTCATGCCCTGGCCGGCCTTCGGGCTGTGGGTGTGGCAGGCGTCGCCAGCCAGCATCACGCGCGGGGTGCGCTTGCCGATCTGGTCGGCCGGCACGTCGTCGAAGGTGTCGGTCAGGCGATGCCCGATCTCGTAGATCGACCACCACACCACTTCCTTCACATCGAAGGTGTGCGGCTTCAGGATGCGCTGGGCCTTGGCGATGATATCGTCGATGCTCAGCCCGCGATCGGCCACGCGCTCGTTCTCGCCCAAGCGGTCGAGTTCGACGTAGAGACGAACGAGGTAGCCGCCTTCGCGCGGCAGCACGAGGATCGCACCTTCATCGGCCGACTGGATGATCGCCTTCATCCGGAAGTCGGGGAAGTCGGTCACGGCCAGAATGTCCATCACACCCCAGGCCTGGTGAGCGGCATCGCCGTGCAGCGCGCCGCCGATTGCCTGGCGAACGTTGGAACGAGCACCATCGCAGCCCACGACATAGCGGGCGCGAACCGTCTCGGTCTGGCCTTCGCGCTCGGGCGAGGTGTGCTCAAGCGTCACCGTCACCGGGTAATCGTCAGCGTTCTCGTCCACCACCAGGGTCTTCACACGCAGGCCATAGTCCGGCTCCAGCCGGGTCGGCGAATTGCGCATGATATCAAGGAACATGTCGTGCACGCGGGCCTGGTTGATCAGCACATGCGGCATTTCGCTGATGCCGTCGGCCACGTCCTGAACCCGGCCCACGCGGCGGATGTTGGCGGGGTTGGCCGGATCCGGGCTCCAGAAGGTGGTCTCGTTGATCCACACCGATTCGCGCTTGAACTTTTCGCCGAACCCGAACGCCTGGAACATCTCCATCGAGCGGACATTGATGCCGTCGGCCTGGCCCTTTTCCATCGGACCTGCCTTGGGTTCCACGATCATCGTGCTGATTTCCGGCACCTTCGACAGCTGGGCAGCAAGGCACAGACCGGCCGGGCCGCAGCCTGCGATCAGAACGTCGACCTTTTCCGGCAGCGGGCCGGGGCGCTGGCGCGCGGTGGGAGCGGCGGGGAAGACATCCGGATCGCCGGGACGGAAACCATTAAGATGATACTGCATGAAGCATCCTCCTGCTTGCGGGATTTGCGGAATGTGGCAGCCCCGCTATTGCGGCAAGGACCACACCCCAATATGATCAGTATGCTGACTATTGGCATACTGATTTGTTTGCGGCTGTCAACCACGAGGCGTCATGAGCGAGAGCTATCGGGAATACGAAGACAAGCCGGGCCATCTGGCGCGCCGCTTCCAGCAGATCGCGGTGGCCGTGTTCCAGGCAGAAATGGACGCTATCGGTTGCGATATCACCCCGGTGCAATATGCCGCGCTGGCAGCTGTTGCCGCCCTGCCCGGGGTCGATCAGGCCAGCCTCGCCGGCCAGATCGCGTATGACCGGACCACGATTACCGGCGTGGTGGAGCGACTCGAGGGCAAAGGACTGGTCACCCGCCGGGTCAGCACGCGGGATCGCCGGGCGCGCGAACTGGAAATCACCCAGGCTGGGCGCGAGATGCTGGATCGCATCCGTCCGGCGGTCGATGCCGCGCAAGAGCAGATCGTGGGCGGCCTGTCTGCCGATGAAGCCGCCGATCTGAAGCGCCTGCTGCGCAAGGCGGTGCTGGCCGGAAACGAACTCAGCCGCGCGCCCAAGCGCCGCTGACGGGCTCCTGCGGCGCGAAGGCTGATTCTCCTCGCCCGTCTGCGCCCCTTAATTCCCGGCGCCGGCGAGGCGCATGGGCGGTTAAGGCTCGTCAAGCCCAAACCACTGATAGAAATGTCTGAATTCTGCGCTGTCGTGGGACAAGTCCACCCTCGAACTAAGGCCAACTGCTTAGTTCCACCCTAAACCGGCGTTAACCACAGGCCGACACCTACCCTTGAACTTGTTGCGCCAGAGTGGCTGTCATGAACAGCCGTCTCAGGCCGTCTCGCGGCCCCATCCTGCCGATCCTCGCCTGCGCCGCCATGGCCGCATCGCCGGCGCATGGGGCCACGCTGATCGGGCTGCTCCCCGCATCGCTGGCCATGCAGGCCCACCTGCCCGCGTCGGTTCCGTGCGCCACGCCGGAAAGGGCGGCGGCGCCCGATGCACTGCAGGTCAGCAAGGCATCGGCACTGCTTGGAGGTGCGCCCAGCCGGTTGCAGATGATCCTGCAGCAGCAGGCCGCCGCACAATCCGCTGCAACGGCCACCAGCGCCAGCCCGGTTCAGGTTTCGATGCCCATCGCCGCAACGGCGCTGCTTCCCGCCGCTGCCGCGGCCACGCCGGCCTGCGCCAGCGCCTATCCCACCGGCAGCACCGCGCTGGTCATTGCCGCGCCGGCTACGATCACTCCCGCGCCGGCAGCGCGCCCGGCAATTCCCGGCGCTTTCCTCTCCAGCGCGCGGCTGCCCGTTTCGCGTACCGCTTTCGATGTCCAGTGGAGCCGGGTAAGCCGCGCCGCATTGGGCGCCGGAGCAGTGCGGCGGCTGGGCCTGCCCGCCCACCACGGCGCCCCGTTTGCCCAGCGTCTTCAGGCCATCAACACATGGGCCAATTCCCGCATCCGCTATGCCGAAGATCGCACGCTTTACGGCCAGGCCGATTACTGGGCCGATGCGCGCGAAACCCTGCGGCGCGGCGCCGGGGATTGCGAAGACATCGCCATCGTCAAGATGCAGTTGCTGGCCGCCAGCGGGGTAGCCCCGACCGACATGTTCCTGACCGTCGCCCGCGACCTTGCCCGCCGCGCCGATCATGCCCTGCTGGTGGTGCGCGACGGTGAACGGTACTGGTTGCTAGACAACGCCACCAATGTGCTGGTCGATGCCGGCACCGCCCAGGATTATGCGCCGGTGTTCTCGTTCAGCCAGCAAGGCAAGTGGCTGCACGGAATGCCCGCCGCCGCAACGACCACTATTGCCGCCGCCGTGACGCCGGTGCCCGCACCGCTCCCGGCGGCAACCGTCACGCTTGCGGCGCTCTCCCCGGCCCTCAGCGCTCGGTAAGCGCTTCGTCGAAGGCCCGCATCACGGGCTTCATCAGGTAGGCCAGCACGCTCTTGCTGCCGGTGATGATTTCCACATCGCAGATCATGCCCGGCATGATCGGCAGGCGCCGTCCGTTCTTGACGAGGAAGGAGCGGTCCGTCTCCACCACTACGGTGTAGTAAGCCTGCTTCTCTGCTTCGTCATAGATGCTGTCGGCGCTGATCGAGCGAACACGCCCCGGCAGGCCGCCATAAATCGAGAAGTCGTAGGCGGTGACCTTCACGTTGGCCCGGTCGCCGATCTTGAGGAAGGCGATATCCTTCGGAGTGATGCGCGCCTCGATCAGCAGCTTGTCGCCCACTGGCACCACCTGCATCACGCTTTCACCGGGATTGACGAAGCCGCCAACCGTGGTCACCCGAACATCGTTCACCAAGCCCGTCACCGGCGCGCGCAGTTCGTTGCGCTCCAACCGGGCAGATGCGCCCTTGATCGTCTGCTCGTTGACCGCCAGCTTGGTGGCGATCTCGCTGCGCTCGTTCAATGCCTGCTGCCGGAAATCCAGCCGCGCCTCACTCAATTGAGCCTGCGCTTCGGCAATCGCGGCCGAGGCCCGCCCAACGCCCTGCCGCGCAGCAGACAACCGCCCTTGCAGATCAACCACTTCACGCTGCGCAGTGATCAGTTCCGTCTTCGGCACGATGCCCTTGGCGGCCAGCGGGCTGAGCATGTTCACCTGATCCTGAGCCAGGCGCAGGCTGTTCGACAGCGCGCTCACTGTCGCCTGTCCTTCCTGGTAATCACGCCGGCGCTGCTCGACCGCCGCGGCCAGCGCGCTCTGCTTGCTGGCGGCCGTGGCGCGGCGTACTTCGGCCAGCGCCTGTTCCTCGGCGCAGGCCGAACCCGGCGCACAATCGCCCCCGCCCTGCCCGGTGCCTTCCTGCTGCAGCCGCGCCGCGCGGGCGGAAAGGCGCTCGCTCTCGGCCTGCAATTGCCCAAGTGCCGATGCAGACTGGCTATCGTCCAGCCGGACCAGCAACTGGCCCTGCTTCACCAACTGGCCCTGGCGCACCAGGATCTCGCGCACCACCGATGCTTCGGCAGCCTGCACCAGTTGCACCTTGCTGGAAGGGATCACCTTGCCCATGCCGCGGGTAATCTCGTCCACCGGGGCGATCCCGGCCCACAGCAGCAACGCTGCCATTCCGGCCCCTGAAACGGCGATCAAACGCTGGTTCGCATCCCATTCCTGCCAGCGCCACACCCGGCTCGCCAGCGCCTGAACCCCGCTCACCGCGTCACCTCCACATCACCTTGTGCCGGCGCAGCCTCGACCGCGCCCCCATTGTCTGCCCCGTTCACCAACGCCTGATAACGGGCACTGGCCGCGGTCGGGTCAGGAATTGAAAGCCGCCAGACCCGCGTCGTGTCGATACGGCCGCCCACATCGTTCTCGGCATGACGATCGGTCACGTGCGGCGCCACGGTCAAACCGGGGGCGAAACTTTCCGTCACCGGAACATCCAGTTGGGCAGCCAGAAACCGCGCCCGCAGCCGTGCGAAATCAAGCGCCGGGATCTGCTCGTTGCCGCTATAGGCACCACCAAAGAAACCGGCCCGCCCCCAGCCGCCCTCGAAACGATAGAACAGGTGGTGGCCAAGCCGCGTGATCTTGTCCATCTCGAAGGCCCAGCGCGGCAACACATAGTCGGCATGGTAATGGGTCGCAGTGCCCACCGCCGGCTCGACCTCGCCGGCCAGCGCGGCACGCGCGATCTGCTCCGCCTCGCGCCACGGCCGCGCCATCGGCACGCGCAGCAGCGAACCATCGCATGTAAAGCTGAACTGGCACCCGGTGGTTCGCGCCGCGCCTTCGTAAACCACGCCGCACACGCTTTTCGGATAGGCTGGATGGCGCACCCGGTTCAACACTACCTGCGCCACCGCGCGGCGGCCAGCCAGCGGTTCGGTCGCCGCCTCGTAATAGATCGCCTGGGTCAGGCACCGTAGCGCACTGGCGGCAGTGGCTGCGGGCGCGGCAAGGTGGAAGGCCCGCATCGGCACCGCGGCGCCGGACACAAACGGAATGGCATCGTTGCGCGCAGCAGCGTCATCACCTTCGGCAATGATCTGACTGCGATCGTCCACCGTCAGCGCCGCGACCTGGTGCGCCGGGGCAATGTCGATCCGCACGGCCGGCACCGGCTCGGCCCGGTTCCAGCTTGCCACCTGCCATGCGGCGGCAATGCCCGCAAACGCCAGCGCGCCAATTGCCAGCCGCATGCCGATCCGCCGCGGCTCCGCAACACGCGGCAGCGGCAACGCCAGCTCTGCAAGATCAAGCACGGGGCGCGCGGCAAGGGTCATTGCCCCATCTCCGTGCCCGCCCGCGCCAGCACTTCCTTCGCCGGTCCGTCCACCACGATACGGCCCTTGTCGACCACGATGATCCGGTTGCAGACGCTCAACAGGGCCGGCCGGTGCGTGGAAATCACCAGCGTCTGCTCTGGCTTCAGGTAGCGCGAAAGGCGGTCCACCAGCAGCTTCTCGCTCTGGCTGTCCATTGCGCCGGAAGGTTCATCGAGGAACAGGATCCGCGAAGGCCGCACCAGCGCGCGGGCGATAGTCAGGAACGAACGCTGCCCGCCGGAAAGGCGCGCGCCCGCCTCTCCCACCACGCGGTCGAAGCCGCCTTCGTCGCGCGCCAGGAAATGTTCGGCCCCGGCTGCTTCCAGCGCGGACAGCATCGCCGCCTCGTCGGCATCGCCACTGCCCAGCGCCAGATTGTCCTTGATCGTGCCGCTGAACAGCGCCGCGTCCTGGCCAACGAAGCGGAAGGCGTGGCGGATATCGGCCGGGCGATATTGGCGGCTATCCAGCCCATCGATCAGCATGGCACCGCCGGTCGGCTCATGCAGGCCGCACAGCAAGCGCCCCAGGGTCGACTTGCCCGACGCCACGCGGCCGATGATCGCCACCCGCTCACCGGGGCGGAGGACAAGGTTTAGCCCGTCCAGCGCCGGCTGCGCCGCACCGGGATAAGTGAACGAGGCGTTCTCAAGCTTGATTTCGCCCGCCCGGATTGATGGCGTGAACGAAGACGATCCCTTGCGCCGTTCATCCCCGCCCTCCCACAGGGTCTGCAGCGCATCCAGCGTCTGGCGCGCCTGCTGTCCCCGCGTAAGCAGGAACGCCAGCTGCGCCGCCGGAGCCAGCGAGCGGGAGGAAAGCATGACGATGGCGATGATCGCCCCCATCGTGATCCGGCCGGCGTCGAATTCGTAATAGCCGCCGAGGATCAGCAGCACGTTGCAAGCCTGCTGGCAGGTCGCCGCTGCTCCGATCGCGGTTGTCGAAACGTCGCGCAGCCGTTCCTGCGAACGCGCGCCCAGATCGGCCAGGCGCCGCCAGCGCCCCAGCATCACCCCTTCACCGGCCACGCTTTTCAACGTTTCAAGGCCCGTGATCGCTTCCACCAGCAGGGTTTGCTGCAGGCCGTGATCGGCCTGAGCCTCGACCGCCGTGCGCTCCACTCGCTTCTGCAAGCGCAGACCCAGCACGGCCATGACCGCCATCGCCGCCAGCGGCACCAGCGCAAGCCAGCCCGCCAGCCATGCGATCAACAGCACGAACAGGATCAGGAACAGCATGTCGACCACCAACACCACGGTGGTCGAGGTGAAGAAGTCGCGGACGATGGCGTATTCGCCCACCCG
>CAZVHM010000004.1:0-14909 GCA_964627175.1 uncultured Novosphingobium sp. | reverse complement strand
ACACCACGGTGGTCGAGGTGAAGAAGTCGCGGACGATGGCGTATTCGCCCACCCGGGCAACGAGATTACCGGTGTTGCCCTTGCGCTCCACCAGCGGGGCGGCAAGGATCTTGGCGAAGATCTTTTGCGAAAGCTTGAGGTCCAGCTCGCGCCCGAGATGATCGATCACCCCGGTGCGCGCCCGGCGCAGGGCATAATCCAGCGCAAAGGCCAGCAGCACGCCCACCGCCAGAACCCACAACGTGGCCTGCGCCCGGTTGGGGATTACGCGGTCGTAAACATTCATCGAGAACAGCGGCAGCGCCAGCGCCAGCAGGTTGATCAGCACGCTGGCCATCAGCACCGCACCGAACCGATGGCGCAGCTTGTAGACTTCGCTCCAGAACCAGTGCCCGCGCGCCGATGCCTGCCAGGGCTGAGCGCCATCGCGCAAGGCGGTGGCATCGCCCGATACCGTGGCGATCCAGCCGGCATACTGGCTGGCGAGATCGTCGAAGCGTTCCCAGGTTGCGGCGCCGCTTTCCGGCCGCCAGACCAGCGCATCGCCGTCACGAACCTCGTGGACCACCACGCAGCCGCCGATGTCGCCCAAGGCAACGATGGCAGGAAAGGCATCGTCCCCGCGCGGCAAGCGGCGGGGGCGATGCGCATCGCAGTTCAATCCGATCAGCTCCAGCGCCGCTTCCGCCTGATGCAGCGGAAGGCGGCCCTGCGGGTCAAGCGCGAGGCTGTCGAACTGTCCTGGTCCGCAGGGCACTCCGAAACGCTCGGCAAGCTGGGCGATGCAGGCCCGCAGGCTATCGGTTTCACTTATTTCCATGTCCGGCCCGTCGGCCATCGCCCCATCCTCGCACTTAATCATTCACCGCAGCCGGACTGCCGCCATTCACTTGGGATAAGTGCGATACTGCATTTCCGACGGCGCCGGCGGGCCATACTTGAAACGATCGCGTTCCGCAGCCCCCGCACCAGCGCCCGGCGCAACCGAAAGCGCCGTCAGCAGGCGGTTGGTCGAGGCGAGCAGCTGATAGCGCGCGAAGATTTCCGAAAACCGCGCCGTTTCCAGGCGAACCTGCGCGTTATAGCGCGTGTTCTGCGCGTCCAGCACGTCAAGCAGCGAACGCCGTCCAACGTTGAACTGGCTGCGATAGGACAGCAGCAGATCGTCGCTCACCCGGCTCTGCGTGGTGATGGCCGAAACCAGCGTCCCCTGGGTCCGCATCGTCGTCCACGCGGTGCGGACTTCTTCCTCGGCCTGGCGGGTCACATCATAAAGGCGATAGCGGGACTCGCTCGCCCGGCGGACCATCTCCTGGTAATTGGCGCGGGTGATCCCGCCATCGAAGATGTTCCAGCGCAGATAGCCACGGGCCTGCAGGTCGGTCGTACGGCCACGGAAACCGTCCACATCGTCACCGATCCGGCCGGTCAGTTCGACGCCCACCTTCGGATAGCCATCGCCCTTCACGCTTGCCGCATGGCTGGTTGCCGCATCGACATCGGCCATTGCCTCACGCACCAGCGGGTTCTGCGTGCGGGTCAGACCCACCGCCTCATCCAGCGACGTCGGCAGGCTGGCAATCAGCTCCGGCGGCATCTGGACATCGGCGATGTCCAGGCCGGTCAGGTTCTGTAGCTTGATCTTCGCCTCGGCCAGATCCTGTTCGGCTTCGGCCTGCCGCACCAGCGCAGCCTGAAGACGCTCTTCGGCCTGCTGCTGATCGGCCACGGAAATCGAGCCCTGCTGGACGCCGGTTCCAAGGTCGCTCGCGAGGGTGCGATGGAACGATACGTTATCCTGCGTGGCGGCCACGACGCGCTGCTGGAGCAGGAGGTCGAGATACTGCCGTGCCACTTGCAGGGCAATGAACTCCGAACGTTCGAGCACCCGCAGCGATGCGCCGTCTACCCGCGCGGCCTGACGCAGCAGCTCGCCGCGGCGGCGGCCGAAATCGAGCACAGTCCAATCGGCGCGCACTTGCGCCTCAAGGGGATAGAGTTCGTTGTCGGCGATGCCGAGCGTACGGCGGGTGGTATTGTCCAGCCGGCGAATGCCCGCCGAGCCTTCCACATCCACGCGCGGCGCATAAAGCCCCTGCGCCTGTTTGCGCTCGAATTCGATCGCTTCCTTGTTGTACTGGGCCTGTGCCACCTGCGGGTTGGAATTCACCGCAACGGTCACCGCCTCGACAAGGCTGACCGGTGCGGACTGGGCGAGCGCCAGTTCAGCGGTGCCGGACAGCAGCAAGGCCAGCCCGGTCGAGATGCGCTTGATGGTCATCATGTTTGCCTCCACCGGATTACTGAACCGTGATTTCCACACGGCGATTGGTCGGATTGCGCTCGCCGTCCACGGTCGGAACCTTGGGCTCGCTCTCCCCCTTGCCCGAAACCTGCAGCACACCGGCCGGCATCCCCTTGGCTTCAAGCTGCGCGGCCACCGCCTGTGCACGACGCACCGACAGCGCATTGTTGTAAGCCTCGCTGCCCGAGCGATCGGCATGGCCGGTCACCACCAGGCGCTGCCACGAGCAGACCTTGGTGTAATTGACCACCGAATCCAGCGTCTGAGCGGCGGATTCAGGCGGCACCGAGCTATCGAAATCGAAGAACACGATGCCGGCGATCGGCTGGGTGCAGACATCCGGCAGCGGCGCCGGCGGAGCCGCGGCAATCACCGGCGGCGGGGCCATCCGCATCCGCATGGCAGCATCGGCACACTTGCCGATGCTGACCGGATCCTTCGTCCCGCTCTTCAGGAAGCCCAGCGCGATGGCGCACTGCGCCTTGGCCTGCGATGCCCAGGTGAAGCGGCTGTTGTCGGCCGCGGAAACCGATGCATCCTGCGTCAGCCCCAGCGCCTCGTCGTAACGCGACTGGAGTTCGCCACGCAGCGCGCCCCGATCAAGCGACATCAGATCGGCGCCGGCATCCTGAGCCAACGCCGGGGATGCCATCGCCAAGGCGGCAATCGCCCCCCCTGCGCCTAGTCCGGTCAGTTTCTGAAACATACTCAGTCCCCTTATTTATCCAGGCCCCTGCCCGGGCCGGCCCCAGCCTCCTGGTCAGGCTTGGGCCGCTGCCAGCATTTCCATGCCGGCCTGGTCGAAATCGAAGGCTGCAGGTGCGATCCCCGCCATGCTCCCGGCATCCACGTGAGCGGCCAGCAAGGCCGAAAGGTCGGCCGAATGCCCACCGCCGGCATCGCCGCCATCCGCGCCGACGACGTTGTCGAGCAGGCTGTCGACAAATCCGGCCGCATGACCTTCGGCAAGCGCCTGATCGATCACCGCAGCCGGATCGGCCTGCGGGGCCGGCGTGCTGTCGGGCGCCGCAGCGGCCACCAGCAGCGCATCCATGGCCTGGACCGATGCCGGTGCATCGAACACGATCGCCGCTGCGAGGTGCAGGCCGGCATCGTCACCGGCGCCGTCTGCCGCGCTATCTCCAGCCGGGGCTGCCCCGCCATCGTCGAACGCCACCAGACGGCTTTCGCTGTCGATGTCCTGCGCATGGCTTTCCGGCAGGGCCGGTTGCTCGCTGGCGGGTGCCTCGGCCAGCAACGCGCTGTCGTCAGTCGAAGTTGCCGGGGCGGGCTCGCTGACGATGCTGGCTAGCGGAGCCTCATCCGTGTCGGACGTTGCCGGGGCAACCTGCGCCTCGCTGTCGGTGCTGACGATCACCGCCGCCAGCGAAGCCGCCACCAGCCCGCTTGCCGCGGCCGTGGTTACGGCATTCTCCATCTGCTGGCTAAGCCGGGCAATCGCGAACGAGGCGTCAGCCGCCGTGGTGGTGGAACCGTCCGCATAAGTCACGGTGGTGGTCCCGGCCACGGTCACATCGCCTTCGGCCGCGGTGTAGCTCACACCGTCCGAAGTCAGCTTGATCGAGGCAATGCCAAGATCAGCCAGAGTGCTGAATTCGCCATCGTCGGCCACGCCGTCAGAGTCGGCATCCTGCCACACGCCAAAGCTGGCAAAGGCATTGTCCTGCGCGTCCAGCACCCCGTCGTGGTTGCTGTCATACTGCGCGGCGATCCCTTCAAGGTCGGTCAAGCCATTGCCACCGAACACGAACTCGGCCGATGAGGAAACCTTGCCATCGCCATTTAGGTCGATGGCGAGGATACCGTCGTCCGGCCCGGCCCAGGCGGTCGCCACCGACTGGCCGAAGTAGTCGTAAGTCACCCCGGCAGAAAGCGCGAGGAACTCCGCACCGTCGCCGTCAAGGTCGATCACCACCGGCGGAACCGGGTTCAGCGTGACCGCAAGGTTCGAGCTTGCCGAAACGTCTCCGTCACCATCAACCACCTCAACCGGCACGGTGAAGTTGACCGGATCATTGGTCAGCGTGGTCGCGCCAAAATCGCCGATCTGGAAAGCCCCGCCAGTGTCCAACGAATACTCGACACTGTTGTAGCCATTGGCGGTGAACACCGAGATGACGGTGCCAACCATGCTGCTTCCGCCTGCGCCTTCCACGCCGGAGACGCTGACCGATCCATCACCGTTCAGCGTCACGGTGAAGTCCCGGTCGTTGAGCGTAACGGTCGTGCCACCCGACGTCGGCACGATTAATCCGCTGGGGAAGCCGCGCCACACGATGGTCACGCCGGTGATGGTGTCCAGATCGCCGTCGCCAACGATATTGTTGCCATCCTGATCGTCAAACGCCGTAATCCGCACTGTCGAGCCGCCCGTCGACTTGAACAGGGCCGATGCCCCGTTCACGGTATAGTGCCCTTCGAATGCGTGGTCGCGATTTCCCAAGGTATCGTAATCGCCAGAGCCGTCGGCCGGGTCGCCCGTCAAGTCGGTCACGAAGTCGACACGGAACGTTTCGGTCGGTCCCACGGCCGATCCCGCGCCGGGGGCACCGCCCACACCGCCAACATTGGCCGTGAAGTTCATCGTCCCGTTGTCAACGCCGCCAACTTCCGGCGTCAGCAACAGATCCTGACTGTCGTTGGCGGCGTCCCTGACGAACCCACCCCACGAATTATTGCCACCCCTGAAGTCGTAACCACCTGTGGCGTAGTTGATCGTCGAGGTCGCATCCACCTTGCCGTCCATATCGATGGACCAGGTGGCGTTTGCCGGATCCAGCGTGATCGTGAACACCTTGTTGGCGCCGGCCCAGCCTTCCAGGGTCTGCGGGTTGACCAGCGTATAGGTGATCGCAACGAAGCTGGACGTCAGCCCGCTGTTCGTGCCGTTGAGCGTTGGCGAGAAGCGCACCGTGCCGCCATCCGCGCCGTAGCTGTTGATCAGGGCGGCATCGTCAAGCGCGGCAGAAGTCGGCGCGCCGGCCTGATTGGACACGGCAATCGCGCTCGGCTGGATCGCGATTGGCGTATCGTCGTTGAACCGCAGGTTCAGCGTGCCGGCGCTGAGCGAAAGGTCGCCATCCTGATCGCGCAGCTGATAAGGCACCGTGATGTCGATGTTCTGCTCATCGCCGCCTGCGGTATGCAGCACGTTGTCCTTCAGGGTCAGCGTATAAGCGCCGGTCTGCTGGTTCGTGATCTGCACCGTGAACAGGTCGGTATTGAGACGGGTCGCATCGGCTGTGGTCGTGATCTTCGCCGTCAGCAGCGAACCATCGGGCGAAACCGAATAGGTCACCGTTTCCTGCCCGATCACCTGCGTGATGCCGGCAAGGCTGGCCTGGAACAGGAAGGTGTTGGTGCCATCGCCCAGCGCAGACTGCCCCAAGGTGCCGGTGAAGATCGCCTCGTTCGGGTTGGTATCGCCGCCAAGGTTGGCATTGATGTCGCCCGTGCCGCCGGCAATGCCAAAGGCCAGTCCTTCATCGTCCACCGTGGCCGATGCGCTGGTTGCCACCGGCATCAGGTCGCCGATGCTGATCGTCAGCGTCGCGGTATCATAGTCACCGTCGTTGTCGGTCAGCGTATAGGTGAACACTTCCTGCGAACCGCCGCCCAGGCCCGGAGTGCGGGCATAGGAGTATTCGCCGTTGGCCGAGATGGTCAGCACGCCATAGGCGCCCTGCACGATGGTCGAACCGGTGCCGGGCACGGCAACCGGAGAGCCGGTCCCGGTCACCGAAGTAACCGCAGCCCCATCGGCACCGCTGTAATCCACGCCATTGTTGGTGGTGCCAACGCCGGTAATCAGGTTGCCCAGCGCCGGGCCGTTGGAACCGGCCGCAATGCTGTCGGTGTCGTTCACCGCATCCGGGCCATCGTCGAGGAAGGTCACCGCGCCGCCGATCGCCACGGTGGCGGTCGCCGTATCGCCGTCGAAGTCCTTCGCCGTGATCCGCGCGGTCACCAGGCTGGCGCCCAGCGCGTCGGTCAGGGTCAGCGCATCGTTGTACAGCAGCGGCGTGTTGCCATCCTGGGTATGCTCAAGCGGCACGAACTCGGTCAGCATCAGCTTGCCATCGGTTCCGATCACCAGGCGGAAGGCCACCTTGGTGCTGACGCCGCCGTTATAGCGGCCTTCGACCGTATCGGTGCCCACCAGTGCCAGGGTGATCGGATAATCCCCCACGGCCGTGGCCAGCTGCGTTGCCGTAGAGACCAGCTCCAGGCTGTAGGCCAGCGAGGCAACGTTGGCCGGGCCATCCGCACCAAACGCCGCCGTGGCCGTGATGACCGGCGAGGCCGAAACGGCGGTGATGCCGTTAACGCCATAACCGCCGGGCATTGCGCTGGTCTCGTCGATCTGCACGCCGGTGCCGAGCGACACGTTGGTCAGGGCCGGGCCATCGTCGGCAAACCGGATGTTGCCGCCAAGATCCACCGTCTCGCTGTCGGTCGCCACGTCAAGGTCGCGGTCGGTCAGGGTCGCGGTCGCGGTCAGCGTGACCAACCCGTTGGCAAGCACGGCAAGGTCGGTGTCATATCCGCCGGTCTGGGCCAGATCATGATCGACCTGCTGATACTGCGTCACCGTAACCACGCCCTGATTGGTTACCGTGATGCTGAACACCACGCTGGCCGCCGTGGCGCTGGCCGGCGCCGTGGCCGAGGTCGAGCCAACCACGGTGCCGTCGGCCAGCTTGAACAGGTTGATATCCTGATCGTGGCTCTGAAGGCCCGAAGCCGCAGTCAGCACGTTCAGCGCATAGACCACCGTCTGGCTGGCCTGACCGTCCGCTCCCGGCGTTGCCGAGACCGAGAACACATCGGCGAACTTCGCAGTGGAACTCGCGCTGTCCTGCTGGGTCGGCGTGCCATCGGTATAGGCATCGCGCGTGGTCAGCAGCACGGTGCTGTCGTTGCCCTTGATCACGTCAACCGAGGGGACGTCGTCAAGAATGGTAACGTTGAAGCTGCCGGTGGACGAAGTGCTGTCGCTGTCGGTCACCCGGAACTGGACGCCGCTCAACACCGCGGTATCCTCGAGGCCGGGCGTTGCGTGGCGCACCGGCTGCAGCAGGGTCACGGAGTAGGAATAGACCACCTCACCCGCGCCGGCGCCATTCACCGCGCCGGTGATCTCGATGCGGATCACTTCGTTGCCGTTGCTGCTGCCCACCAGCACCCCGCCAACCAGCGCGAAGGTGACCGGATTGTTGTCGACAGTATACAGCTGGTTATCCAGCGCCGCCGTGTCGAGCAGGGTGATCGAACCGGCAAGGTTGGCCGGCTTGTCGGCCCCGAAGTTGACCGTGGCCGTGCCGCTTGCGGTGGCAAGACCGGTGCCGGTCACCTCCGTGGGCGACGGCTGGAGCACCGGGGTAGCGTCCGCATTGGCGCCGCCCAGCCCGTCCTCGTCGACCGTCAGGTTGGTCGACTGGATGCTGGGGACTGAATCGGCGGCCAGGTTCAGCGTCACGGTCGCGGTCGAAGGATCGCCGTCACCATCGGTGATCGTATAGGTGAAGCTGTCCGCACCCTCTGCCCCGGCATTCGGGGTATAGGTGAACTGGCCCGTCACCGAATTGTAGCTCACCACGCCCTTGGTCGGCAGGGTACCGATCGCCACCGAGGTGGCGATGTTCACGCCATCAGCACCGAAGGTGTCGTTGGCCAGGGCGTTGATGGTCACCGAAGTCTGCTCGGCCACCGTATAGGTGCCGTCATCCACGGCTTCCGGCGTATCGTCGTTGAACCGCAGGCCTAGCGTGCCGGGGCTGACCGACAGGTCGCCATCGGCATCGCGCAGCTGATAGGGTACGGTGATGTCGATGTTCTGCTCGTTGCCGCCCGCGGCATGCAGCACGTTGTCCTTCAGGGTCACCGTATAGGCGCCGGTCTGCTGGTTCGTGATCTGCACGGTGAACAGGTCGGTGTTGAGACGGGTGGCATCGGCGGAGGTAGTGATCTTCGCCGTCAGCAGCGAACCATCGGCCGAAACCGAATAGGTCACCGTTTCCTGCCCGATCACCTGCGTCGTGCCGGCAAGGCTGGCCTGGAACAGGAAAGTGTTGGTGCCATCGCCCAGCGCAGAAGAACCCAGCGTTCCGGTAAAGATCGCCTCGTTCGGGTTGGTGTCACCCACACCATTGGCATTGATGTCGCCCGTGCCGCCGGCAATGCCAAAGGCCAGTCCGTCATCGTCCACCGTCGCCGATGCCGTCGTCGCCACCGGCGTCAGATCGCCGATGCTGATCGTCAGCGTCGCGGTGTCATAGTCGCCGTCGTTGTCGGTCAGCCTATAGGTGAACACATCAGACTGGCCGCCGCCGAGGCCCGGAGTGCGGGCATAGGAGTATTCGCCGGAGGCCGAGATGGTCAGCACGCCATAGGCGCCCTGCACGGTGATCGTCCCGGTGCCGGGAACGCTCACCGCCCCGCCGGTCCCCGTTACGGAAGTGACCGAGGCACCATCGGCGCCGCTGTAGTCCACGCCGTTGTTGGTGGTGCCAACGCCGGTGATGACGTTGCCCAGCGCCGGGCCGTTGGAACCGGCCGCGATGCTGTCGGTGTCGTTGACCGCATCCGGGCCATCGTCGAGGAACGTCACCGCACCGCCGATCGCCACAGTGGCGGTCGCCGTGTCGCCGTCGAAGTCCTTCGCCGTGATCCGCGCGGTCACCAGGCTGGCGCCCAGCGCGTCGGTCAGGTTCAAGGAGTCGTTATGCAGCGGAGCCAAGCCATCCTGGTTATGCTCAAGCGGCACGAACTCGGTCAGCGTCAGCTTGCCGTCGGTTCCAATCACCAGGCGGAAGGCCACCTTGGTGCTGATGCCGTCGTTATACCGGCCTTCGACCGTATCGGTGCCCACCAGTGCCAGGGTGATCGGATAATCACCCACGGCCGTGGCCAGCGGCGTTGCCGTCGAAGCCAGCTCCAGGCTGTAGGTCAGCGAGGCAGCGTTGGCAGGGCCATCCGCGCCAAACGCCGCCGTGGCCGTGATGACAGCCGAGGCCGAAACCGCGGTGATCCCGTTCACGCCATAGCCGCCGGGCATCGCGTTGGTCTCGTCGATCTGCACGCCGGTACCAAGCGACACGTTGGTCAGCGTCGGGCCATCGTCGGCAAACCGGATGTTGCCGCCAAGATCCACCGTCTCGCTGTCGGTCGCCACGTCAAGGTCGCGGTCGGTCAGGGTTGCCGTCGCGGTCAGCGTGACCAGCCCGTTGGCAAGCACTGCAAGGTCAGTGTCATAGCCGCTGGTCTGGGCCAGCTCATGATCGACCTGCTGGTACTGGGTTACGGTGACCACGCCCTGGTTGGTGACCGTGATGCTGAACACCACGCTGGGCGCCGTTGCGTTGGCAGGGGCGGTTGCCGAGGTGGCACCGACCACGGTGCCATCAGCCAGCTTGAACAGGTTGATATCCTGGTCGTGGCTCTGCAAGCCCGAAGCCGCAGTCACCACGTTCAGCGTATAAACCACGGTCTGGCTGGCCTGGCCATCCGCTCCCGGCGTTGCCGAGACCGAGAACACATCGGCAAACTTCGCAGTGGAGCTCGCGCTGTCCTGATCGTCCGGCGAATCGGTATAGGCATCGCGGGTCGTCAGCAGCACGGAGCCGTCGCCGCCCTTGATCACGTCAACCGAGGGAACGTCGTCCAGAATGGTGACGTTGAAGCTGCCCGTGGAAGAGGTGTCGTCGCTGTCGGTCACCTCGAACTGGATGCCGCTCAACACCGCGGTATCCTCGGTGCCGGGCGTTGCGTGGCGCACCGGCTGCAGCAGGGTCACGGAATAAGTATAGACCGCTTCGCCGGCGTTGTCGCCGTCAACCGCGTTGGTGATCGCGATGCGGATCACTTCGTTGTCGCCGCTGCTGCCCACCAGCACACCGTTGACCAGCTCGAACGTGACCGGATTGTTATCGACCGTATAGAGCTGGTTATCCAGCGCCGCCGTGTCGACCAGGGTGATCGCTCCGGCAAGGCTGTCCGGCTTGTCTGCCCCGAAGTTGACCGTGGCCGTGCCGCTTGCGGTGGCAAGACCGGTGCCGGTCACTTCCGTGGGCGACAGTTGGAGCGCCGGGGTAGCGTCCGCATTGGCGCCGTCCAGCCCATCCTCGTCCACCGTCAGGTTGGTCGACTGAATGATGGGAACTGAATCGTCGGCCAGGATCAGCGTCACGGTCGCGGTCGAAGGATCGTTGTCACCATCGGTGATCGTATAGGTGAAGCTATCCGGTCCCTCTGCCCCGGCATTCGGGGTGTAGGTGAACTGGCCCGTCGCCGGATTATAGCTCACCACGCCCTTGGTCGGATCGGTGGTGATCGCCACCGAGGTCGCGATGTTCACGCCATCAGCACCGAACGTGTCGTTAGCCAGGGCGTCGATGGTCAGCGCAGTCTGCTCGGCCACCATATAGGGGCCATCGTCCACGGCACTCGGCGTATCGTCGAGCACGCGGATATCGAGGCTGGCCGTATCGGGCGAGTTGTCGCTGTCGGTGACCGACACCGTGATGCTCTCGATCAGGCTGTCATCGTTGCCAGCGGTGTGGAGCAGCGTGTTGTCCAGCAGCACGTAGCTGTAGGAAACCGTGGCCGAAACCGCATCGCCCGCCGCATCCTTCACCGTGGTAACCCCGGTGATGGTCAGCGTGCCATAAGGGGTGGAAACGGTCTGGTTCGACACGAACCCGTCAGCAGCGGTGAACACGGTCTTGCCGCCGACCACGATCGTGGCGATCCCGTCAGTGCCGGTCACATCGAACGTGCCAGTCTGGGTCAGCGCGCCGGGCAGCGGATCGGAGCCGTCCGCCAGATTGGCTTCGTCAACGGTCTCTTCCGCACCTTGGCCATCCAGGTAGTTGATCTCGATCGGATCGTTGCTGCCGTTGATCGTGATCGTCAGCGTGGTCGAGCGTGGATCGCCGTCGCCATCGGTGATGGTGTAGTTGAACGTCTCGGTCAGGGTGTCGTTGCCGTCCAGCCCCTGCACGGCAGCCAGGCTGTTGTTCAACGTGTAGGTATAACCGCCTCCCGAAGCGAGCTGGAGGGTGCCGTATGCGCCGGCCAGTGGCTCGCCGACAGTGCCGCTGACCACCGGCCCGGAAACGGGCGCGAAGGATACTGCGGTCACGGTCGCGCCATCGGCGCCCTGAACGTCGGCCACGCCATCAGTCGTGTTCGCATCGGCGCCGCCGACGCCGGTCAGCACGTTGCCGTTAGCCACGGTCGGGCCGTCCTCGGTCACGCTGTCGACATCGGGATTGGCGGCGGGCTCATCGTCGATGATCGAGATGACGAGATCGCCGGACGAGGATTCATTGTCGCTATCGGCCACCACCACGGCAAAGCTGTCGGCCGTGGCATCGCCAGAAGTATTGGTGGTCAGCTCATAGCTGTAGCTCACCACGCCATTGGCGATCCCGGTGATCGTCAGCGTGCCGTGAGCGCCGGGAATCTGCTGCCCAGCCACCCCGGTCAGCACGATGCTATTGATGGTGATCGTTACCGGGCCATCGGGCGCGGTATAGCTGAAGGTGCCGCTGGCGAACTCGCCGTTTCCGACCGATGCCGAACCCGCCGGCAAGCCGGCTTCCAGCACCTGGGTCACGCCAGGCGTGCCAGTCACCGGCAGGTCCAGAGTGGTATCGCTGTCACCGATGGTGATCACCAGGTTTGCGTCGGCCGGTTCGCCATCACCATCACGGATCGTGTAGTTGAAAGTATCGGTAACGCCGCCGGGAGTGCCGGCATTGCGGGTATAGCTGTAGGTGCCGTCCGCGTTCAGCGTCAGCGTACCATATTCGCCAGCCACCTCAAAGTTGCCTGAACCGTCGGTCGTCGTGTCGGTGTTGGCGGGCACGTTAATGCTGGCCACGCTCACCACCACCGCGCCGTCGGCGCCGCGGGTATCCCGGCCGCCGTCATTTTCGGCATCGGTGATCACGTTGCCAACCGCAGGCCCATAAGTGCCAGCGGCGATCGAATCTGCATCGTCCGCAGCAAGCGGGCTATCGTCGACCACCTTGATATCGACCAGCGCCGTGTCCGACGAGGCGTCGGTATCGGTCACCGAAACAAGGATCTGCTCGGTCAGACTGGAATTGTTCGCCCCGGTATGCAGCAGCGTGTTGTCCTGCAGCACGTAGCTGTAGGAAACCGTGGCCGAAACCGCATCGCCCGCCGCATCCTTCACCGTGGTAACCCCGGTGATGGTCAGCGTGCCATAAGGGGTGGAAACGGTCTGGTTCGACACGAACCCGTCAGCAGCGGTGAACACGGTCTTGCCGCCGACCACGATCGTGGCGATCCCGTCAGTGCCGGTCACATCGAACGTGCCAGTCTGGGTCAGCGCGCCGGGCAGCGGATCGGAGCCGTCCGCCAGATTGGCTTCGTCAACGGTCTCTTCCGCACCTTGGCCATCCAGGTAGTTGATCTCGATCGGATCGTTGCTGCCGTTGATCGTGATCGTCAGCGTGGTCGAGCGTGGATCGCCGTCGCCATCGGTGATGGTGTAGTTGAACGTCTCGGTCAGGGTGTCGTTGCCGTCCAGCCCCTGCACGGCAGCCAGGCTGTTGTTCAACGTGTAGGTATAACCGCCTCCCGAAGCGAGCTGGAGGGTGCCGTATGCGCCGGCCAGTGGCTCGCCGACAGTGCCGCTGACCACCGGCCCGGAAACGGGCGCGAAGGATACTGCGGTCACGGTCGCGCCATCGGCGCCCTGAACGTCGGCCACGCCATCAGTCGTGTTCGCATCGGCGCCGCCGACGCCGGTCAGCACGTTGCCGTTCGCCACGGTCGGGCCGTCCTCGGTCACGCTGTCAACGTCCGGATTCGCGGTCGGCACGTCGTCGATGATCGAAACCGTCAGCCGCGCGGTCGCGCTATCGCCATCGTTGTCGACAATCACCACGGTGAACAACTCGCTCGTGCTGTCGCCAGCCGTGTTGTCATTCAGGGTATAGGTATAGGCGATCTGCCCGTTGTTCGGCGCGCCGAGCACAAGTGTGCCATAGGCGCCGGCGATCTGCTGGCCGGCAGCCCCGGTCACGGTAACGTCGTTGATCTTGATTGACGCAACCCCGTCCGGGGAATCGAAAATGATGATCCCGGTCGTGATCTGCGAGCCATTGCCCGCCGCCGACCCGGGGGATTCGATGCCGCCACCCGGGCGCTGCGCCGGCAGACCGGCTTCGTTCACGCTCTCGGCCGCATCGGTGGTTGCCGGCCCGGTGCCCTGAATCTGGATGGTCGGCTGACGGTCGACCAGCTCGGGCAGCAGTTCCCGCTGTTCCGGCTGGGGAAATGCCAGTTCGGTATAGGGCAGCAGATCGCCCAGGTCGTATGCAGCCTGGATATCGCCCACCGGGTCGGCAAAGTTGCCACCCGAGCTGCTCACCGTGCCTGCGGCAGGCTGCGGCTCGGCGCCGACCAGCAGGGCTGCAAGGTTGAGCGGCGGAACCACCACGCCATCGACGGCGATCTGCGGCACGAACACCGCGCCATCGGTGATCACATAGACCTGGCCGTTCTCGAGCGTGACGACAAGGTCGCGCCCGCGCACGGTGATGTCATCGAGGGTCGCCCCTTCGGGCAGCACAACCACGCCGTCCGGGCCAACCGGCAGACGTACAGCCCCGGCCGGCACAGCAGCAGCCTTGCCTGCGGGGGTCGCTCCGGCCCGGTCGATCGCGCTTCCCTGGCGGGCGGCGAAGTCGGTGTGATCGCCCTGGGGCGCTGCGTCGCGATTGGCTTCGAAATCCATCTTCCGGCCCTCTGCTTCCTTCATGGCCGGCTCTGCCGGCCCAGTCTGTCGGAGAAGATGTCGGTGCCCATTCGGGCCATCAGGCTAAACCGCCTCGACATCTGCTCCTCCGGTTCAAACTTCCTGGCGCACTCGTACGGAAGCGGCCGCGTCGGCACGGCGGAACCCGCCGTTTTCACGGACGCTCCGGTCCTCTTGCCTCGATTGCCACGCACAACTGCCTCGCTGCACAAACACGTGCATTCTCCATTCCGACTGTACTGACAGCGCCCGTATTTTTGTCCGAGACCAGAAGTCATCACCGTGACTTCAGCCTCCGGATAAGCCGCCAGAACTCACTGGATGAGTCCCGACGCCGCAATTACGCGCCCATTCACAATCATAATCAACATATTTTTACCAATGGCATGGGACAGTTTTCGCAGGCGCAGCAAGATTAGTCGCCACAATCCATCAAGGCATTGATTTCAAAAGATAAAATAAAAATAGCCCTATGATGCAAAAGCACCAAGGGCGATCATTATGCTTATCTTATGTGGTTAACGGCGCGGCGCTGCAAGCCCGATTCAGCCATTATCGACTCGAAAGGCACGCCTTCGGAGAGAATGCGGCTGCAACTTCAAGAAGTATCGCGGCAGATATGGCGGTTTGTGACAACTCCTCGCCAGCGTTTCAGCCAAGCGCTTCCGCCAGCGGACGGGAAGCGTAACCCAGCGCCTCGGCAACTACCGGATAGTAGATCGCGCCGGCATGGATATTGAGCGCGTAAGTACTGGTCCTGGCCACAGCGCCGGGCATGTTGGCAACGCA
>CAZVHM010000003.1:0-60411 GCA_964627175.1 uncultured Novosphingobium sp. | reverse complement strand
GCGCAAGTGCAGGGCGGCAACGCGCGGAGCGTGCCTTTGGTGGCGCCCAGGGCCTATGCCACCTCGGCACCGCGCGGGGCAAGCGGCCCGGTGCGCTTGCGCGTAGTCTATGATGGGCCGCTGGAGGCACCGATCCGCAAGGGAGCGACCGTTGCCAGCCTCGAAATCCGCGTCGGTAAACAGGCTCCCAGCCGGGTACCCTTGGCCGCAGGCGCAGACGTGGCGTCGGCTGGCACATTCATGCGCCTGATCAATGGCTTGCGGGGATTAATCGGTTGACCGGCGCAGCGCGGTTCATCGCTTTTGAGGGCGGAGAAGGGGCAGGCAAGTCCACCCAGGCCCGCCTGCTGGCAGAGGCCTTGCGGGCGCGGGGTCTGGATGTGCTGGTCACCCGCGAACCGGGCGGCACAGCCGGGGCCGAGGCAATCCGCGCCATGCTGCTCGACCCTTCCGGGGATGGCTGGCTGCCAAGGGCCGAAGCACTGCTGTTCGCCGCGGCCCGTTCCGATCATGTGGAGCGTCTGATCCGTCCGGCGCTGGCTGCCGGACAGTGGGTGATCTGCGATCGCTTCGTCGATTCAAGCCGGGCCTATCAGGGCGGCGGCAGCGGGATTTCCGACGATGATGTGATGGAACTGCATCGCATCGGCAGCGGCGGATTGCTGCCCGATTGCACGGTGCTCATCGATGTCCTGCCGGGAATTGCTGCCAAGCGCGCCGCGCTGCGCGATGCCGGCATGGCCGACCGTATCGGCGGTAGACCGGCTGAATTTCATGCCAGCGTGGATGCCGCATTCGATCGCTTCGCCCGTGCCGAACCGGCCCGGTTTGCCCGAATCGGCGGCAATGGCACGCCCGAGGAAACGCACGCTGCGATCATGGCCGCGCTGGCCCATCTTCTTGAGCCGACATGCTGACCCGCATGATCGGACACGAAGAGCCCTGGCGCGAATGGCGCGGCGCGATGAATTCGGGCCGCATGCACCACGCCTGGATTCTGGCTGGCCGCAAGGGGCTGGGCAAAGCTGCTTTCGCCCTTGCAGCCGCCCGTGAACTGGTTGCCGAACCGGGCGTTCTCCAGCCCGAACTGCACCCCGATGTGATCGTTCTGGAACCCTTGCCCGCCAACGACGACGAGGCGAAGAAAAAGGCCGAAGGCAAGCCCTATCAGACCAAGCGCAACATCTCGATCGATCAGGTGCGCCAGGTCCAGCACCGCCTGATCACCCGGCCCACCCTTGGAGCGCGCCGGGTGATCATCATCGATCCGGCCGACGATATGGAGAAGGGCGCCGTCAACGCCCTGCTCAAAAGCCTTGAAGAACCGCCGGCTGGCAGCTTCTTCCTGTTGGTCGCGCATCGGCCGGGCAGGCTTTTGCCCACCATCCGCTCGCGCTGCCGCACTGTGCGGTTCCCCTCCCTGCCGGACGAGGATGTGGCCCGTGTGCTGGCGCGCGAGGCACCGCAAGCCGATGCCGCAACCCGCGCCGCGGCAGTTGCAGCGGCCGAAGGGTCGCCCGGCATGGCGCTGGGCTTTGTCGAACAGGATCTCGGCCCGCTGCACGCGCTGATGGAACGGCTGGTGAGCGAAGGAGACGATCTTTTCGCCCTGCGCGGTGAACTCGCCGGGGAGATCGGCGCCCGGCCCGATCGGGAACGGTTGCTGGCCACACTGGATCTTGCCCGCGCCGTTCTGGCCGCTCGTTTGCGCGGGGCCACCGCCGCCCAGCGCCTGCGGTTGATCGATGCGCATGGTGAACTTGCCATCCTCACCGCCCAGGTGCCGACCCACAATTACGATCCCGGCCTGCTCGCGATGGAAATCGGCGGGTTGCTCGCTTCGGCCGCCATGCCTAGAGAGACCGCCTGACATTCCATTGCGGGCAGATCATGGCCGAACCTTATTACATTACCACCGCGATCAGCTATCCCAACGGCAAGCCGCATATCGGTCATGCCTATGAAGCGATCGCCGCCGATGTGATCGCGCGTTTCAAGCGGCTGCAGGGCCGCGATGTGCGCTTTCAGACCGGAACGGACGAACACGGCCTGAAAATGGCCCAGAAGGCGCGCGACCTGGGGATCGAACCCAAACAACTTGCCGATGAAATGTCACAGCATTTCATTGACATGTGCGACGCTCTCAATGTCAGTTATGATGTCTTCATTCGCACCACTGAACCGCGTCACCATGCGTCGACGCAGGAACTGTGGCGGCGGATGGAAGCCAATGGCGACCTCTATCTCGATCGTTACGAAGGCTGGTATTCGGTCCGTGACGAAGCCTATTACGACGAGAGCGAACTGACCGCCGGGGAAGCGGGAGAGAAGCATTCGCCACAAGGCACTCCGGTGGAATGGACAGTTGAAGAAAGCTGGTTCTTCCGCCTTTCCAAATATGCCGAACCGTTGCTTGCGCTTTATCGCGAGCATCCCGAATTCATCCAGCCCGACAGCCGCCGCAACGAAGTGATGCGGTTCGTGGAAGGTGGCCTGCGCGATCTTTCTGTCTCTCGGACCAGCTTCGACTGGGGCATCAAGGTGCCAGGCAGCGATGCTCATGTCATGTATGTCTGGGTCGATGCACTGACCAACTACCTGACCGGGCTTGGTTTTCCTGATGAAGGTGGGGATTGCGCCAAGTGGTGGCCGGCCGATCTGCACCTGATCGGCAAGGATATCGTGCGCTTTCACGCCGTCTATTGGCCAGCCTTCCTGATGAGCGCAGGCCTGCCGGTGCCACGGCAGGTGTTCGGTCATGGGTTCCTGCTCAATCGCGGGCAGAAGGAATCCAAGTCGCTTGGCAACGTCACCGATCCGCTGGCACTCGCCGACCAGTTCGGCGTGGATACCTTGCGCTATTTCCTCATGCGCGAAGTCGCCTTCGGGCAAGATGGCTCCTATTCGCCCGAAGCCATCGTCACCCGCGCCAATGCCGAACTGGCCAACAGCTTCGGCAATTTGGTACAGCGGGTAAACTCCATGATCTTCAAGAACATGGATGGAAATCTGCGCCCATTTACCCAAACCGAGGCCGAAATCGCGCTAATCCAGGCCGTAAGGGAAGGGTGCTCTCAACTGGCGATTGAGTTCGACGCGCTCAACTTCTCGGCCGGCATCGAAGCATGGATGCGCGCCGTGTTTGCCTGCAATGCCTATGTGGACGAGCAGGCGCCGTGGGCGCTCCGCAAGACAGACCCGGAGCGGATGGAAGCCGTATTGCTTTGTCTCTTCACGATGATCCGCGATCTGGCCATTGCCATCAGCCCGGTCGTGCCAACGTCGGCCGGAAAGATCCTCGATCAGCTGGGCATCCCAGAGGGCGAACGTGATCTGGCTGCCTTGGCAGACAAGTCCTGGTATGACCGCCGCGTGGCCACCGGCGTAGCGCTGGGTGCGCCCACACCAGCATTCCCGCGTTTGGAACTGCCTGCCGAAGACGCAGGCTAAACGGACTGGTCATGCTGATCGATTCCCACTGTCATCTCAACTACAAGGGCGTGGTGGAAGACCAGCAGGGCGTCCTCGCTCGCGCCCGCGCGGCTGGGGTAGGGGGCTTCCTCAACATCTCCACCCGGCTCAGCGAATGGGGCGAGGTGGTCGGCGCGGCCGAGCGGGAACCTGATGTCTGGGCCTCGGTCGGCATCCATCCGCACGAAGCCGATGCCCACGCCGATCTCGGCGCGGCGGCGCTGCTTCAAGCAGCGGATCATCCGCGCGTGATCGCCATTGGTGAAACCGGGCTGGACTACTTTTACGATCATTCAGACCGCGCCACGCAACAGGCGCTGTTTCGCACCCATATCGACGTGGCGCGCGAAACCGGCCTGCCGCTGATCATACACACCCGCGATGCAGAGGATGATACCGCGCGGATCATTGCCGAGGAAATGGAGAAGGGAGCCTTTCCGGCGCTGATCCACTGCTTCACCGCCTCCGCCCAATTCGCCCGGATCGTGCTGGATCTGGGCTTGACGATTTCCCTATCCGGCATCGTAACCTTCAAGAATGCCAAAGACTTGCAGGCCATTGCGGCAAGTCTGCCAGAGGATCGTATCCTGGTTGAAACCGACGCGCCATTCCTTGCCCCGGTGCCTCACCGTGGCCGGCCATGCGAGCCGGCCTTCGTGGCCGATACGGCGCGCTTCGTGGCCGGCTTGCGTAACGTTTCTTCGGAACAGCTGGCACAAACCACCACCGCCAACTTTTTCCGGCTCTTCACCAAGGCTGCGGCATGAAACTGGTCATGCTCGGTTCCGGCACGTCCACCGGGGTGCCGCGGATCGGCGGGGCCGACGGGCTGGGCGATTGGGGCGATTGCGATCCGGCAGAGCCGCGCAATCGCCGCAGCCGGGTCTCGATCGTGGTCGAGAATGCGGCCGGCTCCCGCCTGCTGGTCGATACCTCGCCAGACTTGCGGAACCAGCTTCTGGCCAATCGCATCGACCGGGTGGATGCAGTGTTCTGGACTCACGATCATGCCGATCACACCCACGGCATCGATGATCTGCGGCCAATGCGCTATGGCCGCGGCGCGCCGATACCCGGTTATGGCCACGAAGAAACCGTCCGGCGACTACGCAACCGGTTCGGTTATGTCTTTGCCGGGCAACATGGTTATCACACGATCTGCCAGATCGACACGCTTGACCGCTTGCGGATGTGCGCCGGATTTGGCGTGGCCTGGTGCCAGATGGATCATGGGCCGGCGCAGAGCACTGCCTACCGATTTGATTGCGACGAAAAAACAATAGGTTACGCAACGGATTTCAGTGCAATCAACAATGAAATGATCGACTTGTTCTGGCGGGTCGATCTTTTGGTGGTCGATTGCCTGCGGCGGGAACCACATCCGACGCATGCCCATCTTCAGATGGCACTTGAACTGGCGCAGACCACGCGGGCCGGGGCCGCGGTGCTGACCCATCTCGACAAGTCGATGGATTATGCCACGCTCATGGCCGAGACGCCCGACAACGTTCTGGTCGGGTTCGACGGTCTGGTGGTGGAACTGTGAGCGGCGACACGATCGTTGCCGTAATTGGCGTGGTGATGGCTGCGTTCATCCTCAGCCGGAATTCGACGGTGTCTGCGTTGCCGTTACAACGCAAGGTTATCTATGCCTTGGCATGGGCCGCGATCATCGCAATCAGCGCGCTGTTTGTGGGCCGACTGCTCGACTAAAGCATTTCAAATTTAACATAATATATATTATCAATCTATCGGAAGTCGAATGACCGGAACTCCCTCTCTCGACCGATTGTTGGCAATCATGGCCCGCTTGCGCGACCGCGAACACGGCTGTGAATGGGATGTGGCGCAAACGTTCGCGACCATCGCTCCCTACACGATCGAAGAAGCCTACGAAGTCGCCGATGCGATAGAACGCAACGATCCTGCCGCGATCAAGGAAGAGCTTGGCGATCTGTTGCTCCAGGTCGTTTTCCATGCCCGCATCGCCGAAGAAGCTGGCCTGTTCAATTTTGCCGATGTGGCAGCAGCCATTTCAGCCAAGATGGAAGCCCGCCATCCTCATATCTTCGGCGACGCCGAGCATGACGGACAACGCCGCGAGGCCCGCTGGGAACAACTAAAGGCACAAGAGCGCACGGCAAAAGGCGAAACCAGCGCACTTGATGGTGTGGCGCTTGCCCTTCCCGCATTGATGCGCGCGGAAAAGCTGCAGAAGCGGGCTGCGCGCGTCGGATTCGATTGGGGCGATACCGAAGGACCAACCGACAAGCTTCGTGAGGAGATGGTCGAGCTGGCCGAGGCCGGCACCGATCTTGAGCGTTTCGAGGAAGCGGGTGATCTTCTGTTTGCCGCGGTCAACCTGGTGCGTGCCTACGGCATCGCGCCGGAAGAAGCCTTGCGGTTAGCCAACCTAAAATTCGAGCGAAGATTCAGGGGAATGGAAGCCATTGCTCACGCGGAGAACGAAGTCTTTGGCGAACTTACGCTCGCCCGCCAGGAAGCATTGTGGCAGCAAGTGAAGGCGGCCGAACAGCGCTGACGAGGGGCGGCATAGTTCGCCCCTCCCTCACACCCGGCTAAAACGACCCAAATCCTTCGGGGTAAGCCGGACAGCGATCCGCCGCTGCGGGCCATCCTTCCCGTCACCCGCATCTTCGTCCGAAACCACTTCGCCGTGCGCGTGAAGCCAAGCGATCTTTTGCCCTGCGCTGGCAGGAAGCAGAAACGTGTGAAGCCGAGCGTTGACCGTCAGCAAGCCGGACAGGAGATTGAGCAAATCGCCGCAACCTTCGCCGGTAAGCGCTGATACCTGAACGATTTTCTCCTCGGGGTGGCGTGCCTTTTCCTCCTGCAGATCGGCCAGCCGATCAGCCCCCAACAAGTCGCACTTATTCCAGACCTCGACCAAGGGAACCTGGGTGCCCCCTTCCTCCGGCAGATCTTCTTCCGGACGGATGCCAAGTTCGGCCAGTACTTCCAGCACCTGGCGCTTCTGGGCCTGGGTGTCGGGATTGGCGATGTCACGCACATGCACGATCACATCGGCCGCAGTCACCTCTTCCAGCGTGGCGCGGAAGGCAGCCACAAGCTGGGTGGGCAAATCGGAAATGAACCCCACCGTGTCCGAAAGGATCGCCTTGTCTATTCCCGGCAGGCGGATCGCACGCATGGTAGGGTCAAGGGTGGCGAAGAGCAGATCTTCAGCCATGACGCCCGCCCCAGTCAGGCGATTGAACAAGGTGGATTTCCCGGCGTTGGTATAGCCGACCAGCGCAATCACCGGCCACGGCGCCCTTCCCCGGCGCTGGCGATGCAGCCCACGGGTTCGGCGGACCTGTTCAAGCTCGCGCCGCAGCCGCGCCATGCGATCCCGGATCATCCGCCGGTCGGCCTCGATCTGGGTTTCACCCGGCCCGCCAAGGAAGCCGAAGCCGCCGCGCTGGCGTTCGAGGTGAGTCCACGAGCGGACCAGGCGGCCGGCCTGATAATCGAGGTGCGCCAGTTCAACCTGCAACCGCCCTTCGGCAGTGGCAGCGCGCTCCCCGAAAATCTCAAGAATCAGCCCGGTGCGGTCGATCACCTTGCGCTTGAGCTGCTCCTCAAGGTTGCGCTGCTGAATCGCAGTCAGCGCGCCATCAACGATGACCAGCTCGGCATCTTCGCGATTGCATGCCACTGCAATGTTCGCGATCTGCCCTTCACCGAACAATGTGCCGGCCCGAGCTTCGCGAATAGGCACCGCAAAGGCTTCAGTGACGACGATGCCGATCGCGAGCGCCAGCCCCCTGGCCTCTTCGAGCCGGGCCTCGGTATCCACAGCAGCCCGCTGCCGCATCGCCGGGTAGACGATGACGGCGCGGGCGCCACGGCTAACCTCGCCCTTCAGGTCCTCATTGTCGATCAGTCATCATCCTCTTCGTCGTCGAGCTCGCCGCCAGTCAGATCAACCGGCGACAGCGGCTGAATGGTGGATACGGCATGCTTGTAGGCAAGCTGCACATAACCTTCCCGTTCCAGCAGCATGCAGAACAGATCGTAGGCTGCCACGCGCCCCTGCAACATCACGCCGTTGACGAGGAACATCGTGACCTGAACCTCCGCTGCGCGGATGCTTGCCAGGAACACATCCTGAAGCAGGCGCACTTTCTTGTTGCCCGTTTCAACCCCACCGCCAAACAGGCGAGAGTCGATAGGCGTGGAAGGCATGATGGTAGAAACCGCGTGCTTGTAGACCAGTTGTGACTGGCCATCGCGGCGCAGGAGAATCGAGAAGTTGTCAAACCAGGTGACGATCCCCTGCAGCTTGACGCCCTTCACCAGGAACATCGTGACCGGCGTCTTGTTCTTGCGCAGGTAATTGAGGAACTGGTCCTGAAGGTTCTGACCGCCCTTGCCGGCGACAACCGGAGCAGCTGCCTCAAGAGATTCGGGCGGGGTGGCGCGAGGGCGCGCGGAGAGAGTACGTCCGGTCACCAAAAACTCCTTTTTTCTGTTGGCGGCCGCCTTTCCGACGGAGCCGCAATCTGGCTGAACAGGCCGGCAAAGCCCGATTCAACCGGTTGAAGGCAGCAAACTATCGTTTTCCGCGTCGCTCCACAATCGCACAAGTGGGCATGGGTTCCACGAAATGCAATCAGGCCTCGTCGCCCTCATCGCCGCGTTCACCCATACCCAACAGCTTCAGTTTGCGGTGAAGCGCGGAACGTTCCATGCCGATGAAGCTCGCGGTCTTGGAAATATTGCCGGAAAAGCGCCGAATCTGCACGCGCAAGTATTCGCGTTCAAAGCTTTCCCGCGCTTCGCGCAGGGGCACCCCCATCAGGGCCGACATGCCAGAATCCCCGCCCATCCTGCCACTGATGATTTCCGGCGGCAGCATGTCCACCTCGATCCGGGCCAGTTTTTCACGCGGCGTAAGGATGACCGTGCGCTCCACCACGTTGCGGAGCTGACGCACGTTGCCCGGCCACTCATAGGTCTGGAGAGCGGCCATTGCCTCTGGCGCGATATCCGGCGGGGCAACGCCCTGATCTGTGGCGAAGCGGGCAAAGAAATGGTCGACCAGCGCCGGAATGTCGTCGCGCCGCTCGGCCAACGCAGGCACCTGCACAGGCACCACGTTCAGCCGGTAGAACAGATCCTCGCGGAAGCGCCGGTCGGCGATCTCCTTTTCGAGATTGCGGCTGGTCGATGAAACAACCCGCACATCCACGCGGATCTGGCGCACCCCGCCCACCCGCACGAAGGCCTGCTCGGTCAGCACACGCAGGATGCGCGCCTGGGTGGACAGCGGCATGTCGGCCACTTCGTCGAGGTATAGCGTGCCGCCATCGGCCATTTCCAGCAGGCCGGGTCGGATCAGATTGCCGTCCTGCTCCTCGCCAAACAGCTCGTGCTCAAAACGCTCCGGCGTGATCCGCGCCGAATTGACCGAGACAAAAGCCTTGTCCACCCGCGCGCTCCACGTGTGCAGCAACCGAGCAGCCACTTCCTTGCCTGCCCCGGCGGGACCGGAAATCAGCAGGCGGCTGCCGGTATTGGCAACCCGTTTGAGGGTAGCGCGAACCTGATTGATCGCGGCGCTGTTGCCGGTGAATTCCTGGGTTGGGGTAATTCCCTGACGCAGCTGGGCATTCTCGCGGCGCAGGCGTTCAGTTTCGGTGGCGCGTTCCACCAGCAGCAGCAGCCGTTCGGCCTCGAAGGGCTTTTCGAGGAAGTCCATCGCGCCCCGGCTGATGGCTGAAACGGCGGTATCAATGTTGCCGTGGCCGGAAAAGATGATCACCGGCAGTTCCGGTTCGCGCGCCTTGATCGCGTCGAGCACCTCCAACCCGTCCATCGGGCTGCCATGCAACCAGACGTCCAGCAGCACCAGGCTTGGCCGGCGTTCGTCGATCGCCTCCAGCGCGGATGTGCTATCGCCGGCGGTGCGGCATTCATAACCCTCATCGCTGAGCACACCGGCAACGAGCTCGCGGATGTCGCGTTCGTCGTCGACGATCAGGATATCGAGCGCCATGGGGATCCTCTCTGCTTATCCGACCACTTCGGCCGCGTGTTCACCGGCAAGGGGGTCACGCGCGAAGCGAAGGGTTACGATGGTGCCGCCGCCTTCGACGGAGGCAAACGTCATGTCGCCGCCGTGTTCCTCGACGATCTTCTTGACGATGGCGAGGCCAAGGCCGGTGCCCTTTTCGCGCGTAGTCACGTACGGTTCGGCAATCCGCTCGCGATCCTGCGGCAGGCCAATCCCGTTGTCGGTGATCGAAACCGCGATGGAGCCGCCCTCGCATTCCCCTTCGCCGTGCATCGCCACGCATACCTGACCGCGATAATCAGGCTCTGCCGTGCGCGCCCTGGCCTCGATCGCCTCGACCGCGTTCTTGAGCACGTTCGTCATCGCCTGCCCGAATTGGTGACGATCACAAAGGATGCGGCCCTGTGCGGTCTTGTCCGCAGTGAAGCGGAAATCGAGATCGGGCCGCGCCACTTCCTGCAGGAACAAGGATTGCCGCGCGAGATCGACCGGATCTTCCGCGCGGAACACCGGCTTGGGAAGGCGCGCGAACGAGGAAAACTCGTCCACCATCTTGCGCAAGTCGCCCACCTGGCGGACAATTGTGCTGGTCAGTTCGTCGAACAGCTCCGGATCTGCATCGATCTGCTTGCGATAGCGGCGCTTGAGCCGCTCGGTGGCAAGCTGGATCGGCGTCAGCGGGTTCTTGATCTCGTGCGCGATGCGCCGCGCCACGTCGGACCATGCCGCCTGGCGCTGGTCGAGCAATTGCCGGGTAATATCCTCGAAGGTGATCACATAGCCCGTCCGGTCTCGCGCAATGCGAACCGCCAGCGTGAGCAAGTCACCGCCCTTGCCGTGCTGGATCACCGCCTGATCGCGCCCCGCCTCCACCAGCGCTGCAAGCTGCGGCGCAATTGCCGAAAGCAGTTCGCCCGTGGGATGGTCGCGGTTCGGCTCGAACAATAGCCGCTGGGCTGAAGAATTGATGAGCTGTACCCGCCCTTCGCCGTCAACCGAGATCACACCCGCACCGACCGATTCAAGCACCGCCTCGATAAATGCCCGCCGCTCGTGCAACTGCTGGTTGGCGCCGACCAGGGCCTGGGTCTGCCGCTCGATCTGCGCGGTCATCCGATTGAACGCCCGGTTCAACTGGCCGATCTCGTCAGGCCCAGTGCGGCCTTCCACCCTAAGGGCATAATTGCCGCTGCCCACCCTGCGGGCAGCGCCCACCAGATCATAAAGCGGCTTCACCTGCCGATCGGCAAAGCGCAGGGCGAACCACACCGAAAGCCCCACCAGCGCAAGGCTGGCAACGAACAGCGCAACGTTGAAGCGCAACTGCAAGGTCCGGGCGCGCCGGGTAAGCACCTCATAGGCGCGAACAATGTTTTCTGCACGTTGCCCCTGGCTGAAGGCCAGCAAGTCCGAACTGCGCGCGGCATAGAGATATACACCAGAATCGCGGTCGATCGGCGCGACTGCCTCGATCCGGTTGGCGTTGGCGGTCACCACCATCGGCTCGCCCCGCTCCAACCGGCCCAGCACGTCGGTCGTGATGCGTTCGCGCGTGGAATTGCGCTCAGGGTCGACCACGGCGGCGGTCAGCAACTTGCCATCGGCCGCCTTTTGGATGATCGCGCTCTCGTTCAGCTTGCGGCTGACGACCTGATAGGAATAGCCCTCGGCAAAGGCCGGGCTGGTGATCGGCGCCTGGCCCAGATAATCGCGCAGATCGCTGGCCATGGCGACCGTTTCATTGCCCACATCGCGCAAGTTCTGCTCATAATAGCCGCGGGCCAGCTTGTTGGCGTTTTCCAGCAGCCCACGCGAACTGTCGGAAAACCAGAACTCCACGCCCGACTGGAACAGATAGGACGCGAAGATCACCACCAGCAGCGTCGGGATGGCCGAAATCAGCGAGAAGAAAAACACCAGCTGAGTGTGCAGCCGGCCAGATCCGCCCAGCGTTTCGGCGGCCCGGCGCAGCGCCATGCGCCGGCCGAGCAGGATCAGCAGGGCCATGGCCGGAACCAGCGTACCGATCAGCAAGGTCGCGGTCAGGTCCGATGGCATCAGTTCGCGGTCCGATTGGCCGCGGATGGTGACGAAGGTGATGAGGGTCATCACCACGAAGGCCACCGCGGCCACCAGTTCCATCACCGCGAAGATATTGGCCCGGCGCGCCGCCACCTGCATCCGCCGCCACCAGCGCGGGGTGCGCCGGGGAGGCGCAGTCACGGCTTCCATTGGAGGGATGAGGGCATCTGAGGACATCGTTGCAGAAAGACAACAACACCTGTTGCAACAACGCAAGGGGCATCTGCGCCACCGCCCCGAAGCGCTCAGCCGCGCCGCGCGAAGCCTTCCGGATCAAGGCCCAGTTCGCCTAGCCTTTTCCGCAATGTATTTCTATTGATTCCAAGGATTTGAGCCGCACGAAGCTGGTTGCCTCCAGTATCGCCAAGAACTTGGGCGAACAGCGGTCGCTCGAACGCGGCCAGTGCCTGATCGTAAACATGGCCCGGCGGGGGCATGGTTCCGGCCAGCCAGCGGATCACCGCCGAATCAAGAGATGCGTCGGCCGCGGCATCGCCATCCCCCCGCTGGGCCTGGACCAGCAAGGCACCGAGCGCGGCGGCGTCAACGACATCCTCCCGCGCCAGAAGCGCCAGCCGGTAGATGAAGTTCTTCAATTCCCTCACGTTGCCGCGCCATGGCTGGCGGCGCAGCAGTTCGATCGCATCGCGGCTCAACTGGCGGCGCGGTAGCCCCTCGCCCGTCGCCAGCTTGAGGAAGTGATTGGCCAGTGCCTCAATGTCATCGGTCCGTTCGCGCAGCGCAGGCATGGTGATCGGCACCACGTTGAGCCGGTAATACAAGTCCTCGCGAAACAGCCCGGCCGCGATCATCGGCTCCAGATCCTTGTTGGTCGCGGCCACGATGCGGGTATCGATCGCCACATCCTCACGCCCCCCGACCCGCCGGATGGAGCCGGACTGCAGCGCCCGCAGCAGCCGGGTCTGGGCCTGCATCGGCATGTCGCCGATTTCATCCAGAAAAAGCGTGCCCCCTGCGGCCTGCTCAAACTTGCCGATGTGGCGGGCAACCGCGCCGGTGAACGCGCCCTTTTCATGGCCGAACAACTCGCTCTCGATAAGGTCGGCCGGGATCGCTGCGGCATTCACCGCCACAAACGGCCCTGCCCGGCGGTGCCCCAACTGGTGAATCGCCTCGGCCACCAGTTCCTTGCCGGTGCCGGATTCGCCCAGGATCAGCACCGTCAAATCATTGCGCAGCACACGCGTGATCATGCGATAGACCGCCTGCATGGGCGCGCTGCGGCCCACCAGCGGCAGCCCTTCGCCCGGTTGGTCATCCTCGGCCGGCCTCCCGGCACTGCTACCCACGCCCACTGCCTGGCGAACCGTGCGGGCCAGCTCATCAATGTCGAACGGCTTGGGAAAATATTCGAATGCGCCCGTGTCGCTCGCCCGTACCGCGGTATCCAGCGTGTTCTGGGCCGAAAGAATGATCACCGGCATATCCGGCCGCAAGGCACGCACGGCCGGCAGGGATTCGATCCCGTCGCCGTCGGTCAGCTTCACATCGGTCACCATGGCGGCAAAAGGCTGCTCGGCCAGCAGGCGATCGCGTTCTCGTACAGAATCACAGCGCACCACGTCGAACCCTTCCGCCTCCAGCGCGGCGGTGATCACGATGGCGATCGATTCGTCGTCTTCGACCAGCAGGACGCTCAACGCTTTCTCCTCAAGGATTGCCGGCCTGGCGCGAAGGGCGGACATCCTGCGCCAGCGGAAGATGGATGCGAAAATGGGTCCAGCCGGCGCTCTCGTCGCGCTCGTGGGTGATGCGGCCATTCATGTCTCGCACCAACTTGCGCACCAGCGCCAGGCCAAGGCCCTGCCCTGTCTGCTTGGTGGTCACGAACGGCTCGAAAATGTGATCACGCACTGCGAGCTCAACGCCGGGGCCATTGTCCGAAACGCGAAGTTCCACCGGCAGGCGCAGCGGCTTGCCGTCGGTGCCGCCGTGAAGCTGCAGGCCGCTGGAAAAGCGCGTGCGAACCACGATGCGCGGGTTTGCTATTTCGGCGCAGGCTTCGGCTGCGTTGGACAGGAGATTGATCAGCACCTGAACCAATCCATCAGCGTTGCTCATCACGAGGGGGAGCGAAGGATCGAACTCCTCCTCGATCCGGGGGCCCTTACCCGCCAGATCCAGCACAGCACGGGCACGCCGCACCTGCTCGTGCAGGTTGCACGGGGCCACCGGCGCAGTCGTGCGGCGCGAAAGGGTCTGCATCTCGTCGATCAGCTTGGCGATGCGATCGACCTCGTCGGCAATCAGACCGGTCAGCGCGCGATCCTTTTCATTCACCTTTCGCCCCAGCAACTGGGCTGCGCCGCGAATTCCAGCCAGGGGATTCTTGATTTCGTGGGCAAGGATTTCCGGTGCCCGCAGCACGGAATCTTCCGCTCGCCCCGAATTTTCGCCCAGAACTTCGGCGGCACTGGTGTCTTGCAAGGTCACCACCTGCCAGCCCGGCGCGTCGATCACCGGGGCAATGGTTACATCCAGCCGGCGCTGGCCGATCCCGGCGATCATCGCCCCGGCATCGCGCGCCGATAGCGGCGCCTCGGCATCGCCCACCCATTCACCCAGGCGCGGCTCCTCGAACCGGATGAGGTCGAACAGCCGCCGGCCGGAAACCCGGCGCAGCGACTGGCCCAGGAACTGCTCAGCCGCAGGGTTTGCCGCGGCGATCGTCTGTTCCGGCCCCAGCAGGATCACCGCAATGTTAAGGCTGGCAAGCTGGCGCAAGGCATCAGGCATGCCGTTCTGCGCGCCAGCCACGGCGTCAGGCCGCCTGTCGGCTAAGCAAGGGGGAGTAGAACGCGCGCAGCTCGCGGATCACCACATCGGCATCGTCCACGAAGTTGACCATGTTGCGAAACTCGGCGGAACCGGGCAGCCCCTTGGTATACCAGCCAAGGTGCTTGCGGGCCATCTTCACGCCGGTATCGCGGCCATAGTGTGAAAGCATGGCCTCGTAATGCTCCAGCATCGTCTCGAACTGCACGTCGATCGACGGATCGTCGAGCACCTGCCCCGTTCGCCACCAGTGCATCACCTGCCCCAGCAGCCACGGCCGGCCATAGGCCCCGCGCCCGATCATCAGCCCATCGGCGCCGGATTGCTCCAGCGCGGTGGCCGCATCCTCGATCCCGCAGATATCGCCGTTGACGATGACCGGAATGGAAACGGCCTCCTTCACCCGGCGCACGAACGACCAGTCGGCCTGGCCCTTGTACATCTGGTTGCGGGTGCGGCCGTGGACGGTAATCATCTTCGCGCCCAGATCCTGCGCGATGCGCGCCAGTTCCGGCGCGTTGAGACTGTCATGGCACCAGCCCATCCGCATCTTCACCGTAACCGGCACGGAAACGGCCTTAACCGTCGCCTCGATCAGGGCGGCGGCCAGCGGCACATCGCGCATCAGCGCCGATCCGGCATCGCCGTTCACAACCTTGCGAACCGGACAGCCCATATTGATATCAATGATCGCCGCGCCGCGATCCTCGTTCAGTTTGGCAGCCTCGGCCATTTCACGCGGCGCGCAGCCCACCAGTTGCATCGAAACCGGCTCTTCCACCGGATCCCACGCCGCTTTCTGGATCGACTGGCGGGTTTCGCGGATCGCTGCCGCCGAAGCGATCATCTCGGTCACGTTGAGGCCCGAACCGAACCGCCGCACGAAACGGCGAAACGGCAGGTCGCTTACCCCGGTCATCGGCGCAAGCACCACCGGGCAATCGATGCGGACCGGACCGATCTGGATCGGCGTTACCGCTGGAGGAGTGGGGACAGGGTTCATTGCATGTGCCTAAAAAACAGGCAGCGCATAGTGGATTGTCCTTTGCCTCGCAAGCGATTACCGGCGCAGGGCTCATGGCCAAAGAACCGCCTCTTCCCCCCGGATGCGCCGCCGTGATCGTTGCGGCGGGCGCGGGCTTGCGCGCCGGCCAGCCGCTGCCCAAGCAGTTCGCGCTGTGGCGCGGAAAGCCAGTGGTGCGCCATTCGGCCGAAGCGCTGGTTGCCGCAGGGTGTTCGGCCGTGGTGGTCTGCATTCCCGCCGGGGCAGAAGAGATCGCCGCCACCGCACTGGCTGGCCTGCCCGTGCAACTGGTGACCGGCGGAACAACGCGGCAGGATTCGGTCCGCGCGGGGCTGGAAACTCTGGCAGCAGAAAGCCCGGAGATCGTCCTGATCCACGATGCCGCGCGGCCCTGCCTGCCGCGCGCCGTGATCGACCGGCTGGTTACCGCCCTTGCCGATACCCCCGGCGCCATCCCGGTCCTGCCGGTGGTGGATAGCCTCTGCCACGATGTTGCCGGAATGATGGGCGATGCTGCGGACCGGTCGGTACTGCGGCGGGTGCAAACCCCGCAAGCCTTCCGCTTTGTCGCGGCGCTTGCCGCCCACCGGGCATGGTCTGGGGCGGCCGAAGCCGGAGACGATGCCCAGGTCGCCCGCGCCGCCGGGTTGGAAGTCACTCTGGTCGAAGGAGACGAGGCCTTGCACAAGCTGACCTTCGCCAGCGACTTTGCCACCGCGGCGCCCGCCATACGAGTCGGCACCGGCTACGATGTCCACCGCCTCGAACCGGGCGAGGAACTGTGGCTTTGTGGCGTCCGGATCGATCACACCCACGGATTGTCAGGCCACAGCGATGCCGATGTGGCGATCCATGCGCTGGTCGATGCCCTGCTCGGCGCCATCGGGGCCGGTGATATCGGTCAGCACTTCCCGCCCAGCGATCCGCAATGGAAAGGCGCGGCGTCCGATCGCTTCCTCGCCCATGCGGCCCAGTTGGTCGCTGAAGCCGGTTATACCGTTGGCAATCTCGATCTCACGATCGTTTGCGAAGCACCCAAAATCGGGCCCCACCGGGCGGCGATGCGTACCCGTCTCGCGCAAGTGCTAGGCGTCAACATGGATGCCGTCAGCGTCAAGGCCACCACGACCGAGGGGCTCGGCCCTGCCGGCCGGCGCGAAGGCATCGCCGCGCATGCGGTTGCCACCGTGATCCGGTCGTGATCCAGATTGTGAAAGCCCCGACCATGCGCCGCCCCGCCCCAGCCTGCATCCTTGCCCTTCTCGCGCTCGCCCTGCCGCAGGCCGCGCAGGCCCAGGCCGCGTGCCTTACCCCGCGCGAAGTCACCGCGCTGTCCACCTATGCGCTGCCCAGCGCCATCGGTGGCGTCGCCCGCAATTGCGCCGCCACCCTCCCGGCCGGCGCATGGCTGCCGCAGAACGGCACCGCCTTTGCCCAGCGCTATTCCGCCGAGAAACTTCGGGCCTGGCCCGAAGCACGAGCAGCGTTCCTCAAGATGAGCACTGCAACCAACCCGGAAGCGGCGCAGCTTTTTTCGTCCCTGCCCGACGATAGCCTCCAGCCGCTGGCAGATGCCGCGCTTTCGGGCATCGTTGCTGCCAAGGTAAAGCCGGAATCCTGCCCGACGATTGATCGGGCCCTCGCGCTTCTCGCGCCACTTCCTGCTGAAAACACGGCCGAACTGATCGCTTTGGCGATTGGCATCGGCACCAAGGCCGGCGAACCACGCCTCGGCAAGTTCGCCATTTGCAAGGCTTCGAACCCATGACCTACTCCCTGCTTCCGCCCGAAGTAACCGCGCTCGCCCGCCGGGTAATCGAGGAAAATGCCCGGATCGGCCGCAAGGTCGTGGTGGCGGAAAGCTGCACCGGGGGGCTGGTCTGTGCAGCGCTCACCGAAATCGCCGGTTCTTCCGCGGTGATGGAACGCGGGTTCGTGACCTATTCCAACGAAGCCAAGCACGAACTGCTGGGCGTTCCGCGCGACATCATCGATACGTTTGGAGCCGTTTCGGTTGCCTGCGCCTGGGCCATGGCTCAGGGCGCGCTCAAGCACAGCCGGGCCGATGTAGCTGTGGCGATCAGCGGCATTGCCGGTCCAGATGGCGGCAGCGACCAGAAGCCGGTGGGCACCGTCGTCTTCGCCCGCGCCCTGCGCAACGCGACCGACAGCGAAGAGGCCGATGCAGAAGAAAAGCACTTTGCCGGAGACTGCCGCGCCAGCGTCCGGCTTCATGCCACCCTGGTGGCGCTGGAACTGCTGCTGCCCCCCGAACAGTGATGCGATGCGCCTGATCCTGTCCTGAGCCCGCGTTGCTCAGGCGTCAGGACACCGGCGCGGTGCCGTAAAGCTGTTCAGCCCGCACCTCGAACGCGGCCACCATCTTCCTGAAAGCCTTGTCGAGATATTGCCCGGCAAGCTTCTGGAACAAGGCGTTGCGGAAAGTGAATTCCACCCGGAAGTCGATCTCGCATTCATGCGGGCCAAGGTCGCGAAACAGCCAGCGGTTATCGAGATCCCGCATCGGCCCATCGACATAGTGGACCCGAATCTCGCCGTCGCCGCCATCTGCCGGCCGGTGCTTCTCCACGCGCGAAGTGAACTTCTCGCGCAGGGCGGAAAAGCCCACCAGCATGTCGGCTACCAGTTCCGTCTCGCTGTCAGACCGCACGCGGGTGGCCACCACCCACGGCAGGAATTCGCCATAGCGGCCCACGTCGGCCACCAGATCGAACATCTGCACCGCGCTCCACGGCAGCCGGCGAACTTCATGAATTGCAGCCACCGGGTTACTTTCCGGCGCGCTTCGCCAGCTGCGCCTCACGGTTGGCGCGCATCTGGGCGAAATCCTCGCCCGCGTGATAGCTCGACCGGGTCAGCGGGCTGGAGGCGACCTGCAGGAAGCCCTTGGCCCGCGCGATCGCGCCATAGGCGTTGAACGCCTGCGGGGTGACAAATTCGATCACCTTGGTGTGCTTGGGCGTGGGTTGCAGATATTGCCCCATGGTCAGGAAGTCGATCTGGGCCGAGCGCATATCGTCCATCACCTGGTGCACTTCCAGCCGCTGTTCGCCCAGCCCCAGCATGATCCCGCTCTTGGTGAAGATCAGCGGATTGTGGCGCTTCACTTCCTCCAGCAGGCGCAGCGAGGCATAATAGCGCGCGCCCGGCCGGATCGTGGGATAGAGCCGCGGCACGGTCTCAAGGTTGTGGTTGTAAACGTCGGGGCCAGCGGCCACGATCGCCTCAACCGCCTCGCGCATCTTGCCCCGGAAGTCAGGGGTCAGAATCTCGATGGTGGTCTGCGGCGTCAGTTCGCGCAGCGCCCGGATCACCTTAACGAACTGTCCGGCGCCGCCATCGGGCAGATCATCGCGGTCCACCGAGGTGATGACGATATGTTCCAGCCCCATCTTGGCTGCGGCCTCGGCCACGTGGGCAGGCTCGTCCGCATCCACCTTGCGCGGCATACCGGTCTTCACGTTGCAGAACGCGCAGGCGCGGGTGCAGACATCGCCCAGGATCATCACCGTCGCGTGCTTTTTGGTCCAGCACTCGCCGATGTTCGGGCAAGCCGCTTCCTCGCACACCGTGTTGAGCTTGAGATCGCGCATCAGCTGGCGCGTTTCGCCATAGCCTTTGCTCGTCGGCGCCTTCACCCGGATCCAGTCCGGCTTGCGCTGGCGGGTGGGTGCGCTGGCAGGCGCTTCGGACACCGCGCCACCTTCGGGCGCGGACTCGGAAAGGATGTCAAGCTCGCTCATGGGTGCGCAGATAGGCGCATCGACGCGCCCTTGCCAGAGGCAATCGGTCGCGGCATGAGCGCACCATGACCGATGAACTTTCGCCGCAACTCGACCGGCTCGTCGCCGGATATCGCCGTTTTCGCGAAACCGGCTGGGATACCCGCCGCGAACGCTGGGCCACCTTGCGTGATGGGCAATCCCCCGAAGTCATGGTGATCGCCTGTTCCGACAGCCGGGTCGATCCAGCACAGATCTTCGATGTCGATCCGGGTGAAATCTTCGTCGTCCGCAACGTGGCGGCAATGGTCCCGCCGTTCGAGACCACACCCGGCCATCACGGCGTTTCGGCGGCGCTGGAATTTGCTGTTCAGGTACTGGGGGTTAAGGAAATCGTGGTCATGGGCCACGGCATGTGCGGCGGCTGCAAGGCTGCGCTCACCCGCGATCTGCACGGCGCCGAACACGGCGAAGGCGGTTTCGTTGCCGACTGGATCAGCCTGCTCGATGAAGCCCGCGAACCGGTCGCCGCGCAATATGGCATCGAAGGGCGCGAGGCGGAACGCGCGATGGAACTGGCGGGCGTCCGGCTCAGCGTTGCCAACCTGCGCACCTTCCCGTGGATCAGCCGCAAGGAAAGCACCGGCGAACTGCGCCTCACCGGTGCCTTCTTCGCCATTTCCGATGGCCTGCTGCACGTTCTGGACCAAAACTCCGGCACGTTTTCCGCGCTGTAAAACGCGGCCACGGCCCTCACCGCCTCCTGGGCAGGCAAACAAAAAAGGGCGGCAGGTAACTGCCGCCCTTTCCTGTTTTTGCCTGCAAGCGAAAAGCGGATCAGCCGCCCTTCGCCTTCTGGGCGGCATAGGCCGACCAGAGCTGCGCGATCGGCTTGCGCGTGCCGTTGATCTTGGCAAACGTCGCCTGGGCTTCGGCATACTTGCCCAGATCGGTCTGGGCGATGCCCAGGCGGGTCAGCGCACGATCCATGTCGATGCCCGGCTTGGTCAGGGCGATCTGGTAAAGCCCTTCCGCCTTGGCTGCATCGTCGTAGCTCAGGAACGCGTCGGCAGCAGCAACCACGGTGGCGCCGGTTGCCGTCGGCGCGCGGGCATCACGCTCAAGCGCGGGAAGACCGGCCTTGTCTGCGGCGAGACGGGCGTTGGCCTGCGTCTTGTTGTCATTTACGAACGGGTCGCTGGCGGTCAGCTTGCCCGCGGCAACGCCGGCGTTCAGCACCTTCAGCACTTCCCCCGGTGAACGGCGGGCGTCGGCGGCCTGCAGATATTCCGAATAGTCGCTGGTATCGCGGAAGCTGCCGGTGCGACCCATCAGGCGCATCAGGTCAAGCGTTTCCTGGGCCTGGAAATTACCGGCCAGGCGGGCGATCGAAATCGCATCGCCCCAGTTTTCCTTGTTCGGATAGCTCGAAACAAGACCCAGCCCGAAACGGCCGGCCTGGGCATACTGCTTGGACCGATAGGCCACCGAAATCCCGCGGGCATACCATTCCTGCGGAGCCGCAGCGCCGGTCGCGGTGCGGGCCTCGATCGCCTTGGCCAGCGCATCAAAGCCGCCCTCGTTCTGGCCCTGCCCGAAATAGGTTTCGGCCAGCAGCACTTCCACGTCGTTGCCGGTGTAACCCGATGCCAACGCCTGCTTGAAGGCCGCCTGGGCGCCTGCATAATCCTTGGTGTCCAGCGAGGTGGCGCCAAGGAAGAACTGGTATTTGCCAAGGTCGGGCCCGGTCAGCTTGCCGCTGTTCACCGCCGCTTCAAGGCCCTTGCGCTGCAGTGCCTTGTCATTGTCCAGCTGGCTGGCCTGGATGGCGAACTGGCCGCCGAAGAACTTGTCGTCCGGGGTGGTGGCCTTGGCCATCGCAGCTTCAGCCTGGCTCTTCAGCGCGGCAATGCCGGCGGCGTCAGGCTTGGCCTTCTGGGCATTCTGCAACGCCGTCTGCAGCGGGCCGGCAAGAGTACGGAATTCCTTGGACAGCTGCGGCGCCGCAGCCTTCTGGGCCATGGCCGGGGTGGCGATCATCGCCGCGCCGCCGGCAGTGCCGAGCGCCAGGGCAACGGCCATCGCCGCACGCGACAGCGACCGACCACGCTGGGAAATGGGGAACATGGACCTTCTTCTCCTTCCTCTGCCGGACTGCCCCTGAATAGAGCGATGCCCGGCCCAAAACTTCCGTGCGCAAATGACGGGGATTTCCCGCTTTGGCAACAGGAACAGGCCCTAACGGTGCACAGTTGAACGCGAATTGAACGCGGCCGGGGCAATTGGTTCACCCCACGCCTGCGAGGCTGGCCGACGCGGCGCGATGATGTGTGGAAAAAATGGCCCGGAACGGCCATGTGGCAGGGGTTCCGCTGGCCTTGCCGGTCCGGATGGCCTAGTGCACTTCCACGCCGTTTTCCCTGAACAGAAAAGACCTTGCGCGAACCGTGAGCGACGACACCGAAATCCTCGACAGCCCTTCCCCGATGGGCGAGTTCCAGCGCGTCGACATCGTCGACGAGATGAAGACGAGCTATCTCGATTACGCGATGAGCGTGATCGTCAGCCGCGCGCTCCCCGATGTGCGCGACGGCCTGAAGCCGGTGCATCGGCGCATCCTGTTCGCCAGCCAGGAAGGCGGCTTCGTCGCCGGGCGGCCCTATCGCAAGTCGGCCAAGATCGTGGGCGACGTGATGGGTAACTACCATCCCCACGGCGACAGCGCGATCTACGATGCCCTGGCCCGCATGACCCAGGACTGGTCGATGCGGCTGCCGCTGATCGACGGTCAGGGGAACTTCGGCTCGATGGACCCCGATCCGCCAGCCTCGATGCGTTACACCGAAGCCCGCCTCGCCCGCGTGGCCAACTACCTACTCGAGGATCTCGACAAGGACACGGTCGACTTTGCCGACAACTACGACGGTTCGCGCTCCGAGCCGACCGTGCTGCCGGCCCGCTTCCCCAACCTGCTGGTCAATGGCGCCGGCGGCATCGCGGTCGGCATGGCCACCAACATCCCGCCGCACAACCTGGGCGAAGTGATCGATGGCTGCCTTGCCTTCATCGAAAACCCGGCGATCACCACTGAACAACTGATCGAGATCATTCCGGGCCCCGATTTCCCCACCGCGCCGATGATCCTCGGCACGGCCGGTGCCCGCTCGGCCTATCACACCGGCCGTGGCTCGATCATCATGCGCGCCAACCACAAGATCGAGGAAGGGCGCGGAGACCGCCGCTCGATCGTGCTGACCAGCATCCCCTATCAGGTCGGCAAGTCCAGCCTGGTCGAAAAGCTGGCCGAAGCCGCGAAGGACAAGCGGATCGAGGGCATCTCCGACATCCGCGACGAATCGAACCGCGAAGGCGTTCGGGTCGTTATCGATCTGAAGCGCGATGCCACGCCTGAAGTCGTGCTCAACCAGATCTGGCGCAACACCCCGGCCCAGTCCAACTTCGCCGCCAACATGCTGGCGATCCGCGGCGGCCGCCCGGAAATCCTCGCGCTGCGCGACATCATCGCCAGTTTCATTGCCTTCCGCGAAGAAGTGATCACCCGCCGCACCAAGTTCGAACTGAACAAGGCGCGTGATCGGGCTCACATCCTGCTTGGCCTCGTCGTCGCGGTCAGCAACATGGACGAAGTGGTGCGGATCATCCGCGGCGCGCCAAACCCGGCCGCCGCGCGCGAGGCCTTGCTGCGCCGCGAATGGCCGATCGGCGATATCGCCCCCTATATCCGTCTGGTCGAAGCGATCGAGCCCAACGCCGAACAGGAAGGCGGCACCTACCGCCTGTCCGAAATCCAGGTGAAGGCGATTCTCGATCTGCGCCTCCACCGCCTCACCGCCTTGGGCCGTGACGAGATTGGCGATGAACTGCAGCAACTCGCCGCCGCGATCGAGGAATATCTCTCGATCCTGGCCGACCGGGTCAAGCTCTACGGCGTGATGCGTGATGAGCTGACCGTGGTGAAGGAGCTCTACGCCACGCCGCGCCTGTCGCACATCGCCCCGGCGTGGGACGGGATCGACGACGAGGATTTGATCGAACGTGACGAGATGGTCGTCACCGTCACCCTCGACGGTTATATCAAGCGCACCCCGCTCTCCACCTTCCGCGCCCAGAACCGCGGCGGCAAGGGCCGCGCCGGCATGGCCACCAAGCAGGAAGACGCGGTAGCGACCATGCTTGTAACCAGCACCCACACCCCGGTGCTGTTCTTCTCCACCGCCGGCAAGGTCTATCGCCTCAAGGTGTGGAAGCTGCCCGAAGGCGGCCCGGCCACGCGCGGCCGGCCCATCGTCAATCTGCTCCCTGCGCTCGACAAGGACGAGACCATCGCCGCCGTCCTCCCCCTGCCCGAAGACGAGGCCGAATGGGGCAAGCTCCACGTCGTGTTCGCCACGGCGAAGGGCAATGTGCGCCGCAATTCGATGGACCTGTTCACCAATGTCCCCAGCAACGGCAAGTTCGCCATGCGCTTCGAGGAAGGGTCTGACGATCGCCTGATCGGCGTCGCCCTGCTCGAACCGACCGACGATGTGCTGCTCGCCTCCCGCCAGGGCAAGGCGATCCGTTTCGCCGGAGACGATGTGCGCGAATTCCAGAGCCGCACGTCAACCGGCGTGCGCGGCATGATGCTCAAGGGCGATGACGAGGTGATATCGCTCTCGATCCTCCACCGCGTCGGCGTCAAGGATCAGGAAGAGCGCGACGAATACCTGCGCTTCGCCCCGTGGAAGGGCGACAAGGAAGGCGAACCGGCCATCGATTCGGAACGCTTCGAGTTCCTGCGCGAACGCGAACAGTTCATCCTCACCGTCTGCGCCAATGGCTATGGCAAGCTGTCCTCGGCCTACGAATACCGGCGCACCGGGCGCGGCGGCCAGGGCATCACCAATATCGACAATATCGCCCGCAACGGTCCGGTTGTGGCCAGCTTCCCGGCCACCCAGGCCGACCAGCTGATGCTGGTAACCGATCAGGCCAAGCTGATCCGCCTCCCGCTCGAATCGCTCCGCGTCATCGGCCGCGGCTCGGCCGGCGTGCGCCTTTTCAACGTGTCGGACAGCGAACAGGTGGTCAGCGCTGTGCGCCTTGCCGAAGCAGAAGATGAGGGCGAGGAAGCCTCCGGCGTCGACGTCGCGGTCGAAGCCAGCGTCGAAAACGGCAACGAAAGCGCGGCCGAAGGCGAATGAGTGTCCCCTTGTGGGCCTACAAGGTGCTGACCGGGGCGCAAATGGCGCAATTGCTCGAACAGGGCAGTTTCGCCGGCGCCCCGGTCGATCTTGCCGATGGCTACATCCATCTGTCCACCGCCGAACAGCTGGGCGAAACCGTGCGCAAGCACTTCGCCGGGCAGGCCGATCTCTGGATCGCAGCGGTGGATCTCACCGCCCTTGGCGACGCGGTAAAGTGGGAGCCATCACGCGGCGGGGCGCTGTTTCCGCATGTCTATGCCGATCTGCCGCTCACGGCAGTCGTCGCACATGGCCCGCTGGCATGGGCCAGCGAACAGACCATCGCCCTGCCCGCCTAGGCCTGTCTTTTCCGCGCCGGGCGCGCTAACGGCGCTGGCATGACTTACGACGTTCACATCATCGGCGGCGGCCTGGCCGGGAGCGAAGCGGCATGGCAGCTGGCGCGCCGCGGCTTCCGGGTGCGGCTTTCCGAAATGCGCGGTGCCCCGGCCGATCGCGGCGGCGAACGCAGCCCCGCCCACCAGACCGACGATCTGGCCGAACTGGTCTGCTCCAATTCGCTCCGCTCCGACGATCATGAAAAGAACGCCGTCGGCCTGCTCCACCATGAAATGCGCCAGTGCGGCTCGCTGATCATGGCCGCCGCCGAAAAAGCGCGGGTTCCGGCCGGCTCGGCCCTCGCGGTGGACCGTGAGGTTTTCTCAGCCGAGATCGAACGCGCCCTCACCGCGCTGTCCAACCTCGAACTCGTGCGCGAGCGGGTGGATACCCTGCCCGCTGCTGGCCTCACCATTGTTGCCACCGGCCCGCTCACTGCCGCGGCCCTGGCCGCCAGCATCGGCAAGGCCACCGGCGCGGAAAGCCTGGCCTTCTTCGATGCCATCGCTCCCATCGTCTACCGCGATTCCATCAACATGGACGTGGCATGGATGGCCAGCCGCTGGGACAAGGGAGCCGAAGCCTCCCTCGCGCTGGGCGGCGACGGACGAGACTACATCAACTGCCCGATGACCAAGGACCAGTACCTCGCCTTCCGCGAGGAATTGCTGGCTGGCGACAAGACCGAGTTCAAGGAATGGGAGGCCAACACCCCTTATTTCGATGGTTGCATGCCGATCGAGGTCATGGCTCAGCGCGGCGTGGATACATTACGCTTCGGGCCGATGAAGCCGGTGGGCCTGGACAATCCGCATTGGGCAACGGCGGAGCATCCGAATGGCCGCTGGCCCCATGCCGTGGTGCAGTTGCGCCAGGATAACACGCTAGGCACAATCTGGAACATGGTCGGCTTTCAGACCAAGCTGAAATACGCTGAACAGCAGCGCATTTTCCGCACCATTCCGGGGCTGGAAAACGCCGATTTCGCCCGCTTTGGCGGGCTACACCGCAACACCTTCCTCAACAGCCCCACCTTGCTCGACCGGCAGCTGCGTCTGAACAGTACCCCGCATATCCGCTTCGCCGGCCAGATCACCGGCTGCGAAGGCTATGTGGAAAGCGCAGCCATCGGTATGTTGGCCGGGATCATGGCTGCCAGCGAACTCGCCGGGCGCGAATGGCAATCGCCCCCCCGCACCACTGCTCTAGGCGCGCTTCTCGCCCATATCACCGGCGATGCCGAGGCGGAAACCTACCAGCCGATGAACATCAACTTCGGTCTGTTCCCGCCTCCCTCCGACGAGGTGAAGAAAAAGCAGCGCAAGGAAGCCTACACCTCACGCGCCAAGGCGGACATGGCCGGCTGGCTACCCCTCGTCACCATCTGACGGGGGCGCTGGCTGCGGCGCCTTGCTGCCGCACTTGCAGTCCAGCTGCTTGCGCGGCTTCGGCTTGGTGGTGGCGAATTCCGGCCGGTCAAGCTGGCCGTCGCCATTGCCATCCGCGCCCTTGAAGCGATTGGAAGTGGCCACCGCCCACTCCTCGAACGAGAGCAGGTTGTTGCCATCGGTATCGAGCTTGCGAAACCCGGCTGCCCGCGGCGCCAGCATCTCCACGCGAGTTATCCGGCCATCGCGGTTGCGATCCAACCGGTCAAAGCGGCGCTGTTCCTTGGTCTGCTCGGTCGCCTGCGGCAGCGCGGCTCCCTTCAATCCCTTGCCGTCGGCCATGGGAAGCGAAAGCTCCTCCTCCGGGGCGACCAGTGAAAGCTGCGGGATGCGCCCCGGATCGACAGAGGCCCGCCCCTGCCACCAGAACAGGCCAGCCGCCACCATCAGCAGGGCAGCAAACCCGCCGAGCACAGTGCGATTCATCAAAACCCCCGCGAGAATCGCGACCCGTAAATTCCCGTAGAGAAGCTTAGCCTAGCGGCCGATGATTCCAAGCCGCAACGCAGCAAGAAGAGCGCCCGGACCAGACAATGCCTCGGTCGCGCCTATTCGGATCGCCCGCTCGTTCAATCCCGCCAAAACCGCAAGGGGCCGCATCGCCGCCGGCACCTTCCCGCCAGCTGCGCAGAATTCCAGCAGCAGCCCTGCCGTGGCCCGCTCTTCCGCATGTCCAAGATGAAGCGCAAGGTCAGCCAGCGCCCAGCGCCGCGCCAGCGGCTCGACCTGCGCAGGATCAACACCCAGATGGCCCGCCAGCGCAGCCATCGCGCCAGCCCGTCCGGCCGCGAATTGCTGCAATGCCTGCTCGCCCAGCGGAGCTTCGCCAAGCAGCGCTTCCCAACCGTCCACCAGCGGTACAAGCGCAGAAACAACGCTGCCCCAAGCGGCCAGATCGGCCAGCAGCGGTTCCCCCTTGGGCCATCCGGCCGGGTCTGATGAAAGGCGGTCGCGCCACCACGCCAGCCGCAATTGCGCCAGCATCGGTTCTCGCGCGGAACGGATTATGCCGGCCAGCCGTGAATCCAGCGCCAGCACGGCCTGCCAGCCCGGGCGGGCCGAAGCCGGCGCATAGGCCAGCGCCAGCCGCATAAGCGGCGGCAACTGGCCTGCGCCGGCATCGGTCTCAGCGATAGCAGACCTGCTTGACCGCAGCCACGATCTTGGCAGCGTCGATCAACGCCGCCTTTTCGAGGTTGGCGGCATAGGGCAGCGGAACGTCTTCGTTGCACACCCGCATGACCGGGGCGTCGAGGTTGTCGAAGCCTTCTTCCATGCAGATCGCGATGATTTCCGAAGCGATCGAGCAAACCGGGAAGCCTTCCTCGGCCACGACCACGCGATTGGTCTTGGCAAGGCTGGCCAGCACGGTTTCCTTGTCCAGCGGGCGCAGGGTCCGCAGGTCAACTACCTCGGCGCTGATGCCTTCGGCAGCCAGTTGCTCGGCCGCTTCCAGGGCAAAGCCCACGCCGATTGAATAGGACACGATGGTCACATCGGTGCCTTCGCGCATGATCCGCGCCTTGCCGATCGGCAGAACGTGATCGTCCAGTTCCGGCAGTTCGAAGCTGCGGCCATAGACCAGCTCGTTTTCGAGGAAGATCACCGGATCTTCGCTGCGGATCGCGGCCTTCAGCAGGCCCTTGGCGTCCGAAGCGTCATAAGGCGCGATCACCACCAGGCCCGGCACGTTGGCATACCACGGGCCGTAGTTCTGGCTGTGCTGCGCGCCCACGCGGGCCGCCGCGCCATTAGGGCCGCGGAACACGATCGGGCAGCGCATCTGCCCCCCCGACATGTAGTTGGTCTTGGCGGCCGAGTTGATGATGTGGTCAATCGCCTGCATGGCGAAGTTGAACGTCATGAACTCAACGATCGGACGCAGGCCGCCCATCGCCGCGCCCGTGCCGATGCCGGCAAAGCCGTATTCGGTGATCGGCGTATCGATCACGCGCTTGGGGCCGAATTCGTCGAGCAGGCCCTGGGTCACCTTGTAGGCGCCCTGGTACTGGGCAACTTCCTCGCCCATCACGAACACGCGTTCGTCACGGCGCATTTCCTCGGCCATCGCGTCGCGCAGAGCTTCACGGACCGTGGAAATCTTCATGTTGGTGCCGGCAGGCAGTTCCGGATCGCGTGCTGCCTTGGGCGCAGCGACCGGGGCGAGCGGAACAGCGGCCACCGGAGCGGGGGCAGCGGCCTGCGCTGCGACAGGAGCAGCAGCCGGTGCCGAAGCAGCGTCGCCACCGATCACGGCAATCACCGTGCCGACCTTCACGCCTTCGGTGCCTTCCGCCACCAGGATCTTGCCCAGCACGCCTTCATCAACCGCCTCGAATTCCATCGTCGCCTTGTCGGTCTCGATCTCGGCAATGATGTCGCCAGACTTGATCTCGTCGCCTTCCTTGACGAGCCAGCGGGCCAGGGTGCCTTCTTCCATCGTCGGCGACAGGGCCGGCATCTTCAGTTCGACAGACATCAGTAGCGCTCCACCAGCACGTCGGTGTAGAGTTCGGCCATCTCCGGCTCGGGCGAATTTTCGGCAAAATCAGCCGCTTCGGACACTTGCGCGCGGATGGTCTTGTCGATCTCCTTGAGCGCGTCCTCGGCCACGCCGCGCTTCAGCAGCTCGGCCTTCAGGTTCTCGATCGGGTCGTTCTTCTCGCGCATTTCCTGCACTTCTTCACGGCTGCGATACTTGGCCGGGTCGGACATCGAGTGGCCGCGATAGCGGTAGGTGTGGAGTTCCATCAGCACCGGACCGTTACCACCACGCACATGTTCCAGCGCGACTTCGGCGGCCTGGCGCACTTCCAGCACATCCATGCCGTTGACGCTCATGCCGGGGATGCGGAACGCGGTGCCACGGCGATAGAACTCGGTCTCGGCAGAGCCGCGGCTCACCGCGGTGCCCATCGCGTAGCCGTTATTCTCGACCACGAAGATAATCGGCAGGTTCCACAGCGCCGCCATGTTGAAGGTCTCGTAGACCTGCCCCTGGTTGGCCGCGCCATCACCGAAGTAGGCCATGCAAACGCCGCCGTCCTCGTTGTACTTGTGCGCAAAGGCAAGCCCGGCGCCCAGCGGCACCTGCGCCCCCACGATGCCGTGGCCGCCATAGAACTTGTGCTCGGTGCTGAACATGTGCATCGAGCCGCCCTTGCCGCGCGAAATGCCCGCAGCGCGCCCGGTCAACTCGGCCATGATCACCTTGGGATCGATGCCGTAGGCCAGCATGTGGCCGTGGTCGCGATAGCCGGTGATCACGCTGTCGTGACCTTCCTTCAACGCAGACTGCAGACCGACCGCAACAGCTTCCTGGCCGATGTAAAGGTGGCAGAAACCGCCGATGAGCCCCAGACCATAAAGCTGGCCGGCGCGCTCCTCGAAGCGGCGAATCGTAAGCATCTGCTCATAGAACTTGAGCAGCTCCTCGCCAGACGCCTCATAGCGCTTGGCGGCTTCAAACTTGTCCTGCAGCGCGCGGAGGGCCGGAGCCTCCGACTGGGCCGCAGACGCCTTGGGGGCGGAATCGCCCTTGGTGGCTGCGGATCTGGTGGCGGGTTTAGCCAAGTTCCTGTCCCCTACGGATGTGTTGTGACGTAGCTATAGCAACGGAATCCCCAAGGGGAACCGATCCATTCGCATTTTCTTATCGGGTGGGATCAGCTTCCGATCATCCGTAACAATCGGTCGTGATAGCCACTCACTTGAGCAGCATTACCATCTCGTCCGGATGGACGACGTTAAGATTGCTGCGAAGAAGCTCCCCCGCCAGATCCGGGTCCGCATGGCGCGGATCCAGCAGGTCCACCCGGTTGCGCAGGTCATCCCGTTCCACCGAAAGCTGGGTCACTTCCTTCTGCCGCTGTTCCAGCAGGCGCAAATTCTCGCTCCAGGCCAACAGGCCGCTTGGCCCGGCAAGAGCCCAGCCGCCCATGAGCAAGAGACCGCCCAGCGCAAGCATCTGCGTCACGGTTTCGCGGGCAAGACGGGGTTCGGGACGAATACGCTTCATGGGGTGACAGGAATCATAATCAGCCCGCGCTGACAAGCGAAATCTCCCCCGATTTCGGATCAAACTCCGCTCAGCGTGCCGCCGTCCCGCCAGTCGCGGCAAGCTGATCCCCGCCTAGTACGCGATAAAGCCGGACCCGGCTGCCCACCACGGCCAGCCGTTCGGCTACCAGCGCCCGCTGCGCGGCATAAAGGCTACGCTGCGCATCGAGATTCTCAAGCGAACTCGCCACCCCGCCGCGATAGCGCGCGGTGGTAAGCATCGCGGTGTCGGCCGCAGCCTCGGTCCGTCGCTCCACCGCCTTCAGTTCGTCATCGATGGTGCCCTGCCGGGCCAGTGCATCGGCCACCTCGCGGAAGGCGGTCTGGATCGCCTTTTCATAGGCTGCCAGCGCCGCATCGCGCAGTGCCTCGCTGGCGTCCACTCCGGCCAGCGCGCGGCCACCGGCAAAGATGGAATAGCGCGCAGTGCCGCCCAGCGTGGTGCGAAAGGCATCGCTGGTGAACAGGGCGCCCAGCGAGTCGCTTGCTAGCCCCAGCAGCCCGGTCAGCGAAATGCGCGGAAACAGCTCGGCCCTCGCCACCCCAATATCGGCATTGGCCTCGCGCAGACGATATTCAGCCGCCACCACATCTGGCCGGCGCAGCAGCACCTCGGAACTGGTGCCGGCCGGAAGTACGCGCGTGGAAGAAAGAACCTCGGCAAGGTTCGCCGGCAGCAGCGCCGGGTCGATCGGGGCCCCGACCAGCAAGGCCAGCAGGTTGCGATCCTGGGCAAGAGCGGTTTTCTGGGCGGCAACGTCGGCCTCGGCCGTGGCCAGCACCTGCTCGGCCTGCCGCAGCGCGGTGCGTGGGGCCACGCCGCCCTGCAACCGCGCCTGCGTCAGCCGCACCGTCGACTCGGCACTGCGCGCGGTGGCTTCGGCAATCTCCAGCAATTCCGCATCGGCCGCATGATCGGCCCAGGCGGCTGCCAGCTCGGCCACCAGCCCCAGCCGCACCGTTCGCGCCGCAGCTTCGGTCGCCAACGCGCTTTGCCGCTCGGCCTCGCTGGCCGATGCCAGCCGGCCGAACAGATCCACTTCGAACGCGCTGATCCCGCCGGAAGCACCATAGCTCGTGCTGGCCGGGCGCCCATCGGGCCCGCTGTCGCGCGTGGCGGTTCCGGCAACCGCCACTTCCGGCAATTGCGCGGCACGCACGATCCGTACTTGCGCCCGCGCCGCCGCTATGTTGGCGGCCGCTACGCGCAAGTCGCGGTTGTTGACCAGCGCCTGCTCCACCAGCGCCTGAAATCTGCCATCAGTGAAGATATCGCGGTAGGACACTGCCGGCAGCGCCGCCTCACTCTGCGACAGGTAGGCATCGCCCTGCGGCCACGAGCCGGGCACCGGCGCTTCGGGCCGGACATACTTTGGCGCCATCGAACACCCGGCCAGAAGGATCGCCAGCGTCAGCGGAACAGCGCGCCTCATGCCGCGGCCTCCCCCGGAGCAGCATAGCGCTGCCGGAGAGAACGGAACCCGTCGCGCACCCCGCGCCGGACCAGCACATAGAACAGCGGAATATAGAACACCGCCAGCAAGGTCGCGGTCAGCATGCCGCCGATCACCGAAGTGCCGATGGCGATGCGGCTGTTCGCCCCCGCCCCGCTGGCCAGGGCCAGCGGCATGACGCCGAAAATGAACGCAAAGCTGGTCATCAGGATCGGCCGCAAGCGGATGCGCGCCGCCTCCAGCGCGGCATCGATCACCCGCTTGCCGCGCCGTTCCGCCTGGTCGGCAAATTCGATCATCAGGATGGCGTTCTTGGCTGCCAGCCCCATCGTCGTGATCAGGCCGATCTGCAGGTAAAGGTCGTTCTGCAATCCGCGCAGGGTCACGGCAAACACCGCCCCCACCAGCCCCAGCGGCACCACCAACAGCACGGCCACCGGGATCGACCAGCTTTCGTAGAGCGCGGCAAGGCACAGGAACACCACCACGATCGACACCGCATAGAGCAGCGGCGCACGGCCAGAGCTCAGTCGTTCCTCATAAGAGGCGCCCGACCATGCCACGGTCGCCCCCTGAATTTCCGAGGCCAGTTTCTCGATCACCGCCATCGCCTCGCCCGAGCTGGTGCCGGGAGCGGACTGCCCCTGGATCTCAAACGCCGGCACGCCCTGGAAGCGCGAAAGCGTAGCCGGCGCAGTGGACCAGTCCACCTTGGCGAACGCTGAAAACGGAGTCATCTGTCCGCCGGCGCTACGCACATACCACTGCCCCATCGCCTGCGGATCGGCGCGGAATTCGGCATCGCCCTGAACATAGACCCGCTTGACCCGGCCATTCTCGATATAGTCATTCACATAGCGCCCACCCCATGCGGTGGAGAGCGTATTGTTTACGTCTGCCGGGTTGATCCCATAGGCGGTGAGCCTCTGGGTATCGAAATCAACCTTGAGGGTCGCGTTTTCAGGCAAGTCAGCCGCGCGCACGCTGGTCAGCGCCGGATTATTGCTGGCCAGTTGGATCAGCCGGTCACGCGCAGCGAGGAATTCCTCGTGCGACATGCCGCTGCTGTTGAGCAGTTGCATCGAAAAGCCGTTGGCCGTGCCCAGCCCGCGAATGGCCGGCGGCACCAGCACGAACACCTGGGCATCGCGAAAACCGCGAGCAGCGGCAGTAGCCCGCTGCGCGATAGCCGCCGCCGAACGTTCCTCACCCTCGCGCTCCGACCAGTCGGCCAGGTTGAGATTGCCGTTCATGGTATTCTGACCGACCGCACCGCCGCCGCCGCCGCCGCCGGTAATGCTGAAGATGGTACGAACGTTCTCTTTCTCGTGCTTGATGAAGTATTCTTCCATCGCCAGCTGCACCTGACGGGTGCGCTCAATCGTCGTCCCAGCCGGCAAGCGCCCCTGCATCGAAACGAAGCCCTGATCTTCCAACGGAAGGAACCCGCCGGGGAGGCGGACGAACAGCACGATCAGCACGACCACAACCGCGCCATAGATGCCCAGGAAGCGCCACTTGCGCTCCACCATTGATGCCACGAACCGGCGGTAGCGCTCAATCATCGCCTCAAAATTGCGGTTGAACCCATCCTGCGCGCGGCGCAGCCTCCCGGCAAAGGCCGGAAAGCGGGTGTCCAGCCAACCCTGATCATGCGCCGCCGTGCTGCGCGCGCGCAGCAACGTACTGGTCAATGCCGGACTGAGAATCAGCGCCACCAAAACCGACAGCACCATCGCGGCAATGATCGTGAGCGAGAACTGGCGATAGATCACCCCGGTCGAACCGCCGAAGAATGCCATCGGCAGGAACACCGCCGAAAGCACCAGCGCGATGGCGACCAGCGCCATCTGGATTTCCTTCATTGACTGGATGGTGGCTTCACGCGGGGTCATGCCCGGATTTTCGTGCAGCAGGCGCTCCACGTTCTCGACCACCACGATGGCATCGTCGACCAAGAGGCCGATCGCCAGCGTCAGCCCGAACATCGTCATCGTGTTGACCGAAAATCCGGCCAGGTAAAACACTCCGAACGTGCCCAGCAGCACCACCGGAACAGCAATGGCCGGCACCAGCGTGGCCCGCCAGCTTTGCAGGAACACGAACATGACGATCACGACCAGCACGATCGCTTCCATAAGCGACTTGACCACTTCCTCGACCGAAAGCTTGATGAACTTGGTCGAATCGTTGACGTAATCGTAGCGGAACCCATCCGGCAGGTTGCGGGCAAGACGCTCCACTTCGGCCTTCACCAAGTTCGCGGTTTTCAGCGCGTCGGCGCCCGGCGCCAGCGAGATGGACAGGCCTGCCCCCGGATGGCGATTGAACCGGCCATAGGCATTGTAGTTCTCGGAACCGATTTCCACCCGCGCCACATCGCGGATCCGCACGCTCGACCCATCTGGCAGGGTCTTGAGCACGATCGCGCCAAACTGCTCAGGCGTTTGCAGGCGGGACCGCGCGGTCACCGTGGCATTGAGCATCTGCCCTTCCGGCGCGGGCAAACCGCCTACTTCGCCGGCCGCCACTTCGGTGTTCTGCGCAGTTATCGCGGCAATCACATCGCCAGGCATCAGCGAAACCGATGCCAGCCGCTGCGGGTTCAGCCAGATCCGCATGGCGTGCAATGCGCCAAACGAAGTGGCCTCGCCCACCCCATCGATGCGGGAAAGAGGATCCACCAGGTTGGAGGCGAGGTAATCGGCAATATCGCGGTTGGTGCGGGTATCGGTCTCGTCGTAGACCGATAGCAGAAACAGCTGGTCTGCGGTCGATTTGGTCACGCGCACGCCCTGCTGCTGCACCTGCGCTGGCAGGCGCGACAACACGCTCGCGATCTTGTTTTGCACCTGCACCTGGGCAGTGTCGGGATCGGTGCCGTTGGCAAAGATCACGGTAATGTTGGCCTGCCCGCGTGAACTGGACAGCGAACTGAAGTAAAGCAGCCCGTCCAGCCCGGAGAGCGATTGCTCAAGGATCTGCGTGACGCTGTTTTCCAGTGTTTCCGCCGATGCCCCGGGATACTGAGCACGAACGTTAACCTGAACCGGGGCAATATCGGGATATTGCGCCACCGGCAAGGAAACCAGCCCGCCGAGCCCGCCCAGCATGACGATAATCGCCAGAACCCAGGCGAAGATCGGACGATCGATGAAGATCCGTGACATCGCCGCCGATCAGCCCGCGTTGCGCCCGACGGGCGCCCCTGCCCCGCCCTTGCGGGGAGCCACCTGCTCCGGCTTGCTGGCCGGCACGGGCCGGACTTCGGTGCCCGCTTTCAAGTTGGGAAGGGCCTGGGTGATGATGCGCTCACCCGGCTTGAGGCCTGATGTGACCACCCAGTCCGTCCCCACCGTGCGCGTGGCGTTCACAGCCCGGCGCTCGGCCTTGTTGCCCGCGCCCACCACGTAGATCACTGCATCGCCGCTCACGTCGCGCTGCACTGCCCGCTGCGGCACCAGGATCGCCTGGCGATCCACAGCCTGCTCGAAAGTTGCCTGCACGAACATGCCCGGAAGCAGAAGCCCCTGAGGGTTCGGGAAGCGAGCCCGCAGGGTAACCGTTCCGGTCGCCTCGTTCACGGTCACTTCGGAAAACTGCACCGTCCCGGGATAGGCATAGTCGCTGCCATCCTCGAGCTTGAGCCGCACCGTCGTGCTGCCGGGGGCCACGCCCCCTTCGGCCAGCGCCTTGCGCAAGGCCACCAGATCGGCACTGGCTTGCTGCATGTCGACATAGATCGGATCGGTCCGCTGGATCACCGCCAGCGGATCGCCCTGGTTGGCATTGACCAGCGCCCCGGTGGTAAACAGCGAACGGCCGATGCGGCCCGAAATCGGCGCCGGCACCGTGGTAAAGCGCAAGTTGATCCGGGCCGTTTCGAGCGCGGCGCGGCTTTGCGCCACGGCCGCGCGGCTGACCCGGGCCTGGGCCAGCGCGTCGGTATATTCCTGCCGCGACACGGCTTCCATGTCGGCCAGCGGACGATAGCGTTCAGCCTTGGCGGCAGTCGCCTCGGCATTGGCCTGCGCGCTCTGGAGATTGGCTTCGGCCTGGTTGACCGCCGCGCGATAAAGGCTTTGATCGATCTCGAACAGCGGCTGCCCCTGGCGAACCATCGCGCCTTCGGTGAACAGCCGGGCCCTTACGATGCCGCTAACCTGGGGCCGTACTTCTGACGTCTCGAACGCCACCGTCCGCCCGCCCAGCGTCACCGAAAGCGGCACAGACGAAACCTTGGCCACCACAAACCCGACTTCCGGCACGGGGCGCTTCTGCTCGCCCTCGCCCTTGCCGCACCCGGCCGTCGCCAGCAGCGCGATCACGGCTGCCGAGTTGAGAAGAATTCGATGCGCAGCAGCCAAGAAATTATCCCCCCAAACATTCCCACGCCACGGACCAACAACCAATGACGGCACCCTCCATGCCATCATTGACTGGCGTTTTGGATCATTCGCCGGAACCTGTCATCCCGTTGATCATGCCATGCGACAAATTGCGACACTGAAGCAAATTGTCATGCAGAAACAATGGCTAGGCAATCCCCGTTCGAGACGCTCGCCGCAGCTCAGGCAGCCCGCCGCTCACGCTGCCTAACCCTTTCGAAATCCGCGAAAAGTCGCACGAAGTGCTGCTCCATCGTCACCGGCGGATCGGCTTCACCCACCAGCGGAACCCGCCCGGCGAACAGGTCGGCAATCGCCTGCGACGCCGCCAGCGCATTGCCCGCCGCATAAGCGATTCCGGCACCGCCACGGGCATGATCGGCCGCTCCTCCGCGATCAGGCACGATCACCGGCACGCCGGCAGCCCGTGCTTCGGCGGCAGCCATGCAGAAAGTCTCGGCCTCGCAGCCGTGGATCAGGGCATCGGCGCTGGCCAGCAATGCCGCAAAGCGCTCCCGCTTGCGTTCCGGCGCCAGCAGGCGAATGTGCGGATTGCCGGCGATCTGGGCCAGAATGCGGTTCTTCTGCCGGCCTGCGCCCAGCATCACCAGGCCGATCGGCAAGGTGCGGCTGGCAGCGGCCACCGCATCGATCACCATCGGCCAGCGCTTCTCGGGAGAAAGCCGCCCCACCGCAATCAGCAGATGAGCGTCTTCCGGCAAATCGCACAGCGCCAGCAATTCGCGGCGGAGCGCCGGATCACGCCGGTCGGGCGTAAACAACCCGGCCTCGATTCCCATAGGGTGCAGTGCAGTATTCGCCACGCCCCCTTCGGCCAGACGCTCCTGCAATTCGCGGCTGGCGCAGACCACAAGATCGAAGGAATCACCCAGCTCGCGCAAGTGCTCCCAGAACCGCTCGAACCGCCGGTCGATCGTTTCCCGGCTAAGCAGCGCACCGAACCAGCGATAGGCATAAGCCGAAAGTGGATCAGCATGCATGATCAGCGCCTTGGGCACCTGTGGCTCCCACCGCGCCACCATGCTGGCGCTGCGCCAGGGCGACGAACACTCCACGAAATCGGGCGCTTCGGCGGCCAGGGCCTCATGCAGCCGTGCCTCGTCATCGAAGTACCAGTATTTGCGGTCCAGCGGAAAACGCGGCGAGGCAATGGTGACGATCCGGGCACCGGGGCCACGTTCGATCACTTCATCATGATCGCCTGGCGCAATGACCACGATTTCGTGCCCAAGCCGCGGCCCGATCGCCAGTTTCTGTTCGATATAGGTCTTCACCCCACCGCCGTGCGGCGAAAGAAAGGCACAGACATCGACGATCTTCATCGCTCCGCCCTACAGGCGGCTCACTTCTTCCGCAACGGCCCGAACGACATAAGTCCGGTACGATAATTCATCGTCACCGTGATCCGCGAAATACCGGTGCCCGTCACTTCCACGCTTGATCTCGCGGCCTTGGGCTTGCTCAGCCCCAGCTTGGGATTACCGGAAAAGGCGATGCCATCCACGGAAAGGCCGAATTTGCGGTTCGCATCACGGTCATGCAGCACCGAGACCGCATAAGTGCCCGGCCCTGGAATTCTCACACACAGTTCGGCCGACGTTTCATTGCCCACCGGTTGTTCCACCCGGCGAAAGGTCTTGCCGGCATTGATCAGGATATTGTCGTCCTGCAGGAAGTCCTCGTCGTTGGCGGGATAGACCTCCAGCTTGAGATTGCCCTTGCGGTCCTTCAGTCCTTCAACCTTGACCAGCAGCGCCGGGCCGGATTCGTCGGCACGGCAGCGCCCCTCGGCCTTGCCAAGTTCGGGCGAGGACGGAACAAACGCCTGTGCCGTCGCCAACGGGGTGGCAATCAAAGCCAGTCCAAGCGCAAATCCAAGCTTCATCCAGCACTCCTTCGCGATTCGATCAGCCCCGCAATGCCCGAAATCACGCCTGCGGCGATGTGTCCGGCCAGCGTCACCGCCGCCATCATCGTCATCAGCGCGGCGATCTCCAGATCCTGCCCCAGCAGGAACACGGCAAGGCCCGCAAACACGATGTCCTTGTTCGGAAGCAGCGGCAGGCGCGACACCAGCATGCGCAAGGTTGCCAGCACCAGCCACAGCCCGATCGAGACTTGTGGAAGAACGAGATGCCAGAGCAACGCTGAAAACGCGATGAACGTAGCGATACGCAGGGTGTGAATGATGGTGATGAACCACAATTCACGGCGATCCAGCGAAAACAGCTTCTTGCGGAACAGCAGGATGGCACAGGAAATCAGCAGCACCACGCCCAGCGACAGGAACACCGAACGCATCGGCACGCCCAGCAGGCCTGATGCAACCAGCGGCCAGGCGAAAACCAGCATGATCAGCGTTGCCGCGTTGCCGGTCAGCGCCGAAAGAATCGCCACGTCCTTTACCGCGCCGAACGGCGCGGCAACCAGCTTCGCCCGCGCCCTGGCCCAGGCATAGAACTGCGCCTCACCCAGATAGCCCAGCACCAGTTCGTTGCTGACCAGCTTGCGCACCAGCGCCATCATCCCGCTGATGAACGGAATGTGCCACAGCTTGCGGAAAATCACCCATTCGAACAGTGGGCTATGCAAATAGTATGCAGCAAAGAGCGCCCAGAACCAGGCTGTGCGCGGAATGATCGCTTCCACCACATCGAAGCGCAGGTCCCGATAGGAAAAGGCCGCGGCAAAGACGACCACCGCCGAAAGGATCACGCCTGCCAGGCCGAACAGGCCATTGCGGGCCGAAACTCCCGGCGCATCCGCCACGGCGATGGCCGGGGCCTCTGGCTGGTCGGGAGCGTCTGCCTGCTGGTAGGTTGAATCTGCCGTCTGCATGTCCCGTCCGCGCCACGTTCTTCTCGAAGACGGCGCCCCCGCCCGACTCCCGCGGCTTGTCAGCAACCGGATGCCGGGTTGCCACAAGCAACGTTAGATGATCCCCGTTGTCCGCCGTCTTTAAAGACCGGCTGCCACAGCGCAAGCGGCAAACCACGACCATCTTCGCACCCGCAAGGCAATTGCGTTGCCGATCATGAATTTAGCCTAATTCACGCCAGTGCTCGCCAATCGGCGCTCTCGCAGATCGGCATAGCGCCCTGCCGGACGGCGGCGGGCAAAGCTGGCAAAGGTGCGGCCGATGGAATCCAGCAAAGCCGGAACGCCGGCATCGCCGGGGTGCACCGCCACCCGCGCCACCTTCATGCCGTGAAACGCCGTCCGGGCCAGCGCCGCCACCGCCAGCGAACTGAGTTGACGCGGGGCGCTGCGGCTGGCCCAGGTCACCACCGGGCCGGTCGCCAGTGTCTCGTCGGTCTGCGCGTCCCACACCCGCAGGTGATCTTCCGCAAAAGCAAACCCGGCCTCGCGCAGCGCCGCGTGGGCGCCCTCGCCATAAAGCCAGGCCGGTGCGATGAACCCGGCCACCGGGCGGCCGATCGCATCCTCGATCAGCGCCTTGCCATCGGCCATGCGCCGCGCGGCTTCCGCCTTGTCCAGCCCCAGGAACTCGCCCTCGCCCGCGGTCATGTGCCGGGCCTTGAAGCTGGCCACCCCGAAATGTTCGGCCATATCCTTGTGATACCAGCCGTGCACGAACATCTCGACGCCCTGCTCGGCCCAGCCGCGCAGGCGCGCGCGAAAGGCAGCCGCCTCGCCCAACGGCGCCAGCCCCCAGTGATCCGGCACCACCAGCATGGCAAAACGCGGCCCGCCAAGCACCCCGCCGATCAAGTCGGCCAGGCGGTCCACCTCGCTTTCAAACCGCGGCCCGACATCGTGGATCGAGGCGAGCAGCAGCTTGTCCATATCCGTTCAGCCTTCCACGCCGGCAAATCGCCAGGCCATCGTCTCGCCGGCCAGCCAGGGCACGATCTCGCCATCGCCCATCGGCAGGCGAGCAGGCATTTCGGTCGCCGCGCGCTCCAGCACCACCCGGCCCTCGTTCAGCGGCAAACCATAGAAGCGCGGGCCGTTTTCCGAAGCGAACGCCTCCAACCGGTCCAGCGCGCCTTCCTCGTCAAACACCGTCGCATAGCTTTCCAGCGCATTGGGCGCGTTGAAGATGCCAGCACAGCCGCATCCCGATTCCTTGGCCTGCACCAGGTGCGGCGCGGTATCCGTGCCCAGAAAGAACCGCGCGTTGCCCGAAGTCGCCGCCCGGCGCAGGGCCAGCCGGTGCACCTCGCGCTTGGCGATCGGCAGGCAATAGGCATGGGGCCGGATGCCGCCGGCAAAGATCGCGTTGCGGTTGATCATCAGGTGATGCGGGGTGATCGTGGCGGCAACATTGTCGCCCGCCGCGGCCACGAACTCGGCCGCCTCCCGGGTGGTGATATGCTCGAACACCAGCCGCAGCGCGGGAAAATCACGCAAGGTGGGGATCAGCACACGCTCGATGAACACCGCCTCGCGGTCAAAAATATCGGTCGCCGCATCCGTCACCTCACCGTGCACCAGCAGCGGCATGCCGATCTGCTGCATCCGTTCCAGCACCGGATAGATGCTGCGGATATCGGTCACCCCGTGGGAGGAATTGGTCGTGGCGTTGGCCGGATAAAGCTTGCAGGCGGTCACCGCCCCGCTGGCAAAACCTGCCGCCACATCATCGGGATCGGTGGCATCGGTCAGGTAAAGCACCATCAGCGGGGTAAAGCTGGTCCCCTGCGGCACCGCCGCCACGATCCGCTCGCGATAAGCCATCGCCAGCACGGTGGTCGTCACCGGCGGGGCAAGGTTGGGCATCACGATGGCGCGGGCAAACTGGCGCGCGGTATGCGCCACGGTGTCCTTCAGCATTGGCCCATCGCGCAGGTGCACATGCCAGTCATCCGGGCGGCGAAGGGTGATGCGGTCGGTCATGCTGGTCCCGTCTGGAGCGAGGCTGGGAAGTGGTGCGCCCGACGGGATTCGAACCCATGGCCCCCAGATTAGGAATCTGGTGCTCTATCCTGCTGAGCTACGGACGCACTCGATGCCCCTTTAAGCGGCGGGGCACGATCCGGCAACCCGCCCCCTGCCTTCCGGCAGCCGGCTAATTCGCCTGTTCCGGCGGGACCACCGGAAACAGGATCGGGGCGATCTCCACCCCTTCCTCCAGCAGTTCGCGGGCCTCTTCGGGCGTGGCCTGGCCATGGATGGCCTCGGCGTCCTGCTCGCCATAGTGGATCGCCCGGGCCTTGTCGGCAAAGTCATCCCCCACCCAGCGCGATGTCTTGAGCGCCTCGGCCTGCGCCGCCGCCATCGCGCGAAACAGGGCTACCGCTTCGGGCGAAAGCGGCGGGCCGGCATTGGTCATCGCATCGCTGGGCGCAGGCGCAGACGCTTCCCTGCGAACATCGGGCAACTGGTTGCCCTTGCGTCCCACATTGGGCGCCATCACGGCCTTGATCACCTCCACCGTGCCACAGGCCGGGCAGGAAATGAGGCCGCGATCCTGTTGCCGGGCGAAATCCTCGGAAGAACCGAACCAGCCCTCGAACCGATGCCCCTGGGCCATGCATTGCAGGTCGAACACGATCATGATGCGGCGCTAATTGGGGATTGTCCGCCGATTGGCAAGGCTCGGCAATTGCGCCCGCACCGCAGCGATCCGCGCCGGATCGATCTCGGCAAAGCCAAGCCCCGCTTCCTCGCCCCCCATGTCGAGCAGGACTTCGCCCCACGGATCGACCACCAGGCTATGGCCATATGTCTCGCGGCCGTCCTCGTGCCGGCCCACTTGAGCCGCAGAAATGACGAATGCGCTGGCCTCTACCGCGCGGGCGCGCTGCATCAGGTGCCAGTGGTCGCGCCCGGTCGGCACGGTAAAAGCGGCCGGAATGGCAATGGCATCGCACTGGCGCCGGCCCAGCGCCTCGAACAGCGCCGGAAAGCGCACATCATAGCAGATCGCCAGCCCCAGCCTGCCCACCGGGGTGTCTTCCACCACGCCCAACGCTTCGCCCGGCGCATAGGCGGCCGATTCCCGCCACGATTCGCCCGTCGCCAGGTCCACATCGAACATGTGCAGCTTGTCATAGCGGGCGCGGATTTCCCCGTCCGGCCCTATCACCAGCGCCCGGTTGGCATAGCGCGTCTCGCCGCCGGATTCCTCCGCGCTCCGCCGCAGGGCCAGCGAACCCAGCGCAATCCACAGCCCCGCCTTTGCCGCCGCCTCGCGGGTAGCCTGCAACACGCGGTCGGTTTCCTCGGTGGCAATGTTCGCCGCCGCCCGCCTGCGGTCACGATCCAGCAGTCCCGACATTTCCGGCGTGAACAGCATGGCCGCGCCTTCAGCGCCCGCCTGCCCGGCCGCTGCAGCGATCGTGCGTGCATTGGCCGCGGGATCGATCCCGCTGGTCATCTGCAACAGGGCAATGCGGGTCATCGGCCGATCACAACCCCAACACCGGGTCCAGCTTGCCGGCCCGGTCGAGCGCATGGATATCGTCACACCCGCCATAGGACACATCGTCAATGAATATCTGCGGCACGGTGCGCGCACCCGGCGCCCGCTCAACCATCTCGGCCCGCTTGCGGCTATCCATCGTCACATCGTATTCCGTATAGGCCACGCCCTTCCCATCGAGCAGCGCCATGGCGCGTACGCAATAAGGGCAGCCCCACTGGGTATAGATCTCAACCTTGGCCATTATCGTCCTTCACTGTCACAGTATCGCCAACGCCGGGCCCGGAAGGTTCCCCGCGGGGCACTTGAAACGCGGTTCGGCTAACATATCTCCCGATGCGTGTCATGCGCCGCTCAGGGCAAGGCACACGGCCGGGATGCCTTCGCGGGTCCCGTCGGTCATGAAATTGCTCAATAGAGGATTGCACCATGAACCGCTTGGATTTTACCCCCTATCGCCGCAGCACTGTCGGCTTTGATCGCCTGTTCGACCTGCTCGAGAATGCCTCGCGGGCGGGCGGAAGCGAAAACTATCCCCCCTTCAACATCGAACGCCGCGGCGAAGATGCCTATCGCATCACCCTTGCCGTCGCCGGGTTCAAGCCGGCCGACCTCGACATCACCGCGCAACAGAACCTGCTGGTCATCCAGGGCCGCAAGAACGAAGAACAAGCCGAAGGCCAGTTCCTCCACGTCGGCATCGCCCAGCGCGGGTTCGAGCGCCGCTTTGAACTGGCCGATTTCGTGCGAGTGGAAAACGCCACGCTAGAAGACGGCCTGCTGGTCATCGATCTGATCCGCGAAGTGCCGGATGCAATGAAGCCGCGCAAGATCGCGATCGGCTCGCAAAAGAGCCTCAGCGTAGTGGAACCAGCGTCGGGCAAGGCTGCCGCCTGATCCCTTTTCGGCCTCCGCAAACGGTTGAATTAAAGGATTCGGGGGTGGGTCTGGGAGGATCCACCCCCGCGACGCATAAAGCGCCGCCTAGTCCCTTCATGATCGTCCGGGTCGCAGAAGACGATCAATCCCGGGACAAGCCGGTTGAAATAGTCCGGTCGCGCAGCCCCTGCATTGCGCAGAGCGGCAACTTCGGAACAGCGATCAGACAACACAGACAAATCCGCATTCCTGAACTGCCATTACTATCCGACCTCAAGGAGCAACCAAGGCCGGAATCGATTGCAATTTCGCGGTAATCCCTGATGTTTCCGCTTGGCAAGCACTTTTAAATTGAAACCAACAAATTTGCCATTCGCGCCGAAAGCAGAAGCGAGCCGCCTTTTCGCGTCCCGAATCCGCAACGACTTCGGCCTGCTTCATGCAAGCTCATGTATTGCCGGAAGATTTTCGGGAAATTAGGTGTTTGTGCGGATCAAACCAGCCGCGCCTGCCGCAAGGCCGCGCCAATAAACCCGCGGAACAACGGATGCGGATCGAACGGACGGCTCTTCAGTTCAGGATGGAACTGCACGCCCACGAACCACGGATGGTCCGGCCGCTCGACGATTTCCGGCAGCAGCCCATCGGGGGACATGCCCGAAAACACCAGCCCGCCCTTTTCCAGCGCTTCGCGGTAGGCACAGTTGACCTCGTAGCGATGACGGTGGCGTTCGCTGATCTCGGTCGCGCCATAGATTGCCGCCACATGGCTGTTGGGCGATAGTTGCGCCGGATAGGCACCCAGCCGCATCGTCCCGCCCAGATCGCCGCCCTCGGCGCGGGTCTGCAGGCCTTCCTCGGTCATCCATTCGGTGATGATGCCCACCACCGGTTCTTCGCTCGGGCCGAATTCGGTTGAAGATGCGCCGGCAATGCCCGCCGTGTTCCGCGCGCCTTCCACGCAGGCCATCTGCATGCCCAGGCAGATGCCGAAGAACGGCACCTTGTGTTCGCGGGCAAAACGCACGCTGGCAATCTTGCCTTCGGTCCCGCGCTCGCCAAAGCCGCCGGGCACCAGGATACCGTTCATCGATTCAAGCTGGGCGGCGATCTCCTCGTCGCCCTGTTCGAACACCTCGGCATCCAGCCACTTGATGTTCACCTTGACCCGGTGCGCCATGCCGCCATGCACCAGTGCCTCGTTGAGCGACTTGTAGGCATCCTGCAGGCCGACATACTTGCCGACCACACCGATCGTCACTTCGCCTTCGGGATTCTGGTAGCGGTCGACGATGTCTTCCCAGCGGGAAAGATCCGGCGAAGGCGAAGTCATCCCGAAGTGGCGCAGCACCTCGGCGTCCAGCCCTTCCGCGTGATACTGCAACGGCACGGCATAGATGCTCGACGCATCTAGCGCGGGAATGACCGCTTCCTTGCGGACGTTGCAGAACAGCGCGATCTTCGCGCGTTCGCTTTCCGGAATCGGCTTCTCGCAGCGGCACAGCAGCATGTCGGGCTGCACGCCAAGCCCGGTCAGTTCGCGCACCGAATGCTGCGTCGGCTTGGTCTTCAGCTCGCCCGCCGCAGCGATATAGGGCACCAGCGTCACGTGGACCGAACAGGTCTGGTCGCGGGGCAGTTCGTTGCGCATCTGGCGAATCGCCTCGATGAACGGCAGGCTTTCGATATCGCCCACGGTACCGCCGATCTCGCACAGTACGAAGTCGAGATCATCGGCATCGTCCTGGGCAAACGCCTTGATCGCGTCGGTCACGTGCGGGATCACCTGCACGGTCGCGCCAAGGTAATCCCCGCGCCGTTCCTTGGCGATGATCGTCTGGTAAATCCGGCCCGAAGTGATGTTATCCGACTGACGCGCCGAAACCCCGGTAAAGCGCTCGTAGTGGCCCAGATCGAGGTCCGTTTCCGCGCCGTCGTCGGTCACGAAAACCTCGCCGTGCTGATAGGGGCTCATCGTGCCCGGATCGACGTTCAGATAGGGATCGAACTTGCGGATCCGCACGCGAAACCCGCGCGCCTGCAGCAGTGCCGCTAGGCTCGCCGCCATAAGACCCTTGCCGAGCGAGGAGACCACGCCGCCGGTGATAAAAATGAACCGCGCCATGGGATTCGCGCCTTAATCCTTGTGGGGGGCTCAGGGCAAGCGTCAGCCGGGCCGGCCGGGCGCTAAATCCACAGTCCCGCGTTGCATCAACAATGGCCAAGCCCCCCGCGATCCTTGGGAACGCGAGAACGCAGGGCCAGCAATATACGGTTTGCATCGCCCTTGCGGGGCGACGCGATCTTACTGCGCCGGGGTAGCGGCAGGCAGCGGGTCGGCTACCGGCGCAGCCGGGACCGGATTCGCCAGCGGATCAACCGGAGCCTGCACCGGCACCTCGCGCTGAAGCGTGGTATCCAGTTCGCGCTCGCCAGTCGCGTTTACCGCCAGTGCTGCCAGCGCGATCGACAGGACAACGAAGGCAGCAGCCAGAATTGCCGTGGTGCGCGTCAGGAAGTCGGCTGCGCCGCGCGCAGACATGAACCCGGTCGGGCTACCGCCCGTCCCCAGCCCGCCGCCTTCCGACTTCTGCATGAGGATCACGCCGACCAGCAGGGCCGCAACGATCGCCTGGACGACCATGAGGAAGATGAACAAAGACATGAATATCCAATCCGACTGGCAATCGCCCGGAATGAGCGCCATCTAGGCGTCCCGGCGCGCCAGCGCAAGGCTCCTCGACGAAGTGTTGCGCGCTGCTCAGCCCTCGCGCACGGCAGCCGCTGCCGCCACGATCGCAAGGAAGCTCTCCGCCGTCAGGCTGGCGCCGCCAACCAGCGCGCCGCCCACGTCTTCTGCCGCCAGCAGATCGCGGGCGTTGTCGGCGTTGACCGAGCCGCCATATAGAATGCGGACCGGTGCGCTCGCGTCGCCCCAAGCCTCAGCCAGGGTGGCACGGATAGCGCGGTGCATCGCCACCACATCCTCCACCGCCGCCACACGGCCGGTGCCGATGGCCCAGACCGGCTCATAGGCGATCGACACTTTGATGGCCTGCACTTCGGCATCTTCCAGCACCGGCAGCGAAGCCGCCACCTGCGCCTGCACCACGGCCTCCGCCTTGCCGGCATCACGCTCTTCCAGCGTTTCGCCAACACAGACGATAACGCCCAGCCCCGCCGCCAGCGCAGCCTCGGCCTTGGCCTTGACCAGCGCATCGCTCTCGCCATGATCGCGGCGCCGTTCCGAATGGCCCACAATCACGAAATCCGCGCCGGCATCCGCCAGCATCGGCGCAGCGACATCGCCGGTATGGGCGCCCTTAGCGGCCACGTGGCAATCCTGCCCGCCAGTGCCGATCACCTCGGCCGCCTCGGCCATGGCCTGAACCAGCGTGAACGGCGGAGCGAGTGCCACCTGCACTTCCGGATGACGGCCGGCACCGCGGTCGATTGCCCGCGCTTCCGGCAGCATCGAGCGCGCGCCGTTCATCTTCCAGTTGCCGACGATGTAAGGTCGATTGGACATGATTGATCCCTGTTATGTCGTTTTGTGGCCCTGCTCCCACGGCGCCCCTTCCAGCGCGATACGCGCGGCAAAGAGGCCGATTCCCACCGGCAGGATTGATTTTTCAGGCCTGCTAAGCACGATCCGGGAGCATGTCAAAAGAGATATGGCCGTTTTTCCTCGCCCGCCTGGCTTTGCGACAAACCGCATCGGGCGTTGCGATACAGGCGAATGCCTCCTAAAGCCCGGCGCGGTGCGCGCGCTTCCGTATTGCGGAACCGCGCTGTTCAGGTGACAGGATTCCATGCTCAGTTCCTTCCGCTCGTTCTTGCAGTCCAAGGTTGGTGGCTTTGTCGCGCTGGCTTTCCTGATCCTGATCGCAGTGGCCTTCGCCGCCGCCGACATCACTGGCGGGGGCTCCTTTGGCGGGGGCAGCGGGGGAGACAGGGTTGCAACCGTTGGCGATCGCAAGATCGGCACGGCCGACCTCGCCCAGTCGGCGACCAATCAGGTGGATCAGCTGAAGCAGGAAAATCCCCGCCTGACCATTCAGGCCTTCGTTGCCGCTGGCGGCCTCGAACAGGCGCTGGAACAGCTGATCGATCGCGCCGCCATTGCCGAATTCGGCATCGACAGCGGCGTGATTGCCAGCGACCGCCTGGTCGATAGCGAATTGGCGAAGATGGATGCGTTCAAGGGCGTGGACGGCAAGTTCAGTGCCAGTGCCTTCCGCGCTGTCCTCGCCCAGCGCGGGCTGAATGAAGCCGCCGTCCGCCAGGATCTGGCCGATGGCCTTGTCGCCCGCCAGCTGCTCGTTCCCGCCGCTTTCGGCGCCCGCATGCCCGGCGAAGCCGTCAACCGCTATGCCGCCCTGCTGGCGGAAGAGCGGACCGGCTCCATCGCCCTCCTTCCGGCCGCCGCCTTCGCCCCGCAGGGCGAACCTGCCGCCGCCGAAATCACCGCTTTCTACAATGCCCAGCGCGCCAACTATACCCGGCCCGAACGCCGCGTGATCCGCTATGCCGTGTTCGGCGATGCCGCGATCCGCAACGTGCCGGCGCCCACCGATGCCGAAATCGCCGCCCGCTACAACGCCAACAAGGCGCAATACGCGGCAACCGAATATCGCAAGGCCACCCAGCTGGTGCTGCCCACCGAAGCTGCAGCCAAGGCCGTCCTTGCCGAAGTCCGCGGCGGCAAGAGCCTCGAAGCAGCCGCTTCCGCCAAGGGTCTCGCCACGGCCGCCATCGGCCCGTCCACCCGCGCCATGCTTGCCACCCAGGCCAACCAGGGCGTGGCCGACGCGGTTTTTGCTGCCGCGCGCGGCGCCTTGACCGGCCCGGTTCGCAGCCCGCTTGGCTGGGCCATCCTGCGGGTCGATAATGTCGATGTTCGCGCCGGCAAGACGCTCGATCAGGCCCGCGCCGAAATCGCCACGGAACTCTCCGCCCAGAAGAAGCGCGCCGCCCTGTCCGATTTCTCGGCCCGGATCGAGGAAGAGTTCGACAATGGCGGCTCGCTTGGCGACGTGGTCAAGGAACTGGCCATCGAACTGAAGCAGACCCCGCCCCTCACCGCCGATGGCCGAGTCTATGGCGCTACCGGCACTGTGCCGGCCGAACTTGCCCGCGTGGCGCAGGCCGCTTTCGCGATGGAGCGCGAGGGCCAGCCCCAGCTTGCCGAGGTCGAGGCCGGAAAGACCTTCATCGTGTTCGATGTTGGCCAGATCACCGCTTCCGCTCCGGCTCCGCTGGCGGAAATCCGCGCCGGTGTGGTGATGGATTACAAGCTGTCCAAGGGCGCCGCAGCCGCCAAGATCGCCGCGGAAAAGGTTCAGGCACAGGCAGGCAAGGGCACCGATCTCAGCGCGGCACTGGCCTCGCTTGGCGTGGCCCAGCTCCCGCCGGTTGATCGGCTGACCATCAATCGTCAGGAATTCGCCCAGCGCGGCGGCGACGTGCCGCCGCCGCTGGCGCTGATGTTCTCGATGGCCCAGGGCACGACCAAGGTGCTGGCTGCCCCCGGCAACCGCGGCTGGTTCGTCGTCAGCCTGGCAAAGATCGTCCCCGGCAATGCCCAGCAGATCGCCCCGATGCTCGCCCCTGCCGGCGTCCAGCTGTCGCAGGTAACCGGGCGGGAATATGCCGATCAGCTGCGGATGGCCATGCGCGCCGCGGTTGGCGTCAAGAAGAACGAGGCCGCGATTGACGGAACCGCCCGCCAGTTGACCGGCAATACCAACTGATCTCCCCAACTATACCGGAATGACCGTGCCCATCGCCAACGCCCCCGAAAACGCCGCCCCCGCGCTCGCCCTGCTCGCTTCCGGCAAGCCGGCGCTGGTCTGGCGCAAGCTGGTGGCCGATACCGAAACGCCGGTCGGCGCGGCGCTCAAGCTGTTCGAGGACGGGCGCGGCGATTTCCTGCTCGAATCGGTTCAGGGCGGCGAAGTGCGCGGGCGCTACAGCCTGATCGGGCTTGATCCCGATCTGGTCTTCCGCGCCACGGGCCACAGCGCCGAAGTCAACGCCGCCTGGCAGACCGACCGTGCCGCCTTCGCGCCGCTGCCCGGCGATGCGCTGGCTGAACTGCGGGCTCTGGCCGGCTCCTGCCGGATCGACGTTCCGGCCGAACTGCCCCCGGCGCTCGCCTGCCTCGTCGGTTATTTCGGCTATGAAACGATCGGGCTGGTCGAAAAGCTGCCGCGCGCCCCGCAATCGCCGCTCGAACTGCCCGACATGCTGTTCGTGCGCCCCACGCTGATCCTGGTGTTCGACCGGCTGTCCGATGCCCTGTGGTGTGTCGCGCCGGTCTGGCCGGCGCAGGCCGCGCCCCAGGCTTTGGTCGATGCCGCGGCAGACCGGATCGATGCCGCGCTGGCCCGCCTCGCCCGGCCGGCCCCGGCGCCGCACATCGCCGCCAACCTGCCCGATCCGGTGCCCACTCCGGTGCTTGAACCCGGCCGCTATGAGGAAATGGTCCGCAAGGGGCAGGAATACATCGTCGCCGGCGATGTATTCCAGGTCGTGCTCGCCCAGCGCTTCACCACCCCGTTCACCCTGCCGCCAGTCGCGCTCTATCGCGCGCTGCGCCGGGTAAACCCCTCGCCCTTCCTCTATTTCCTTGATCTGCCCGGCTTTGCCCTGATTGGCTCCAGCCCGGAAATCCTTGTCCGGGTCCGCGATGGCGAAGTCACCATCCGGCCGATCGCCGGCACCCGTCCGCGCGGCAAGACGGCCGAGGAAGACGCTGCCAACGAAGCCAGCCTGTTGGCCGATCCGAAGGAACGCGCCGAACACCTGATGCTGCTCGATCTCGGCCGCAACGATGTCGGCCGGGTCGCCGCCAAGGGCACCGTGCGGATCACTGAAAGCTACACGATCGAACGCTACAGCCACGTCATGCACATCGTGTCGAACGTGGTAGGCAAGCTCGATACGGCCCGCCACGATGCGGTCGATGCCCTGTTCGCCGGCTTTCCGGCCGGTACGGTGTCCGGCGCGCCCAAGGTCCGGGCCTGCGAAATCATCGCCGAACTCGAACCTGAAACGCGCGGTGCCTATGCCGGTGGTGTCGGCTATTTCGCGCCCGATGGCTCGGTCGATTCCTGCATCGTCCTGCGCACCGCGGTGCTGAAGGACGGGGTCATGCACGTTCAGGCTGGCGCCGGGATCGTGGCAGATTCCGTGCCCGCTTCCGAGCAGGCCGAATGCGAAAACAAGGCCGGCGCCCTGTTCGCCGCCGCTCGCGAGGCGGTGCGGGTGGCCAGCGAACCCGGTTTCGGGCAGTAAGGCTCCATCATGACCGCCAAGCCTCACATCCTTGTCATCGACAACTACGACAGCTTCACCTGGAACCTGGTCCACTACCTGATGGAACTGGGCGCCGAAGTCGAAGTGGTCCGCAACGACGCCCTCACCGCGGCGCAGGCCATTGCCAGCGGCGCCAGCGGTTTTCTGCTTTCGCCCGGGCCGTGCACGCCCAATGAAGCCGGGATCAGCCTCGATCTGGTTGGCGCTGCGGCCGATGCCGGCCTGCCCCTGCTGGGCGTATGCCTCGGCCACCAGTCCATCGGCCAGTATTTCGGCGGCAAGGTGGTGCGCGGCGGGATGATGCACGGCAAGACCAGCCCCGTGACCCACGACGGCACCGGGGTCTTTGCCGGCCTGCCCTCGCCGTTCATCGCCACCCGCTATCACTCGCTGGTAGTCGATCCGGTCCCCGATGTGCTGGTGGTCAACGCCCGGTCGGATGATGGCCATGTCATGGGCTTCCGCCACCAGACCCTGCCGATCCACGGGGTGCAGTTCCACCCCGAATCGATCGCCACCGAACATGGCCATGCCATGCTGGCCAATTTCCTGCGGATGTGCGGGATTCAGCCGGCCGACTTGCCATGACCAGCCTGCCCCCCGTCACCCTCACGCCCCTTGGCGAAGATGAGGCCGAAACCGCTTTCGGCGCGATGCTCGATGGCAAAGTGGCCGATGAAGATATCGCCGCCTTCCTCGTCGCCTTGTCCGACCGGGGCGAAACGGCATCGGAAATCACCGGCGCCGCCCGGGCCATGCGCGCCCGGATGATTCCGGTGGAAGCGCCCGCCAACGCCATCGACGTCTGCGGCACCGGCGGTGATGGCCATCACACGCTCAACGTCTCCACCGCCGTCAGCCTGGTCGTTGCCGCTTGCGGTGTGCCGGTCGCCAAGCATGGCAACCGCGCCGCCAGTTCCAAGTCGGGTGCTGCCGATACCCTCGAAGCACTCGGCCTCAATCTCGCCCGCGCCCCCGAAACCGCCAGCGCCACCCTGGCCGATCTCGGCATCTGCTTCCTTTTCGCCGGGCTGCACCATCCGTCGATGGGCCGGATCATGCCGATCCGCAAGTCGCTCGGCCGGCGCACCATCTTCAACCTGCTCGGCCCGCTGGCCAATCCCGCGGGGGTCAAGCGCCAGCTGGTTGGCATTGCCCGTCCGGCCTATGTCCCGATCTATGCCGATGCGATCCGCCGCCTCGGCACCGAAAAAAGCTTCGTCATTTCGGGCGACGAAGGGCTGGACGAATTGAGCCTTGCCGGCGGCAATGAACTGGCCGTGGTGCAAGGCGATGCGGTGCAGATGCAGCGCGTTTGCAGTGCCGATGCAAATCTGCCTTCCGCACCGGTCGATGCCATTCGCGGCGGCGATCCGGCGCATAACGCGGCCGCCCTGCGCGCCCTGCTGATGGGCGAACACGGACCGTACCGCGATGCCGTTCTGTTCAATGCCGCTGCCGCCCTGCTGGTTGCCGATGCCGCGGAAAACTGGGCTTCTGCCGCCGAAGAAGCAGCCGAAGCGATTGACAAGGGGCTGGCCAAGGGCTTGCTCGACTGCTGGATTGCCACGCTGAAATGACCGACAAGCTCGCTGAAATCTGCGCCACCACCGCGGCTGAAGTTTCCCGTCGCAAGGCTCTGAAATCGTTAGCCGATCTGGATCGGACAGCCGCCGAACAGAGCGCCCCGCGCGGCTTCGAGGCGGCTCTGCGCCGAGCTGCCGCCGGTGGCTATGGCCTGATCGCGGAAATCAAGAAAGCCAGCCCTTCCAAGGGCTTGATCCGGGCGGATTTCGATCCGCCGGCCCATGCCCGGCAATATCAGGCAGGCGGCGCCACCTGCCTTTCGGTGTTGACCGATGCACCTTGGTTCCAGGGGCATGAAGACTTTCTGATCGCTGCCAGGAACGCCTGTGAACTCCCCGTAATTCGTAAGGATTTCATGGTCGATCCGTGGCAATGCGCCGAAGCGCGCGCGATTGGCGCCGATGCCATCTTGATCATCGTTGCCGCTCTGGAAGACGGTCAGATGCATGAGATCGAAGCCGCCGCTCTGGAACGCGGCATGGATGTTCTGGTCGAGGTCCATAACGAGGCCGAGATGGAGCGCGCAGCCACGCTGAACTCACGCCTGATCGGCATAAACAACCGCGATCTCAAGCGCTTCGTCACCGATCTTGCCACCACGGAGCGACTGGCTCCGCTGGCCCCGGAAGGTGCCTTGGTGGTGGGCGAAAGCGGCATCAACACCCATTCCGATATCGTCCGCCTCGAAAAGTCCGGCGTCCGGTGTTTCCTGGTGGGCGAAAGCCTGATGCGTGAAGCCGATGTCACTGCCGCAACCCGGCGCCTGCTCGGCAACTGATCTAGATCCCGGCATTTCTGCCGGGAAAGGCTGTTTTCCTCGCCGCGCCTCTGCCATGGAGGGTGGATGAGCGAACTCACGCACCTTGATGAACATGGCCATGCCCGAATGGTCGATGTCGGCGGAAAGCCGTCCACGGCGCGGATTGCCGTTGCCGCAGGGCGGATCCAGATGTCACCTGCGGCGCTCTCGGCCATCCGCAGTGGCGACGTGCCGAAAGGGGATGTGCTCGCCTCGGCGCGCATTGCCGGGATCATGGCGGCAAAGAAAACGGCGGACCTGATCCCCTTGTGCCATCCCCTCGCGCTCGACTCCGTCAGTGTTGATTTCACTTTCGAGCACAATGCGATCGCAGCTACCGCCACGGCTAGCCTGACTGGCCGGACTGGGGTGGAAATGGAAGCGATGACAGCAGTTTCCGTCGCACTCCTGACAATTTACGATATGGCCAAAGCGATAGACAAGGGCATGGTCATCGATAATGTTCGCCTCATCGCCAAGCGAGGCGGCAAGTCAGGAGAGTGGGCCGCATCGTGACGTCAGGGCTGCTTTCAATGGAAGAGGCCCAGGCCCGCTTGCTGGCCTTGGCCACTCCCCTGCCGATTGAGCGGGTCGATGTGCCAAGCGCGCTTGGCCGCTATCTGGCTGAACCGCTCTACGCTCGCCGCACCCAACCGGCGGCTCATATTTCCGCCATGGACGGCTATGCAGTGCGAGACAGCGATCTCGCAGGACCGTGGCTGGTGGTGGGGGAAAGCGCGGCCGGACACCCGTTTCAAGGTGCGGTTCCGGCAGGCAGCGCGGTCCGCATCTCCACCGGCGCCTTGCTTCCGGCGGATTGTAACGCCGTTGTCGTCCAGGAAGATGTCTCCCGCGACGGCGAGACCATCACTCTCGCCGGGCAGGGGCCGAACCCGGCCGGACGGCACGTTCGCCATGCCGGATCAGACTTTCGCCTTGATTCCGAACTGCTTGCAGCCGGAACACGGATCGGCCCGGCCCAGATTGCACTGGCGCTGGCGGCAGGTCACAAGCATCTGCCAGTGCGACGGATCCCGCGACTGGCGGTGATCGACAGCGGCGACGAACTCGCGCCCGATCCGGAAACTTGCGCAGTGCATCAGATCCCCGCCAGCAACGGCGCGATGATCGCCGCGCTGGCCGCCTGCCTCCCGGTCGAGACGCGGCGGCACGGCCCGGTGGCAGACGACATTGCGGCCCTGGTTGCCACCCTGGACGAAGCAGACGCGGCGGATGTCATTGTGACCACCGGCGGGGCCTCGGTTGGCGATCATGACCTGCTCAGGCCCTCGCTCGAACGTTGGGGAGCCTCGCTTGCCTTCTGGCGGGTGGCGATCAAGCCCGGCAAGCCGCTGATGGTGGCAACAGGACATGGTAAGCTGTTGATTGGACTGCCCGGAAATCCTGTTTCCAGCATGGTGACTGCCTACCTCTTCCTGCTGCCCGTCTTACGCGCACTGCTTGGCGCAAGTCATCCGCTTCCTCGCGCGGTGCGGCAGGAACTGGCAGCTCCGCTGGCCGCCACCGGAATGCGGCGGGAGTTTGTCCGCGGCCGCCTGACCGAAGATGGCATAGTTCCGATCGCTAACCAGGACAGCGGCGCCCTGGCCGCATTGGCCGCGACCGATATGCTGATCGAACGCCGGGAAGAAAGCACGGCTCTGGCGGCTGGCAGCATCGTAAAAGCTTATTTCCTCCAAAATGGCGGACTTGCTTGACGCGTTCCAACTAGTTGCTTAATTGTTCCTTGTTCGTTCACTGAACGGCACGGGAACATCGTTCACGCCCGTTCCGTTCCGATGGGAGTCAGGTAGCGATGCTGACGCGAAAGCAGCATGAACTGATCCGCTTCATCCAGGCCCGCCTGGAAGATACCGGCATTTCCCCTTCGTTCGAGGAAATGAAGGAAGCGCTGGATCTGAAGTCGAAGTCTGGCGTGCATCGCCTCATCTCCGCGCTTGAGGAACGGGGCTTTATCCGCCGCCTCCCCAATCGGGCTCGGGCGCTGGAAGTATTGCGCCAGCCCGATGACGTGAGCGCAAAGATTCCTGCACCGGCAGCGGCCCAGGTCAGCGCGCCCACCCTCGCTGTGGCGGCCACGACCAAGGCACCCCGCGCCCGGCCGGAACCGGCAAACGATGTGGTGGAACTGCCGCTCCATGGCCGCATTGCCGCCGGCGTTCCGATTGAGGCGCTGGAGACTACGGCAACGCTGCCGGTGCCTGCGGCCCTGCTTGGCCCCGGTGAACACTACGCGCTGGAAGTATCCGGGGATTCGATGATCGAGGCCGGCATTCTGGACGGCGATTTCGCCCTGATCCGCCGCACTGATACCGCCCGCGACGGAGAGATCGTGGTGGCCCTTGTCCGGGGGGAAGAAGCGACCCTCAAGTATCTTTACCGGGATCGTGGGCAGATCCGCCTTGATCCGGCAAATGGCGCATACGAGCCGCAGATTTATGGCCCCAATGAAGTTGAGGTTCAGGGCAAGCTGGCTGGGTTGCTGCGGCGTTATCACTGATCCGGATACGCGCCATGCCTGACGCGGGGGGAGTTTTCGGGGAAAGCTCCTTCCACTTTCATTTATGAGCGCGCGTAACGATTCTGTCGGCCTGAACACGCTGCCCCCGATTTCAGTAGCAGCCAGAGCGGCAGCAATGTGCGCACCCTGCCGGGCAGGCAGATTAGGGCACGGCCGTTTCAGGGCGCGGTGGGCGCTTCAGTTCCTTGCGCGAAGCGGGCCACCACCCATGCTCACCCTGGTTTTCGGCCACGATGCGTAGCGTTCCACTCGCGAGGTCAAGCGCAAAGCCGCCGGTGCGCTGCAACAAGGCGCGATCGGCCTTGAGCACAGCTGGGCGGCACAGGCCCGGCAAGCGGCGATTGGCAATGACAATGTCGGCACGTTCGCAGGCCGCAGCAAGATCGCGAAGCGGCACCAGATCGTTGCCCCGCGCGATCAGAAAGCGCCAGACACGGCCCTCCCTGGCGATTTCCAACGCGCAGAAATCCGCATTGCACCGGGCTCCCGGCCATTCTGCCAACGGAATGGAACGGCCGCTCATACCTGCACTTTCCGCAAGGTTGTCACGCGCGTAGCTGCTGCGTCCGTCTCGTAACAGAACCAGCGTATCGGGAACGAGCTGGGTGAAAGCGACATGGCGGCCATCGCCGGAAACAAGCACGTCAGGCGCCCGCAGGCTTGCCAGCCAGACCGCCCCGGCAAGAATAGGGACCATCCCCCAGAGCCGGATGCGGCTGTGCCACAGGGCAAGCCACAGTCCTCCGCCAACGAAGAGCGCGAACGGGGCGTAGCCCATCGTCGGAAACATGGTCACGGCGCCGGGCTGGCCGGCAACGAAGTGGGCCAATCCCAGCAGCAGTTCCAGCGATTGGCTCACCGCCCACCAGGCCGGTGCGCCCACGCCGACTAGATCGAGAAGCAGCGCCAGAGCGATCAGCGGCATGGTGACAAACGTGGTGAGCGGGATCGCGATCACATTGGCGAGCGATCCATAAACGCCGGCCCGGTGGAAGTGGAAGATGACGATGGGCATCAAGGCCAGTTCGATGGCTGCGCCAGTAATCAGCAGCACGGCCAGGCCGCGCACGATCTTGCGGACCGGAGCTTCAGGCCGGCGGGCAGAAAAACGCCGCATGGCCGGCAATGCGTGAAGCGCCACGATCGTCAGCACGGCGGCAAAGCTCAACTGGAAGCTTGGCCCCACCAGCGCTTCCGGCCAGACCAGCATCACCGCGAAGGCCACGAAAGCGAGCAGGCGGAGCGACAGCGGCTCGCGCCCAAGCGCGATGGCCAGCAGTACCAGCGTGGCCCCGGCGACGCTGCGGACCGTGGGAACTTCCGAGCCCGTCAACAGTGTATAGAGCAAGCCGGTAAACGCAGCGATACCGGCAGAAACGATCGGCAGCCGCACACGCAGCGCGATCCACGGCCAAAGCGCCAACAACCGGATGGCGATCAGGTAGGTCGCGCCGATGACCGCACTGACATGAAGCCCGCTGACCGACAGCAGATGGGTCAGCCCGGAATCACGCATGGCATCTTCGTCGGCAGCGGCGATTCCGCCGCGGTCTCCGCTGGCGAAGGCTGCGGCAATACCGCCGGGCGATCCGGACACGTTGGCGCGGACATGGTCGGATAACGAACGCCGCAATGGACCGAGCAGGCTCGCGCTGCCGGGATCCAGCATTTCGACCGGCCCCTGGGCGCTTCCCGTGGCGGCGAGTTGCTGGAACCAGGCCGCACGGGCAAAGTCATAGGCACCGGGCAGCATGGGCGGGGCGGGCGGCATCAGCCGGGCCCGCAACCGGATCACCGCCCCTTCTCGCGCCGCTGGGGTATCTGCCTCAAGCGGTACGTTGATCCGCACCTTGATGATCCGTTCCGGCAAAAATGGATCGCGCGTGGCAATTACCAGCCGTGTGCGACCCTCGGCAGGCTGCTCCTGCCGCGAGACAACGACGCCGCTGAACGTGCCGGAAACCGGCCGTTCGATCGCCGGCACGCCGACCAGGACAGATTTCACCCACACGGTCCCGCAACCGGCAGCAACCGCTATCGCCAGGGAAACGATGGCTTGCCGGAGGAAGGGGAATCGCCCCTCCCGCCGCATCGATGCCAGCGCGGCCAGGACAATCGCCCCCGCGACGGCCAGCACCGCCAACCATGCCCACCGATGCGGCAGCATGAACCACGCGACTATCCCGGAGCCAAATGCCACGGCCAGCCAAGGCGCCCGGTCAAATCCGGCGCGTGCGACAAATTGCTCGATCAATTCAACGCCGCTGGACAAGGCACCCGCGCTGCGCCAAGGGGCGTGTTGCAGTGCAGCGCCAACGGTGCTTGTGGAGTCGGCTGGTGCAGACAGCGCTTCGGCTCCCGGACGTTGGGAAACCATGGCTGAGGCCGCGTCATCCTCTTCGGAGAACGACGACGCCGAACCGGGTGCTGCAGTGCCGGACATGGGTTCATAGGACAGGAAGGTGGCGATGATGGCAAGTGGCAGCGCGTCGGGCGAAGCGGCGACTGGTGGTCGCGGCGTCGTGACCCGCTTCGCGCCCTCGCCCACCGGCTATCTCCACATCGGCGGCGCGCGCACCGCGCTGTTCAATTGGCTGTTTGCCCGCCATCATGGCGGCACCTACCTGCTGCGGATAGAAGATACGGACCGGGCGCGGTCGACCGAACCGGCGATCGAAGCAATCTTCGACGGCCTGGAATGGCTGGGTCTGGGCGGAGACGAGCCGGCAGTGTTCCAGTTCGCTCGATCAGAGCGTCATGCGGAAGTGGCCCGGCAACTGCTTGAGGCGGGCCACGCCTATCGTTGCTACCTGACCCAGGAAGAACTCGCCGCCCGCCGTGAGCAGGCCCAGGCAGAGCGCCGGCCGTTCCGGATCGTGAGCGAATGGCGCGATGCCGATTCGTCATCCTACCCCGCCGATGCCCCCTACGTGGTGCGGATCAAGGCCCCGCGCGACGGCGAAACGGTGATCGAGGACCAGGTGCAGGGCACCGTGACAGTCCAGAACGCCGAGCTCGACGATTTCGTGATCCTGCGGAGCGACGGCACGCCGACCTACATGCTGGCCGTCGTGGTGGACGACCATGACATGGGCGTGACCCATGTGATCCGGGGCGACGATCACCTCAACAACGCCTTCCGCCAGTTGGTCATCATCCGCGCCATGCATGTGATCGAGGGTGGATGGCCCGACCCGATCTATGCCCATATTCCGCTGATTCACGGTGCGGACGGCGCCAAGCTGTCAAAGCGGCACGGTGCCTTGGGCGTCGACACCTATCGTGACGAGATGGGCCTGCTGCCCGAAGCGGTGTTCAATTATCTTCTGCGGCTTGGCTGGGGCCATGGCGACGAAGAAATCATCAGCCGGGAGCAGGCGATCGAGTGGTTCGATCTGGCCCATGTCGGCAAGAGCCCTTCGCGCTTTGACATGGCCAAGCTTCAGAACCTGAACGGCCATTACTTGCGCGAGGCAGACGACGCGCGGCTGGCCGAACTGGTCGCGGCCCGGATGGCTGGTGAGCCGGACCAGGGCCTGCTGGCGCGGGCCATGCCGGTGCTCAAGGTTCGGGCCAAGGATCTCAACGATCTGGCAACGAGCGCCGCCTTCCTGTTTGCCGTGCGCCCGCTGGCGATCGACGAGAAGGCCGCTGCCCTGCTGACCGCCGAGGCACGGATGCTGCTTGGCAAGATCGAGGCGGCCCTGCTGACCGTGCAGGACTGGACAATCGAGGCCTTGGAAGCCACGCTCAAAGCGCTTGCCGCCGAGTGGGGACTGGGCCTTGGCAAGCTGGCGCAGCCGCTGCGTGCCGCGCTGACGGGACAGACAACGTCCCCGGGTATTTTCGACGTGTTGGTTCTGCTTGGCCGGGACGAAAGCCTTGCGCGGATTTCCGCGCAGGCCGAACCGACCGAGCAATCTTGATAACAAGGAGTGGACAGGTGGGAAACGTTAAGCTGACCGCGGAAGGCAAGGACTTCGAATATCCGGTAACAAGCGGAACTGTCGGCCCGGACGTGATCGACATCCGCAAGCTCTATGGCCAGACCGGGATGTTCACCTTCGATCCCGGCTTTACCTCGACCGCAAGCTGCGAAAGCGGCCTGACCTATATCGATGGCGACGAAGGCGTGCTGCTGCACCGCGGCTATCCGATTGGCCAGTTGGCCGAGCACTCGAGCTTCATGGAAGTCAGCTACCTGCTGCTCAACGGCGAACTGCCGAACCAGCAGGAACTGGCCGATTTCTCCCGTACCATCAGCCGCCACACGATGGTGCATGAACAGCTTTCCACGTTCTATCGCGGCTTCCGCCGCGATGCTCACCCGATGGCGGTGATGTGCGGCGTGGTCGGCGCGCTCTCGGCGTTCTATCACGATTCGACCGACATCTCCGATCCGGTGCAGCGCAAGATCGCCAGCCACCGCCTGATCGCCAAGATGCCGACGATCGCGGCGATGGCCTACAAGTACTCGGTCGGCCAGCCGTTCATCTACCCTGACAACAACCTCTCCTACACCGGCAACTTCCTGCGGATGACCTTCGGCGTCCCCGCCGAGGAATACCAAGTGATCCCGGAAGTCGAGCGTGCGCTTGACCGGATCTTCATCCTGCATGCCGACCACGAACAGAACGCCTCGACCTCGACCGTCCGCCTGGCCGGTTCGTCGGGCGCCAACCCCTTCGCCTGTATCGCCGCGGGCATCGCCTGCCTGTGGGGCCCGGCCCACGGCGGCGCCAACGAAGAGGCGCTGAACATGCTGAAGGAAATCGGCACCCCGGA
>CAZVHM010000002.1:3758-64395 GCA_964627175.1 uncultured Novosphingobium sp. | reverse complement strand
GCGGATCAGCATGAATTCGGACATTTCCACCGCTCGTAAACGCTGCCTGCCGGGATCTGGCGTTGACCGTTATGGAGCGAACGTCTGCAGAAAGCCTTGCTCTGCATGCCGTGGCTTTTGCGGATAGCGCTATTGGGGATGGGTGGCGATTCGAATTACTGGCGTGCTTGTGAAAATCGTTGCCAACTTGCAGCGATTGCCCCTCGGTTGAAGGGGCGCTTTTCACGGTGGCGGCGGATCGGAGCAGCGCTTATAGGGAAGATCGCCGTTGAAGCTGCGATACGCAGGCCAAGAGGATTGATGACCGAACCACGCCAATCCTCCCGGACAAGTCGGGGCCTTGTTGCGGCGCTTGCGCTGGCACTTGCGGTTCCGCTGTTCGGCGCTTCCGGTTGTTCCGCCAGCGAGGAGGAAGACGATGGCCGCAACCCCGGCACCGGGCTGGGGATCGACGTTGCGGCGATGGACAAGACCATCAAGCCGGGCGACGACTTTTTCGGCTATGCCAATGGTACCTGGTTGCGGAAGGCGGAGATTCCTGCCGACAGGTCGCAGTTTGGCGCCTTTACCATGGCAGACCAGGAAACCGCCACGCGGCTGGCGCGGCTGATCGACGACATCGTCAAGGGTAACGCCGCGCCCGACAGCAATCCGGGGCGGGTTCGCACCTATTACAGTGCATATATCGATACGGCGGCGATCGATGCTGCAGGGATGGGGCCTGTGCGGGCGGACCTGTCCAGGTTCGACGCAGTGACCGATGTGAGTAGCCTTTCACGCGTGCTGGGCGAACAACTGCGCGCTGATGTCGATCCGTTCAACAACACGGATTTCTTCACGGAAAACCTGTTTGGTCTGTTCGTTAGCCGCTCGCAGGCAGGCGAAACGGTCGTTCCCTACCTGCTGCAGGGTGGGTTGGGCTTGCCGGAGCGGGAATACTATCTTTCCTCGGAACCGCGCATGGCGACCATACGCACGAAGTATCGCGATCACATCGCTGCGATGTTTTCAGCCGCAGGCATGGCTGACAGTTCATTGAGGGCGGAGCGGGTCTTCGCTTTGGAAATGAAGATAGCCGAGGCCCATGCGGCACGGGCGCAGAGCGAGGATTTCACTCGCGCGCTGCCGGAATGGACTTTGACCGAACTGACCCGCCGGGCGCCAGGAATCGATTGGGCGGAGTTTTTCGCGGCAGCCGGTTTGCCAGTTGATCAGGGGGTAATTGCTTATCATCCGCAGGCTGTTGCGCGACTGGCCGGGCTGGTGGCGCGCGAACCGATCAATGCCTGGAAGGATTGGCTTGCGTTCCATCAGCTTAACCAGAATGCCGATGTGCTGCCTTCGCGCTTCGACCAGATCCATTTCGCTTTCTATGGGATGGCGCTGAAAGGTACCGCAACCCCGCAATCCCGCGAGCGGCGGGGAGTAGATGCGGTCAGCGATGCGTTGGGCGATGCGCTCGGCAAGCTGTATGTTGACCAATATTTCAGTGCGGCGGCCCGGCGCGAGATCGAGCGCATGGTGAGCGGGATCAAGGCCGCCTTCGAGCGCCGGATCGCGAGGCTGGAGTGGATGGCGCCCAAGACCCGCGACCATGCGATCGAGAAAGTTCGCCGCATGCAGGTGGGCGTGGGATATCCCGATACCTGGAAGGATTATTCAGGCTTCTCCGTTCAGCCGGGCGCCGCCTACCCGAACAAGATCGCGGCTGGCCAGAATCGCCGGGCCCGGCAGCTTGCCAAGATCGGCAAGGCGCAGGACCCCCGCGAATGGTGGATGAATGTCCAGACGGTCAATGCGGTGAACCTGCCGTTGCAGAATGCGATGAATTTCCCGGCCGCGATCCTGCAGCGGCCATTCTTCGACGGTCGTGCCGACCCGGCGTTCAACTATGGCGCGATCGGTGCGATCATCGGGCACGAGATCAGTCACAGTTTCGACAACAACGGCGCAGCCTTCGATGCTGAAGGCAAGCTGCGGAACTGGTGGACAGCGAGCGACGCTGCAAGATTTGCCCGTCAGGGCAAGGCGCTGGCGGAGCAGTATGGTCACTATCGCCCGTTTCCCGATCTGGCGGTGAACGGGAAGCTGACGCTTGGTGAGAACATCGCTGATGTGGCGGGCCTTGCGGCTGCGTGGGATGCCTATCGTGCCTCGCTCAATGGCAAGGAGCCGCCGGTCATTGACGGTTTCACCGGCGATCAGCGGTTCTTTATCGCTTATGCCCAGAGCTGGGCGACCAAGTACCGGGACGCAGCCTTACGGGGGCGGATTGCCACTGACGGGCATGCGCCCGCTCAGTATCGGGCGCTCACCGTACGTAACGTCGATGCATGGTACCGCGCGTTTGATGTGCAGCCGGGAGACAAGCTCTATCTTCCCCCGGAAAAGCGCGTTCGCATCTGGTAATCTGGGCTCGTGCCCGGAGGGCTGTGATTAAATCATTCGCGTTCGCCAGCGATCTTGACTGAAGGCGCTTTCCTTGCCCTACGCCACACATTGTGGGGCAGATCGTTTGACCTGCCCCACGGGTGTTTGTGCATCAGACGCCGAACTTTTCCTTCAGGGCCAACAGGGCAAGTGCAGCCTTGGCAGCTTCGCCACCCTTGTCCTTCTGGGCCGGGTCGGCACGAACGAGTGCCTGCTCTTCGTTTTCCACTGTGAGAATGCCGTTGCCGATGGCGACCCCGTCCATGGTCAGCGCCATGATCCCGCGTGCACTTTCTCCAGCAACGATCTCGAAGTGGTAGGTTTCGCCGCGAATGACCACACCGATCGCTACGTAACCGTCGTAGTCTCCGGTCTGGTCCGCCAGCGAGATGGCTGCGGGGATTTCAAGCGCGCCAGGCACGGTGATGACGTCGGCCGTGTGGCCTGCAGCGGTGATGGCGGCCTTGGCGCCGCTCACCAGCATATCGTTCAGGTGGTCGTAGAATCGAGCTTCGACGATGAGAATGCGGGCCATGGAGAGGACTTTCGTTCAGGCAATCGGCTGTTCGCCAACGATGGTCAGGCCATAGCCTTCGATCGCGACAACGTGACGGTGCGAATTGGTCAAGAGGATCATGTCTTGCACGCCGAGATCGGAGAGGATCTGGGCGCCGATACCATAGGAGCGCAAGTCCATCGTGCTGGTATCGCCGACGATCTCGCGGGCGATCTCATCCCGGTTTTCAGGCATCAGCATCACGATCACGCCAGAGCCAGCGCGGCCGATTTCTTCCATCGCGCGCTGGAGGATACGCTTGCGCGGGCTGGGGCGGCCCAGCACATCGTCCAGCATCGCCACGGCGTGCATCCGCACCAGGGTGGGTTCATCCGGCAGGACGCGGCCCTTTTGCAGCACGATGTGATGGGTGTGGCTAACCTTGTCGCGGTACGAACGGATCGTCCATTCGCCGCCGTAGTCCGAATCGAACGGCCCTTCGGTTACGCATTCGACCAGATGATCGTTGCGGCGCCGGTATTCGATCAGATCGCGAATGGTTCCGATCTTGAGATCGTGAATACGGGCGAACGCGACGAGATCGTCCATCCGTGCCATTGTGCCGTCGTCCTTCATGATCTCGCAGATCACGCCAGAAGGATTGAGGCCGGCAAGACGCGAGATATCGACTGCTGCCTCGGTGTGACCGGTCCGCACGAGCACGCCGCCATCCCTGGCGCGCAAGGGGAACACATGGCCGGGCGAGACGATATCTTCCTTGCCCTTGAGGCCATCGATGGCGACGTTGATAGTGCGCGCGCGATCAGCCGCTGAAATGCCGGTGGTTACACCTTCGCGCGCCTCGATGGAGACGGTGAAAGCTGTTTCGTGGCGCGTTCCGTTCTTCGGCGCCATCGGCGTGAGGCCGAGTTGGTCGCAGCGGTCGCCGGTGAGGGCAAGACAGATCAGGCCGCGGCCATGCGTGGCCATGAAGTTGATAGCGGCCGGGGTTGCCATCTGTGCCGGGATGACCAGGTCGCCTTCGTTCTCGCGGTCTTCATCGTCGACCAGAATGAACATGCGGCCATTGCGCGCCTCGTCGATGATTTCCTCGATCGGCACGATCACTTGGCGGTCATCGTTCGAGGCAAGATAGCGTGAGAGCTTGTTCAGCGTCTCAGCGGTGGGGTTCCACTCTGCATCCGTGCAATCGCGCAGGGTGTTGGCGTGAAGACCGGCGGCCCGTGCAAGCCCGGCGCGCGTAACGCTGCCAGCCAGAACGAGTTCGCGGACCTGTTCGATGATGGTGTTGCTCATGCCGTGTCAGTTAATGCAGATTGATGTGTTTTGCAATCTTACATTCACATCAAAATGTGGGCAGTGTTCTTTTGATGTGATCAAAGCCTCCCATTGCCCATGTGGTCAGCAGGCCAGCAGCAACGGCGCAGGCCGGACCTGCATATATGGGCATGCCAAACCATTCGGCGCCCAGCAACACGGGATAATGTACCGCATAGAGCGGGAAAGAGGTTGCGCCGAGCATAAGGGCCATGTTCCGCAGCCCGATTGCGGCGATACGCAAGGCGAGTCCGCCCCAAAGCAGCAGCGGGCCGCCAAGCGCCACGAAACCGAGGTCAAATGCGGCTCCGCGCAGCGATGCGGGATCCGCAATCACGAACAGCACGGGCATTGTGCATAGGGCAAGGATCGGCGGCACCCGCAGTGGCGGGCGATCTCCATGCCAGCGCCACAACAGCAGGCCTAGCGCATAGGAAAAGCCGACACGGGCAAAGCCCCAGCCCATATTGGACGGGCGCGCGCCGAGATCCAGCGTGCCATAGGCGATCGCGCATGTGATCAGCGCGATGAAGCAGGCCAGCGCCACGGCGGCGAGTTCGCGCTGGCGCAGGCGGAAAATGCCCAGTGCGTGGCCGAGATTGGCGGCCAGTTCGAAAAAGATCGACCACGCCGGCGTGTTCAGCGCAAACAGCACGGAGGCAGCGAAACTTGGCAACAACAGCACATTGGGCAATGCTGCAGCCAGAAAATCCACCCAGTTCTCGCTGTCGCGCCACAGGAAAGGGATCGAGATGACTGCGCCGACCGTCATTGTCGGCCAAAGACGGCGATAGCGGGCAATCAGGAATGTCCAAGGGCCGAGCGTGCCGGCAATCATCCGTCTTTCATAGGTTCGGCCCATAACGAAGCCGGACAGGAGAAAAAAGAAATCGACCGCAAGGTACGATGAACTCGCTACGTGTGGCCCGCCTGGCCAGATCGCGCCGGCGTGCATGATCACAACCATCAGCGCGGCGATGGCGCGAAGGATGTCGAGGCCCGGCAGGCGATTGTCTATCCGATGGGCAGGAGCGGGGGCATGTTGGGCCATCCGGGAAGCAGTGCCACGGTCGTGTGGCGGCAAGGGCAGTTCCGACGAGGGCACCGGCCTTCTATAACCGGCTGATGGATGACGGCAAGGGAACGGGCTGGCCAGTTGCGGCGGTTGGGTGCAGTTTTGCCGCCAGAGAGGGCGATGGCCGGCGGAAGGGATTGGCGATGAAGGCGTGGGTACAGCGTGAAAAGAATGGGTGCGGGCGGTGGGAGGAGCTTTCCTCCGCCGATCTGCCGCCTCTGCCGGTGCGCATCCGGGTGAGCCACTCGGCCATCAATTACAAGGATGCCTTGGCGCTGACCGGGCGATCGCCGATCTTCCGCCGGTGGCCGATGGTGCCGGGGGTGGACCTGGCGGGTACTGTGATCAGCGATGCCAGTGGGCGGTTTGCTCCGGGAACCCGCGTGGTGGGCACGGGTCATGGCATGGGCGAGGCGGAGTGGGGCGGATATGCCGAGGAGGCAGCTCTTCACCCGGACTGGCTGGTTGCCTTGCCCGAGCGATTGTCTAACCGCCATGCCGCAGCGATCGGGACGGCGGGGGTGACCGCGGCGATGGCCGTCGACGCACTTGAGCGACATGGCATCGAGCGCAGCGGCGAAGTCGTGGTGACCGGTCCGTCAGGCGGCGTTGGAGGGTTCGCCTTGATGCTGCTGGCACAGGCTGGATATCACGCCGTCGCCGCTACGGGCAGAGTGGCCGAAGCTGACTACCTTCGGGAGCTCGGCGCGGCGCGAGTGATCGACCGGTCGGAACTGGAGACGGCCCCCCGTCCGCTTGAACGTGAGCGGTGGGCGGGGGGAATTGATGTGGTTGGCGGCACGGTGCTTGCCGCCATGCTGGCGGCGACCCAGGCTTATGGCGCAGTCGCCGCCTGCGGGCTGGCCGGTTCGATGGCACTGCCAACCACGGTGGCGCCGTTCATTCTGCGCGGCGTGTGCCTGCTGGGAATCGGTTCCGTTCACCCGCCCGCCACCGTGCGCACGGATGCCTGGGCCCGGCTTAGCCGGGACGCGGCGCCAGACCGGATCGAGCCGATGATTGTGGATGCGTCGTTCGGCGATGTGGAGAGGCTGGCCAAGGAGCTGCTGGATCAGCATGTGCGCGGACGGGTGGTGCTGCACTGGTGACTGATCCATACGCTGAAACATAGCGAAGCCGGCGTTTCAATGTTCATGCGCTTCCTGTCGTGTGGCCTGTTCCGGTGTGGCACGTGCCGAGGAGCGGGGGCGCTCAAGGCCGGTGTTCGCCTTTGCGGCAAGTTCTGCGCTGGCCAGGCAGATTACTGCGCCCGGCGCGCCGGCAGACCTGCTTGTTTCCGCCGATGAGCAATGGATGGATTATGTAGCGGGGAAAGGATTGTTGCGGCTGGGAACGCGGGCGCAACTGGCAACCAACCGGCTACTGCTGGTTGGTCCCGCCGGCAGCCGGGCCAGATTGGCGATTGCGCCTGGCTTCCCGTTGGCGGCCGCGCTCGGAATCGAGCGGCTGGCAATCGCGGATCCACATATTTGTGCCGGCAGGCCGCTATGGAAAGGAAGCGTTGGCTATGTGTTTCAGGACGGCCGGCTTTTTCCCCATCTCAGGGTTTGCGACAATCTGCTTTACGGGTGGAAACTGGCGCCCGGTGATCGCCGGATCGGAATGGAAGATGCGGCGCAATTTCTTGGCATCGGCCACCTTCTCGACCGATGGCCACGCACTCTTTCCGGCGGAGAGGCACAGTGAGTGGCCATCGGGCGAGCTTATCCTGGCGACGACGTGATTCCTGCTGGTGGATCGAACCTCAGCCCATTCTATATGTCAGCCATGATCGGGCTGAAGTGGACAGGCTGGCAGGCACCGTCGTGGAAATTGCCGGCTAGTTCCGATCAAGCCGGCAAGCTGGGCGGATGGAATTCGTGCCCCCAGTTGCTCGGGCTGTCATATACTTCGTATTCCGTCAGCTTGGCGTCGCGCCCCCCGAAGCCGAATTCGATGCGGAACGGGGCGGGGGCATAGACATAAAAACTGTACATGTGATCATTACTATGCTGGCCGAGGGTCATCGAGACCTGGAAGCCGTTAGCCTCCAGCTGGGCATAAGCCGCGTCGATTTGTTCGCGGCTGGTCGCTTCGATCATGAAGTGATCGATTCGGCCCGCTTCCAGGCCGAGTACCTCACCGGCGATGGCAAGGCTGTGGTGCCGGTTGTTGCAATGAAGAAACATCAGGTCAGCGTCCGGCCAGACGATTCGATCGGTAATCGCAAGGCCCATCACATCCGAATAGAAGGCAATGGCCGCAGCAGGGTTCGCGCTACTCTGAACAATATGGCCGAACCCGAAGGATCCAGCGCCGTCCTTTCCTCCGACGAATTTCGCTTCCAGTTCAGGCTCGGAGGCAAAGGGGCGGTCGACTACTATTTCGACATGGAAGCCATCAGCATCGACAAAGCGGAAGCCGGCGGAGACGGCGCGGGCCAGGCATTCTGCCGGGGACAGTTCCGTGCAGATGATCCCGGAATTTTCAACGCGCGATTTCATGATGGACAATCCATCGCCGTCGGACACTTCCCAGCCAATCGCCGAAATGCGGTATTCACTGGCCTTGCGGAAGTGAAGTCGGAAGGGCCGCCCATCGATACGCGCGTGGAATCCACCGGCCCCGTCGGAAGGAGTATCCAGCTCCATGATTTGCCCCAGAAGCACCTGCATTGGAGCCATCTGCTCGGGCGCGAGGTCGAAGACCATATAACCGAGAGCCTCTACGCCAGACATCGTTATCCTCCTTAGGCACTTATGATGTGACTACATTTTGAGTGAGTTTGCAGATTGTCCGACATTGTGTCAAGGATGCCCATCTCTGCGGCGCATTTGGCGTAAGGCTTAAGCCTGCGGGAATGCATTATTCAGTCACGGTCAATCTGTGGGTGTGTAGGACAACAATGGTCGCGGAAGTTCCGTGGCTTGCTCAGCAAGGGGCTTGCGCCAGCGCTGACGCAGGGGTATGAAATACAAAATGGTATACCGTCGTGGATAAGCGGCGATCGTAGAGGAAAAAGCAGATGTTCAATCGCATCAATGCAGTTCGGGGTGTTGTTGTCGCGGCCGGTCTGGCGCTCGCAGTTCCTGCGGTTACCGCCTTTGCCCACCATTCGCCGGCCGCCTATGATCTGACCAAGCGTTCGACGATCACGGGCACTATCAAGCAGGCAATGTTCCGCAATCCGCACGGCAAGATGGTCGTTGATGTGAAGGTGGGCAACCGCGTCGAATCGTGGGCTGTTGAATCGAGCGCCGCCAACCTGCTGCGCCGCCGTGGATGGGACTTCTCCAAGTTCAAGCCGGGTACGACGATCACGATTTACGGCCACCTCAACAAGACTATCAAGAATGACATCTACGTTCGTGAGGTGAAGTTTGCCGACGGCACCTTCTATGGTGACAAGGAAGGCAACGACAAGGCTCTCGACTAATCAGTAGCTGGTGATCCACCCGGCACAACGATGCCGGGTGGAGCAGGCTTGCTGTTGTGGCGGGCCTTTCGGGAGGGTGTCGTGATACAGGCAATTAACGGCTCTGGCCTCGCGGTCTTGATCCGCGAGTCTCTAGTAATTTACCCCTTGCTGCAGGTATCCCACATTTTGGGTCTTAGCCTGTTTGCGGGTGCGGTCTTTGTCGCCAATCTCAGGCTGGTCGGCGTGGGTGGCAATCTGCCTCTGGTCGATCTGGTTCGTTATTGTGTGCGGGTGGCTGGTGTCGGCCTCGCCATTCTAGCGGTTGCTGGCGTTCTGATGGCGATCGGGTTCGCTGAAGTCTTCTATGTCAGCCCTGTGATGCGTTTGAAGCTCGCCGTCTTGCTGATAGCGATTGCTAACTTTGTTGTGCTCTGGCGTGGATCTGTGAGCGTTTCGGCACCTTGGCGCTCCGCTGCCCCTGATCGCTCGAAGGCAGGGCTCTGGGTCGCGGTCGGTATTGCCGCGCTTCTCACTCTCGTCACCTTGGGCAAGCTGCTGGCCTATATTGGCGGCAAGGACTGATGGCTGACAAGGGGGTGATGTATGCTGAATGAGCTTCTGACCGCCGTGTCCGAAACCGGCCTTGCCGGTTTGGTGCGCGATTCCCTGTGGGGATATCCAATTCTCGAGACGATTCATCTGTTTGGAATCGTTCTATTGTTTGGCACGATCGCGCTGGTCGATCTGCGTTATCTCGGTGTGACCCGCGCGCTGCCAGCGGTTGAGTTGGGTGAGCACCACTTGCTTCGTTTCACTTGGATCGGGTTTGTGATCATCGCGCTTTCCGGCGCGGCGTTGTTCACCGCCTATCCGGTCGAGAACGCCGAAAATATGGTCTTTCGCGTGAAGTTGGCGCTTATTGCCCTGGCTGGCGTGAACATGCTGTTTTTCACTTTTCGCGTGGCCAAGGGATTGACCGGCCCTGCGGCTGAGGTGCCGTTGGCTGGACGGATTTCGGTTGCTTTGTCGCTGTGCCTTTGGGTCTCTACCATCGCGTGCGGGCGTTTGATCGCCTATCCTGAAATTTTCGAATGACCGACGGGGAGTTTCTCATGCGTTTTAAATCCGCAATCCTGAGCGGAGCGGCGGTCCTCGTTACGATCGCCAGTTCCGCTTGCGCGCAGACGTCTGTGGCCACTGCGCCTGCGGCTGTCGCTCCTGCGCCTGTGGCTGCTCCGGCGGCGGTCAAGCGCCCCAACTTTGCCGGCATCTGGCAGCTGACCACTATGGAACGGGCTGTGACCCCCGAGCAGTCGGGTGAATTCACGCCCGAAGCGAAGGCTGCTCGCGACCATTTCATGGCCAACTACAAGGGGGAAGATGCCGATCCTGCGGTCGCAGTCTGCCTCGTCAAGGGCATGCCGTGGACTTCCCTGATCCGGGCTCGTGACTACGCCCAGGAAATTTACCAGACCGAAGATCGCATCATCGTGATGTACGAACTGTATGACCAGTATCGGAACATTCACATAAACGGTGGGCCGAAGCCGGAAGGGTATAACGACAACCCGCAGGGCTATTCGGTCGCGCATTGGGAAGGTGACACGCTGGTGATCGAGACCACCGGCATGACGCCGCTTAACATGATCAGCCCGACGCCGCGTGGTAGCAATGCCAAGATCGTCGAGCGCTGGCAGCTCAAGAACGATCCTGTGTATGGCGAGACCCTGGTCATCGATCTCGAGCAGATCGATCCGGAAGTTTATGTGAAGCCGGCGCGCGGTCATAATGAGCTGCGACGCTCTCCCCCGGGGACTTCTGTCGGCGGTTATGGCTGCAGCGCTGCGCTGTGGGATCAACATGTCGATAAGGTCGAAGCCCGTTTGGCCGCCCAGAAGGGCAAGGGCGGGAAGTAACGTTGTACATGGAGTGGCGGGTGAATAATGCCCGCCATTTTCCAGGCAATCATCAATTGATGTTGATCCAGCGCCGAGGTCTGTTCGTCAGGCCTCGGCGCTGCATTTCACGGCAGGCGTGAAAGTGGGCGGCCTTGCATGTCCGGGGCGACGTAATGAGGGACAGCAGCTTGGCTGCAGTGCTGCGCTTTGGGATGAGCGCGTGGCCAAGGTGGAAGCGGGTTTGACCGCCGAGAGGATCCGCAAAGGCGGCCATTAAGCTTACAACGTTCGCCACTGGATGTGGCTGAAAGCGCAAGCCTGACGGAGGGCTCGTGTCGCTGAGCGTGTTCAGCAGGCCATTTTGCCTCACACTTCCTGCTTGTGCGACTTGCCGGAATCCGATAGGCACAATTGTATAGCAAAAAGTGCGAGGCGACTCATTTTCGAGTCTGTCATCGCATTCAGGGAGGATGAGGCCGTCACTCTCGGATGCATTATGGGTCAGTTTGATATGCGTGATGCGCATATATTTGCCCTTTCGCATTTGGCGTGGTCGGCTCCTGGGTGGTGAAAGCTCTGGTTACGCAGCGGGCTTGCTGAACTGTCTGCCGCGTTGGTTTTCGCCACTGTCCGGGGGTTATTCCTCCGGTCCAGGCGAAAGTTTGAACGTTCGATCTTGAACCTTGAGGGGAGGAACGACACCATGAGGATATCGAAATACAATGCAGGGCTTCTGGCCCTTGCGGTCGGGTTGGCTTCCGCCGCCCCCGCATTCGCGCAAAACGCGGAGGAAGACAATCAGGGCGGCCTTGGCGATATCGTCGTCACCGCTCAGAAGTATGAGCAGAAGCTCCAGGAAACCCCGATCTCGATCGTTGCTGTCGATGCCGAAGGCCTCGTCTCGATGGGGGTTAACAGCCTGAGCGGCTTCGACTCGTTCATTCCGAACGTTTCGATCGGCGGCACCATGGGCCAGGGCAACTCGATGGCGGCGTTCTCGATCCGCGGCATCGGTGGTGGGGCCAGCGGCTTCGTCACGCAGGAAAGCTCGGTCGGCGTCTATATCGACGACGTTCTGTTCGCGCGTCCGAACGGTGCGCTGCTCGACCTGCTCGACATCGAGCGTCTTGAAGTTCTGCGCGGCCCGCAGGGCACCCTGTTCGGTCGCAACACCGCTGGCGGCGCGATCCGCTACGTCACGAAAAAGCCCGAGTTCAATGAAGTCGCGGGCAACGTGAAGGTTCAGATCGGCTCGCGTTCGATGTTCAACGTGTCCGGCAACCTCAATGTGCCGCTTTCCGACACGCTGGCTCTGCGCGCATCCTTCTCCAAGAAGGGGCAGGACGGTTTTGTCACCCGCCTCATGGACGGCGACAAGGCTGGCGACACCAACAGCTCGGTTGGCCGTGTTCAGCTGCGCTGGAAGCCGACCGATCGGCTCGACGTTAACCTGAGCGGTGACTGGATCCGTTCGCAGGATGACGGCAACGCCACCATCACCCGCGGTTTCAGCCCGACCGATCTTTATCCGACTGCGCTGTACGCTAACAACGCTGTTGGTGAGCAGGCTCGTCGTCTGGTTCCGGCCACTTGGCTGCCCAACTTGAATAACAACCTGACCACCGGTGGCAGTTTTGCGGGCTATTCGACTGCTGCTCAGGATATTGCGTACTATCAGGATCGGGTTACGGACCGCTACACCGTGTTTGGTGGCAGCCCCGAGCTCAACAAGCTCAAGACCTACGGTCTGGCCGCGACTATTGCCTATGACCTGACTGACTCGATCACCGTGAAGTCACTCACCGGCTATCGGAACACCAAGCAGATCCAGAACCAGGATTTCGATCGCACTCCCCTTCCGCTCTATCAGCTGAACGAAAAGATCGACATCGAGTACGTCACTCAGGAGCTGCAGCTCGTGGGTAGCTCGTTTGAGGATCGCCTCAAGTGGGTCGTTGGTGGTTTCTACTACTGGGATCATGCGGACGATTACCGTCGCCGTCTTGGTACGTCGGGTAATTCGGACAGCCTGCTCTCGGATACTCTCGCACCGCTCACTGCAGCGCAGGGCCGCGGCCTTGGCGAGCTTGAACAGAAGCTGATCACCACCAAGAGCCTTGCTTTCTTCGGTCAGGGCACGATGCAGTTCACCGAGGCGCTGAGCGTGACGGCTGGTCTGCGCTGGACCGAGGACCAGAAGGACTTCACCGGCTTCCGCGAAACCCGCGGCCGCGTCTGCCTGAACAGCAGCGGGGTTCCCGTTGGCGCGCCCACGTCCACCGTAACCTGTGCAGTTGGCTTCCCGGGTTCCACCGATGCCAGCATCCAGCACGGTTCGAAGGGCAAGTGGCAGAATTGGTCGCCGCGCTTCACGGTTGACTATCGCTGGACCCCCGATGTCATGACTTATGTCTCGGCTTCGCGTGGTTTCAAGGGCGGTGGCTTCAACGATGCGCTGTCGACCCGTTGCCCGACCAACAGCCTGATCGTTTGCGGCCTGAGCGAGTTCAAGCCGGAAACGCTGTGGACCTATGAAGCAGGTCTGCGTTCGGATCTGTTCGATCGTAAGGTGCGCTTCAACCTGACTGCGTTCTTGATCAAGTACCGCGATCTCCAGATCCAGTACATCGATCCGGGCCCACCGCCTGTTCAGTACACCCTCAACGGCAACTCGACCGTGAAGGGTTTCGAGGCTGAGTTCATGGCAGCCCCGACCGACGGCCTGCTGCTTCGCGCCAGCGTTGGTTACACCGACTCCAAGTACGACGATGACGTTCGTGATGGGGCCGGCAACGTGAAGATCGAAAAGACCGTCCCGTACTTCCGTAGTCCGAAGTGGTCGTACACCCTTGGTGCCAGCTATTCGGTGCCGGTGCGTGGCGATGACGATCTGGCTTTCGACGTGAACTGGGGCTGGAAGGACACGCAGGCTTCGACTGCTATCCCGACTAACTCGGTGCAGATGCCGTCCTATGGGCTGCTCAACGGTCGCATTGAGTACAAGTCCAAGGCTGGTTGGACGCTTGCTGTATTTGGTAACAACCTTACCAACACGTACTACTACACCAGCGCCTTCGATCCGGCTGGTCCGGCGAACAAGGTTTCGCCCGGTACGACCCTCCCGCATGATGCGGTGTTCGGTTATGCCATGCTTGATCTTGGCAAGCCGCGTGAATTCGGCGTGGAGCTTGGTTACAAGTTCTAAGCTGATCAACCTATCACGCTTGAAGGGGCGCGGCGAAAGCCGTGCCCCTTTTTCGTTCATGAACGGGGAGGGGGTGGGCAAAGGCGCGGTAGTGGTTTCGCGCGGATGTCGTTCAAATCGCAACGTGCGTCATGCTCAGCGCAGACAGGTCTATCTGCGTGCAGTCCCGAAGATCATGGCGCTGCGTTTGATGCGGGCAACCGGGGTAAGCTTCTGGGCCCCGAGCAAGGTTCGATGGGCCCGTGCCAGATCATGCCGCTCCACCCGCTCGGCTTCAGAACCTTGTGGTGGGTGATGATGCCGCTTCGTTGGATGGTTTGGGTCCGCTGTTCAGACGCCCCCCTGACGCGGAAGGCCAGCCCTCACAAAAAAGCCCGGGACTCTCGTCCCGGGCTTTTCTGCTGCAAAATGTGCGTTGGATCAGGGGGTGGCCGCTGCTGCACGGGCCACGCGGCGCCATTCCCAGATGAACGCGAGACCACCGGTGATGAGCGGCACCCAGTCACGCGGGGGAAGCTGCCGCGGGGGCAGGGACATAAACTGCGATCCAGCGAGAATCAGCAGCGAAGCCACCACCACTACTGCGATCCCGGCCACAGCCGGGCGAGGGGCCGGGCCGGCACGGTCGTGCGAACCACTAGCCTGACCACCAGGCTCGACCGCGGTCGCCGGCATGTTCTGGAGCAGCCACCACGGGCGGGATTTCCAGCGCAGGAACGGCGCATAATAGCCGCCGTATGCTACCAGCAACGGAATGTGCAGCATGAATTCCTGAATACCGGTGTAGATGTGCCGTTCATGCGGATTGACCACCAGGTTCAGGTAGGTGATCGTCATGGTAATCGGCATGTGTACGACGAGTATGAGCGGCACCCCGCGGTTGATCAGCAGGAAGAACCCGGCGACGATCTCGAAATACTTGACCAACGGGTACATGCCGATGGCGTTGAGGATATTGAGATAGTCGCCAATGCCGACCTTGCCCTGGATCATATCCATCGGCACCCAGCCAACCGACGCATAGGCAATGCCGGAATAGAGCAGATGTGTGGCGAACGCGATTCGCCACCATGTGACGACCGGATCCCAAGCCGAAGCACGCGTGTGATTCATTGTTTCCCCTCCTACGATTCTTGTTATTCAGGCGGTGTGGACACTGCCGGTCAGGCCGGTTCGTCCGCGGCGACAGTCCGGTAGCGTCCGTCGAAGTACACCAGCGGATCTCGCGGATCGCCAATGTGCACGGCGTTCACCGTGCCGATCACGACATCGTGTGAGCCGAACGGAACGATCTGTGCCACAGTGCAGACGATCGCCGCTTCAGCATTGGCGAGCCAGGGCGTACCCGCATCGCTGTCCCGCCAGTCTCCACCTTCGAACCGTTCTTCGCCCTTGAGCTTGGAAGCGCAGGCGCGGGCAATATCTTCCTGATCGTCCGCAAGAACGTTGATGCAAAAACCGCTGCCTTCGGAGAGGGCGCCCGCCAAGCTGGATTCGCGATGCACGCAAAAAAGCATCGACGGTGGTTCCATCGATACGGATGTGGGCGAAGTGGCGGTAATGGCGTTTCGCTGACCGTTTGGGGCGCGAACCGAAATGACAGTAACAGAACTGGCAAAACGCCGCATGGCTCGAAGAAGGCCAGCCGCGGCGGAATCATCCTGATTTTGATTGCTCACGTAAAAGATCCCCGATCAGGTTGTCGGAGCGCCCCGGGTCATCCGCAGAAGCGTGGAATCGCGCAACACGAAATGGTGATAGAGCGCCGCGCCCACATGGCCGATCACCAGCGCGGCCATCACATAGCCGCCGTAAACGTGCGCGGGCTCAGCGAAATGGGCGAGGGGGGAATTCGCACCAATCGGCAATTTGGCCACAGGAATGCCGAAGAACGCCATCGGGTAAGGGCCGGCCGAACTGATTATATAACCCAGCACCGGAAGGCCGAGCATCAGGACATAGAGCAAGGCGTGAACGCCGTGAGCCGCTGCCGCCGCAAGACGCCCAGTCGCGGGATCGAGCGGAGGAGGCGCCTTGATCATGCGCCAGGCAAGTCGCCCCACGCCGAGGCCGAGGGCAAGGAGGCCCAGGGATTTGTGGAGCCCCATCGTACGCCATCCGACCGCGCCCTCGATAGGGTCACGGAAGATGACAAGGATAATGGCGGCAACGATTATTGCCGCCATTATCCAGTGAAGCGCGCGAGCCAGCGCGTGATAGTGGCGCGTTTCAGCCGTCGCAGCCCGCATCGTAAACGCTCAGTTCTTGCGGCGGACGGTGAACGGCACCGGTTCGAAACCGCTCTGTACCCGACCGTAATTGCTCATTGCAGTATCCCAGGTGAACGCGAAGTGCTGCGAACCGCCGTTGAGATCGCGGAACTGGTGCTGAATGGCGCTATCGTCGTAGATGCCGCTGCCGCCCGAAGCTTCGAAGATCCGGTTGGCGGCGTGCCGAGCAGTCTGAACCGCATAGGCCCAGTTGCGCGGAATGGCGAGGCGCTGCAGCTTCGAGATGTCCTCGGGTGAGGTCGCGTTGTCGATCCGGTCTGCGTCGGAAAGAACCAGTGCCAGCGCTGCATCGATGGCGGCATCGGCTTCTGCAATGCGGGCGAAAGTGGCGGACTGTTCGCCAATGCCCTGCAGGCCTTCACCATCCAGGCGGGCGCCCACATCGGCTGCGAACCGACGCACCATGCCCTTGGCGATGCCCAGCGGAGCACCGACAATGGAGAAGGGCGAAAGTTCGGCGAAGCTCATCTTGTACTTCGCGCCGGAGTGAACATCCGCGCCGGGGGTCGTGCCAGCGAGCATGTCGGAGAGCGCAACGCTGCGGTGAGCAGGAATGAACGCGCTATCGACCTTGATCGAGCGGCTGCCGGTTCCGCGCATGCCCATCGTGAACCAGTCGTCGATCACTTCGATGTCGGACTTCGGGATCACGAAGAAACGCGGTTCCATCCGGCCGTCGGGATGCTTCACCGCGTTACCGATGATGACCCATGTGGCGTGGTCGATGCCAGAGCAGAAACGTCCGTTGCCACCGGTCAGGCGATAGCCGTCGCCTTCCTGAACGACGTCCCCGCCAAGGCGAAATACCGTGCCGAGCAAGGTCTTGGGATCAGCCATGATTTCGCGCTGGGCCTGTTCGGGGAACAGGTTGATTAGCCAAGAATGGCCAGCGAGCACGCCGTAAATCCACGCCGCCGAACCACACGCGGTGCCGATCTCGGCGGTGACGCTGACGAGGTCCCGGAAACCAAGCTCAGAACCGCCCAGGCTCTTCGGCATGACCAAGCCGAAAAGACCAAGATCGCGCATCGTGTTGACCAGGCTGGACGGAAGGTGGCGCTCAGAGTCCGCGATTTTCGAGGCTGCCGAGATCTCGGGGATCAGATTGCGGACCATCGCCAAGGCGGCATCGCCCGATTCGATCACGGGGGCGCTGATTGGCTTTTCCGTGGTTGCAGTTGCCATCTTAAAACTCTCCACTCGCTCTCGTGGTGCTACTCAACATTCGCCTAACATCGCGTCGTGCGACCTAGAGTGCACCCTGCCCTTTAGCGCTATTGCATCCGGAGGGCGGTTGACCCTTCTTACACGATTGCTATACACGTTGGTATCCGATTTAGGGGAAGGAAGCAAGGGTGACCGAAGCTTACGATATCATTGATTGTCACGGCCATGTGAGCGCGCCGGACGCCCTGTGGGTATACAAGTCGCTACTGCTTTCGCACCGCGGCGAGCATGGGCGGAAGTTCCCGGAAGTGAGTGATGAGGAGATTCTCCACTTCGCGAACAAGAAGGAAATGGCCCCCTGCGGCCACCTCGACATGCTCGATAAGGCGGGGACGCGGATGCAGCTCCTGTCGCCGCGGCCATTTCAGCAGATGCATTCGGAAAAGCCGGGCAAGCTGGTTCACTGGTTCTGCGAGGAAACCAATAACATCATCGCCCGCACAGTTGGCCTGCTGCCTGACCGTTTCGTGGGCGTGGCAGGCATTCCCCAGGTTGCCGGAGACCCGATCGAGGTCGTGCTTCCGGAGCTCGAGCGGGCGGTCAATACCCTCGGCTTCAAGGGCTGCCTGCTCAATCCCGATCCGTTCGAAAACAGCGGCCCCGAAGCTCCGCCGATGGGCGATCGCTATTGGTATCCGCTGTACGAAAAGCTCTGTGAGCTTGACGTTCCGGCGCACATCCACTCGGCGTCTTCGCGTTCGGAAAAGTCGCCTTACACGCTGAACTTCCTGCTGGACGAAACGACCGCAGTTTACGGGCTGCTGCATTCCGACGTGTTCAAGGATTTCCCTGACCTGAAGATTGTCGTCAGCCACGGTGGCGGCGCCATTCCGTATCACGCGGGGCGCTTCCAGGCCTCGGCGCTGCGTCAGGGCAAGAATTTCTACGACATGCTGCGCCACCTCTATTTCGACACCGTGCTTTACACGGAAGAGGCTCTGCGTCTGCTGATCAAGACCGTCGGTGTGGATCGCTGCCTGTTCGGTGCGGAATGCCCCGGCGTCGGCTCGGCTGTCGATCCGGCAACCGGTCATACGCTCGATCATATCGCGCCGCACATCGCCGGTTTTGATTGGCTTACTGACGCTGAAAAGCGCCAGATCTTCTCGGAGAACGCCAAGCGGGTGTTCAAGCTCTAAGGATTACGGCGATGGCCAGGATTGTTCTGGGGATCGGGTCCAGCCACGGACCCATGCTCGTGACCGAAACGGAAATCTGGGATGCTCGGGTTCCGTTCGACAAGGAAGTGCGCCACGCGTGGCGCAACGGTAGCTATAGCTTTGACGAACTCGTGGCGGCTCGCCGCCACGAGGGCATCGAGAAGATGGTGAACAAGGAAGTCTGGGACGCGCAGCAAGTGCGGTGCCAGAATTCCATCGAAGCCCTGGCCGATGCTTTCGCCGAGGCCAAGGTCGATGTCGCCGTGGTGGTCGGGAACGACCAAATGGAGATCTTCGACGAGCGCCTGATCCCGGCCTTCGCCGTCCATTATGGCGATACGATCACCAACTACGAATTCACTCCGGAACGGATGGCCACCGTCCCGACCGGGGTGAAGCCGGCCATTCCGGGCTATATTCCAACGGGCGGGGCCGAATACCCTGGCCATCCGGAGCTGGCCCGGCATATCATCCGTCAGGCGATGGCAGACAATTTCGACGTTGCCGCCATGAAGGGCATGCCCAAGCCGGAAACGCCGCACGCCTGGGGCTTCATCTTCCGGCGGATCATGCGCGACAATCCGGTGCCGACCGTTATGGCCTGCGTGAATGCGTTCTATCCGCCGAACCAGCCTACCGTTCGGCGCTGTTTCGATTTCGGACAGTCCATCGTTCGGGCCATTGAATCCTGGGATAGCGATGCACGTGTTGCATTGATTGCCAGTGGTGGCCTTACGCACTTCGTTGTCGACGAGGAAGTGGATGGAGTGTTTCTCGATGCGCTGCGCAGCAAGGATATCGCCCGGGTCGAAGCCTTGGGCGAAGGTGTGTTCCAAGATGGCACATCCGAACTGAAGAACTGGGTGCCGGTTGCCGGTGCCATGGCTGCTGTCGGGCTGGAGCCCGAGGTGCTGGATTACGTGCCATGCTATCGCAGCGAGGCCGGAACCGGTAATGCCATGGGCTTCGTCTGCTGGCGCTAGGGGAGAGAAATGACTGATCCTAAGGATATCGTCGCGCGTTTGGCGCGGATCGATTGCTGCGCGCTGAGCGATGCTCTCGACCGGCTGAAACTTTCCGGGCAGGCCACCGGCCTGCCGCAGATGTCTGGTACCGGGCGGATTGCCGGGCGGGTCGTGACGGTGCGTCTTGGCACCGGCGAACCGCCCCCGGGGCCGCCGCGTCACCTGGGCACCACCGCGATCGGCCTGGCTGAGCCGGGCGACATCATCGTGGTGGAGCAGCGCACCGGCGTCGAGGCCGGCTGCTGGGGCGGCCTGCTCACCGTCGGCGCCATGCAGCGCGGTGTTGCCGGGGTGATCGCTGACGGCCCGGTGCGCGACATCGACGAAGCGCGTGGCTATGATTTCCCCATCTTCACCAACAAGGTGACGAGCCTCACGGCGCGTGGCCGCGTGGTGGAAAAGGAAACCAACGGCCCGGTCCAGATCGGCCCCGTCACCGTTCATCCCGGTGATTATGTGGTTGCCGACAACAGCGCCTCGATCTTCATCTCGCCCGACAACGTCGAGGAGGTCCTGCGGACCGCCGAAGACATCATCGCCCGCGAAACCGCAATGGCAGCCGCGATCCGCTCTGGAACGCCGATTGCCGAGGTCATGGGCGGGAACTACGAACACATGCTGGAAGGCAAGAAGTAATGGCAAAGGACGCCAATGTAGCACGAGCCGAGAAGCTCGACACCGCCACGATCAGCGATGCCCTCGACAAGCTGGGCATCGTTGGCCAATGCTATCAGATCAGCAGCCGTGATCCCTCGTTCGCCTTTGCTGGCCGTGCGTTCACCATGCTCTGTGGCCCCGCGGCAAACCCGCCCGGCACCGTGGGTGATTACATCGATGATGTGCCGGAAGGGCATGTCGTGACGATCGACAATCGCGGCCGCGACGATGCAACCATCTGGGGTGACATCCTGACCGAGATAGCGCACCGCCGTGGTCTGGCTGCCACGGTGATTGACGGGATCAATCGCGACGTTTCGCTGTGCCGCAAGCTGGGCTATCCGGTGTTCAGCCGGGGCAACTGGATGCGTACCGGCAAGGACCGCGTTCAGGTCGAGCAAATGAACTGCACCGTGAACATCGGCGGCGCGCGCGTCAACAACGGCGACATCCTGCGCGGTGATGCCGATGGCGTTCTGGTCATTCCGCAGGAACACGAAGAGCGGGTTCTGGCCGAGGCGGAAGCGATCCACCACGCTGAAGAAGCGATCCGCGAAGCGGTGCGTGGCGGGCTGTCGCTGGTTGAGGCGCGTCGCCAGTATAACTACCACAAGCTGCAGACGAGGCAGTCGTGAGCGATCGCAAGAGCACCATCGTTCGCGATGGTTTCAGTCGCGTTGCGCCAGACTTGGTGGCATCGGCCCAAGGGCTGAGCACGGCCACCGTGCATGAAGCCGGCGGGAAGATCGGCGTGATGCCGCATGAGATCAAGCCCGTGCACCCGCATTTCCGGGTTTGCGGGCCAGCGGTCACGGTTCATTCCCCTCCGGGTGACAACCTGTGGCTGCACTATGCGATCTATGCGGCGCAGCCGGGCGATGTTCTGGTGGTGCATGTCGAGGGCAAGTTCGATCATGGCTACTGGGGCGAGGTGATGTCCACCGCCGCCAAGGCCCGCCAGTTGGGCGGGCTGGTGATCGATGGCTGCGTGCGCGATTTTGAACTGCTTGGTGAGGTGGGTTTCCCCATTTTTGCTCGCGGACTTTGCATTCGCGGCACCGGCAAGGACCGCGATGCCTATGGCGCTATCAACCGTTCATTGCGTTTCGGTGGACTAGCAGTCGAACCAGGCGACCTGGTGATTGGCGATAACGACGGCGTGGTCGTCGTGCCCCAGGCACGGGCAGCCGAGGTAATTGCCGCCTCGCGTCAGCGCGACGACGACGAGGCTGAGATATGCAGGCGCCTCATGGCCGGCGAGACGACGCTCGACATCTACAAGCTGGGGTGAATCGCATGAGCAATACCTATCTGGTGATCTATGATCAGACCGGCGATGCCGAGACTCGTGAGCGGCTTCGGCCAGATCATATCGGTTATCGTCGCGGCCTTGGGGAAGGGCTGCACATGGCCGGCCCGCTGCTGGACGACGAGGGCGGTGCGATCGGCAGCGTCATCATCGTGAGCGCGGCCAGCACGGCCGATGCCACTGCGGTGGCGAGTGGCGACCCTTATGTCGCGGCAGGCGTTCTGGTGCTGCGTTCGGTCACTCCGATGCGGGTCGCCATGATGGCTCCGCCGAAAGCCAATTGACGATCTTTCTTGTGAAGACACCATAATGAGCAGGCCGGCGCGCTCCCCGCGGCCGGCCTGCCACACTTTCACTTGAACCCGGCCTTCAGCGTCTCTGCTGCGCCAGCCAGATCGCCATCATCGCCGATCTGGTCGTGGGCCTTCATTACCACCGCCTTCATTTCCAGCAGGCGGGCGGCATCAGGATCGGCGTTGCGCACTGCCGTTGCCGAAGCAATGTCAAGAATGCGCCAGAGTTCGTCGAGCTCAGTCTCGCGGTAGACCATGTGGCCAAACCCGGAAGACCGCTGAATACGGTCGATAAGGGCCCAGATCGTGATCTGCGACCAGTCATCGATATCGTGAATATCATCGAGCACAGAAAATCCTTCATCGGTGCAGTGACAAGGGGTGTCGCAGCTGCTATACTGCATACACGATCGACTAACAATAGGAGGAAGGCGTGCTCTCACAAGCGGATAATGAAGCCCTGACCCGTGTGGGTCCGGGGACCCTTATGGGTAATTTCATGCGCAGGTTCTGGATTCCGGCGCTGCTCGAATCGGAACTGCCCGAGAATGACGGAAAGCCCGTCCGCATTCGCCTGTTGGGCGAAGATCTGGTCGCTTTCCGCGACACAGAAGGTCGCGTTGGCCTGCTTGACGAGCGTTGCCCGCACCGCGGTACGTCGCTGGCGCTTGGCGTCAACGGCGATTGCGGCCTGCGCTGCCTTTTCCATGGCTGGAAGTTCGATGTGAACGGCCAGTGCACCGACACCCCCGCAGAGCCGGAAGGCGCCACGCTGGCCAAGGCCATGCGCGTCACTGCCTATCCGACCCGTTCGGCCGGCGGTATGATCTGGACCTACATGGGCCCCAAGGAACAGTTGCCGGAATTCCCGCACTTCCCGTGGTTTGACATGGAGCCTGGCCACGTTGAAGCCTTCAAGGTGATCTACGAGTGCAACTATGCACAGTCGATCGAAGGTGCGATCGATTCGGCTCACGCCGGCGTCCTTCACCGCGAAAGCCCGTGGGGCCATGAGGCGAAGTGGCCTCATGAAAAGGATCTCCGTCCCAAGCTGGAAGTTGAACTGACCAGCTACGGCCTGCGTTATTGCGCTATCCGCAAGGACGGCGAACTCAACCAGGGCCGCATGACGCAGATTCCGCTGCCGTTCTACACCTTCATTCCGCCCGATGGCGAAAAGGCGCCGGCGCACCGTCGTAATCGTCGCCTGATCAACGCTTTCGTTCCGCGTGACGACACGTCCACCTGGCACGTCCAGTTCTTCTACGATGAAACGCAGATCATCGATCGGCAGCACCGCATCGACGAGGCCGGCACGTACCATGACGAGAACTTCTTCAAGTACGTGAACAACGCGAACTGGTACAATCAGGATCGCGAGATGATGAAGACCACCAACATGTCCGGCATTGTCGGCATTGCGGTGCAGGATCACGCGGTGAGTGAAACCATGGGGCCGATTGCCGATCGCACCAAGGAACACCTTGGTCGTACCGACATGGCGGTTGTTGCCTGGCGTCGTGCGATGCTCAAGGCTGCGCGCAGCGTTGCTGCCGATGGTTCGCTGGGCGTCACCCCGCAGGAACAGATTGATTGGTCCAAGGTTATCGCCGAAACCTTCCTCTTCCCCGAGACCCAGACCTGGAAGGACGTCGTTCCGCTTCCGGAAGACCTCAACACCAAGGCTGCCTGATCATCTAGGAACCTTGCCGGGGCTGATGTCCTGGCAAGGTTTTAGTCTCAGCATGGTTTTAAAAAGGCCCGGCCGGGGATATACCGGCCGGGCCTTTTTGGTGTTTTGCTTGTGCTGTCGCTCAATCCAGCGACAGCACCCAATCGCGGAGCAGCGCGGTCGTGCGCTCGGGATATTCAAGCATCGGGAAGTGTGCGCAATCTTCGAAGGTCACGAGTTCGGCCTGAGGGATGACGCGCTTGATTTCAGCGTTGCGCGCCGGCGTGCTGAGCGGGTCGGAGTCGCCGGCGATGACCAGCACCGGGCAAGTCACCGTCGCGGCAACGTCGAGGGCGTCGGGGCGGGTGAGCAGGGCCTTCACCTCGCGGACATAATCGTCCGGCGATTGGCGCAGTGCCATTTCACGCAACGGCTTCATGAACGCTTCATCGTTCAACCGGCTCGGATGAACAATGCGAGGAAACCACTCTGTCGCCAAGGCTTCCATCCCTTCGGCCACGGCCAAATCAAGCATCGGCTTGCGCTTCACGTCCTCTCCGGGTGCGATGGGATGAATCGAGGCAGAAACAAGAGCGAGGCCGGTAATGCGATCCGGAATGCGCCGATAGACTTCGAGCGCCACGCGGCCGCCCATGGAAAAACCAACCAGAGCAAACTTCGCCGGGGCATGCGCAATCACCGCCTCGGCCATTTCTTCAAGCGAATCCGGCCCCAGAATGTGCGGCACGGTGATCTCGGCAATGTCCTTGAGCGCTTCGGTCTGATGATGCCAGACCTGTTCGTCGCTAAGCGATCCGGGCAGGAACACGAGCGAGCGGCTATTCGGCATGAACTTCTCCCTGAATGTGTATAGCAAAATGCGCTACACATCCGATCTGCAAAATGCAATCAAGGGGGCGGGCCGTGCCTGGCCAAACTTCAAGGGGAAGAGAATTGGTTCTGGTTGTCGATGCGCATTGTCATGCTTCTCCGGTGTGGTTCGAACCGGTAGAGCCGCTGGTGTTGCAGATGGATCTGAACGGGGTGAACCGCGCGGTGCTGACCCAGGCCCTCGGCCAGTTCGACAATACCTATCAGGAGGATTGCCTTGCCCGCTTCCCCGGCCGCTTCGCGAGCGTGGTGGGGATCGATGCGGCGCACCCCGATGCCGCAACTTCGGTAACGCAGGCAGCGAATCGCGGCGCGGTTGGCGTGCGCCTGCGGCCCGAGGCCCGGTCGGTCGGCGAAGATCCGCTCGCTCTTTGGCGCGCGGCTGCGGATAACGGCATGGCGATCAGCGTTGCAGGGGCGGCCAGCGCCGTGCTGTCTGAAGAATTCGCCCATTTGCTGCGCACTTTCCCGGATATGCCGTTCGTGCTGGAGCATCTCGGCGGCTGGACCCGGCCCGATTGCGATCGCTCTGATACCACGCGCGCTGCCATCATGAAGCTGTCGGATTATGCCAACGTCATGATCAAGGTGCCGGCCCTCGGCCAGCTGTCACCGCGCGACATGCGCGGAAAGCTGCCGGCCAGCGGCTGCGTGCTCGATCCGGCTCCGGGGGCGATCGTGCTTGAGGTTCTGGCCAGTTTCGGTGCCAGCCGCATGATGTGGGGCAGCGATTATCCGCCCGTATCCTCGCGCGAAGGTTATGCCAATGCGCTGAACTGGACCCGCGATCTTTTCGTCGGGTGTTCAGCCGATGATGTTGCCCAGATTTTTGGCGGCGCTGCTGCGCGGGTGTTCCGTTTGGTAGGGTAGGCGCTTGCGGATCCCCGCAAGATGGTATACCAAAATTGTAGTCCTAAATGTAGTTGATGACGGACCCGGGATGGTCCGCAGCCAAGGAGTGGTTCGATGTCCAAAGGTGTCCAGGAGCCTCTGATTTGCCTTTCCGCCAACGGAGAGACGACTTCGTACACCGAGAAGGCGGCTCTGCGCATGCTGGTGACGACGGCGAATTCCGTTGTCGAATTGCGCCGTGAGTCGGTCAATGCGCCTTGGCAGGTCACCCGCAACGACATCCTGCGCGATCGTCACGTCAGTGCCCTCTCGCTGGATGAGCGTTCCGGTCGTCTCTATGCCTGCGTTCACTTCAAGGAAGGTCTGCTGGTCAGCGACGACGGCGGCGAGACTTGGGAGCCCCGCAACAACGGGCTGGAATCCGAACACGCCTACACCATCAAGATTCAGCATGTGGGCGACAAGACCGTACTCAACCTCGGTACCGAGCCGGTGATGTTCTACCGTAGCTTCGACGAGGGCGAGAGCTGGCAGAAGTTCCCGTCGTGCCTCGAAGCGGACGACAAGCAGAAGTGGATGTTCCCGCGTTCGGTTCCCCACATCAAGCACATCGCCTCGCACCCGAGCCAGCCTGACACGATCTACATCTGCGTTGAGCAGGGTGATCTGCTGAAGACCGAAGATGGCGGCAAGACCTGGCGTTCGGTTGCCTCGATGGACCAGCTGGACGACAAGTTCCGCCGCGACATGCACCGCGTGACGATCATGAAGGACAACCCGAACGAGATCTTCCTGACCTCGGGCATCGGTCTCTATCACAGCACCGATGCCGGCGAGACTTGGGAAACCCTGACGGACATCTACTTTCGCATGGGCTATCCGGATCCGTTCTTCGTCGATCCTCGCAGCTCGAACGTGCTGTACATGATCGGCGCCGGCGTTTCGCCGAACCCGGATTGGGGTAAGGCCGGCACCGCCTATCCGCTGTTCCTGCGCAGCCGCGATCGCGGCAAGACCTGGGAAGACGCGATGAATGGCGTGCGTCAGCCGGTTCCCGGCAACATCGAAGCCGCCGCCATGCATTATTCGGAGGAAGGCGGGGTGGAACTGTTCATGGGTACTTCGTGCGGTGAACTCTACACCAGCCGCGATGGCGCCCACAGCTGGACCCTGATCTCCGATCAGATCGACGCTGTTTCCAAGGGGCCGCACTTCCGTCACTTCCTGAAGCCCGAATTGCGCAAGACTTATGAAGAAGGTCTGCGCAGCTACGAGGAACGGGTCCGGGCCGAATGGGCCCAGATTCTGAACTGATTGACCACGAGACCGCGGGAGACATTGCCCGGCGTGCCATTTCGGCCGTCGGGCAATGAACGGTAAAACAGAGCCCATGAGGACCACCGATGTTGATTGATAGCCACGCCCATATCCTCACCGACGATATCAATCGCTATCCGCCTGCGCCGCCGAGCGGCGAATACAAGGCAAGCGAACTTGAAAATCCGATGACCGTCGAACGCCTGCTGGGCGACATGGGGGGCGCTGGCGTTGGCAAGGCGGTTCTCGTTCAGCGCGGTTCGGTCTACGGCTTCAACAACACCTACGTGTGTGACAGCGTGGCCGCCGCGCCCGACCGTCTGGCCGCGGTCTGCGCCATCAATGGCGAAGCCGAAGATGCCGGTGAGCGCGTGCATCACTGGGTGGGCGAGCGCAACGCGGTGGGCATCCGCTTCATGGAACTGGTCCGTGATGCCGGCATCGGCTGGCTGGATTCGGATACCTCGCGCAAGGCGTGGAAGGCTGCCGTGGAACTCGACGTTCCGGTCTGCGTCCACTTCTTCCCGTGGAACCGCGCCCTCGGCCTCGAACGCCTGAACGCCATACTGACGGATCTGCCCCAGGCGAAGGTGGTCATCGATCACTTCTCGAACATGAACGTGAACGCCGGCGCGCCTGACTATGGCCTTGACGATGCGCTCGCGCGGCTGGTCGATTTTGCCGGCGTGGCGATCAAGTACACCACCATTCCGCTGGGCAAGCTGGCAGCGGGCGGCGTCGATGCCGCACCGATCGTCAAGCGTGTCGTCGATCACTTCGGCGCTGACCGCGTGATGTGGGGTTCGGACATCAGCCAGTCGCCGGGCACTTACGAATACATGGCAGAATTGGCCCGCAACTCGGTCACCCTGCTCGATGCAGCGCAGCGGGAAGCAGTGCTTTCGGGAACGACCGCCCGCTATTACGGACGGAACTGGAACTGATCATGGCGGGTGCATTTCGTCGTATCGCCACCGAGGAAGCCTACGTCATACCCGAAGTGCTGAACCCGATGCGCGATCGCGCAGCGGCGGAAGCCTATGACCCGGATCTCCTGTTCTGGTCGCGAGCCCGTGCCGGTAGTCCTCTGGAACGACGTCTGCTCGACCTCGATGGCGAGCGCCTCGAAATCATGGACCAGCATGGCGTCGATGTGCAGGTGATTTCACTTGCCTCTACCGGGGTGCAGATGTTCGAGGCAGGCGAAGCCGGCGATCTGGCCGCCAAGGCCAATGATGTGCTGGCTGACGCCATCGTGCGCCATCCGACCCGTTATGCCGGTCTTGGGGCCTTCGCGCCCCAGGATCCGGAAGGCGCCGCGCGCGAGATCGAGCGTTGCGCCCGTGAACTCAAGTTCGCTGGTATGCTCGTGAACTCGCATACTGGCGGCGAGTATCTGGACGAGGCGAAGTTCGGGCCGATCCTGGCTGCCCTCGAGGCAGAAGGGATGCCGCTCTACATCCATCCGCGCGCTCCGGCGCCGGCCATGGCAGCACCCTATCGGCAATATACGCTGGAACATGCGATCTGGGGCTTTCAGGCTGAAACAGGCCTGCATGCCGTGCGCATGATCGTGGGCGGGGTGTTCGATCGCTTCCCCAACCTGAAGGTGATCCTGGGCCACGGCGGTGAGGGCGTGCCCTATTGGTTGACCCGCATCGATGCCATGCACAAGGCCTTCCAGGCGGAAGGGCGGCCCACGCTTGAAATGGCGCCTAGCGCCTATTTCCTGCGTAACTTCTTCATCACGACCAGCGGCATGAATGCCCCTGCCGCAGTGAAGTTCGGGATTGAGGCGGTGGGATCGGAGCGAATGATGTTCGCCATCGATTATCCGTTCTGCGATACTGCCGAAGCCGTTGCTGACATGGATGCCATGCCGATCAGCGACGAGGACAAGGCCAATATCTATCACCGGACTGCCGAGCGCGTGTTCCGGATTCCGGCGGCCTGATCCGTTCGGGTTTTAAATTAGCGAGAGGAATGGGCGATGAAGGTCAAGGCATCGGTCAAGATTGATATCGAAAAGGGCGAAATCCGCGAATTCGACCTGCCAAAGATCGGGCCTGACAGCGGCCTGCTGAAGGTCGAATCTTCGGGCGTGGGCGGCAGCGAGCCTGAATACTACCGCAAGCCGGGCGCGGCCCCGTGCATCATGGGTCACGAAATCGTCGGCACTGTGAGCGAACTGGGTGAAGCCGCAGCCAAGCGCTGGGGCCTCAAACCGGGTGACCGCGTGGCGCTGGAAGAATACCTGCCGTGCTGGCACTGCCACTGGTGCCGCCAGGGCGATTTCCGCCTGTGCATGGAAGCTGACTTCTTCAACGTGAAGGACCAGTTCAACACGCTGCGTTACGGCACTTGCAACGCTGATATTCCGCCGCATCTGTGGGGTGGGTTCAGCCAGTATGCCTACCTGGCGCCCAATGCCGTGATTCACCGCATCCCCGACAACATGCCCGCACGTCATGCCACCATGGCGATCCCGATGGGCAACGGCGTGCAGTGGGCAGTGCTCGACGGTGGCGCCGGCATCGGTAAGACCGTGGTGGTCTATGGTCCCGGCCAGCAGGGCTTGGGTTGCGCCCTGGCCGCAAAGTCGGCCGGCGCATCACTGGTCATCATCGCCGGCCAGACCCGTGACCGCGCGCGGCTTGACCTTGCGCTTGAACTCGGCGCGGACATTGCCGTCAATGTCGACGAGGAAAGCCTCAAGGACGTGGTGATGAAGCACACCAATGGCCGCGGCATCGACGTGGTGGTCGATACGACCGGTGATCCGACCGGCGAAATTGCTGCCGAAGCCATCGACATTGCCGCCAAGGGAGCGTTCCTCAACCTCAATGGCCTCAAGCAGCAGGTTCCGATCGGCGAAATCAAGAAGCGCTACCTGACCGTGCGCGCGCCGCGTGGCCATAGCTATCGCTCGATCGAAATCGCACTGCAGATCATCGGTTCGGGCAAGTGGCCGATCGACAAGCTCTGCTCGCACGATTTCGGCCTGGAAGAAGTGCACGAGGCCGTTCTCGCCACTGCGGGCCGCGGTGTGCAGGGGGCGATCCACGTCACGGTCGATCCCTGGCGCTGACAAGGTCAGGCCGGCGCCAGGTTGGTGCCGGCCGGCTCTGCGACAATCCGGTTTCCCGGGGCGTAAAATTCTGAAGCAGCGGTAATTTTGCGCAACGGAGCAACGCGCTCGCCTCGGCGGGCGCGTTGTTTTTTTGAGTTTCCAGAACGGCAAAAGCCCACTGGCCAAGTGCGGCCAGCGGGCTTTGTCTATTTAGGCGATGGTGGTCTATTTAGGCGATGGTGCCGCCCGCGAGCCGTTCCAGCGAACGGACAAGGCCGGAATGATCTAGATCGCCTTCGCCGGCAGCGCGGGCGCTGTTCATCAGCTGCTGGCAGAACGCGGTCTGCGGCAGCGACAGGCCAAGAGCGTTGCCACCGTCGATCGCCAGCGACAGATCCTTGTGATGCAAGTTGATGCGGAAGCCGGGGTTGAACGTGCGTTCGATCATGCGCTGGCCGTGGACTTCGAGCACGCGCGAACTGGCAAAACCGCCCAGCAGCGCTTCACGCACCTTGGCCGGATCGGCACCAGCGGTCTTGGCGAACAGCAGAGCTTCGCCCACCGCAGCAATATTCAGCGCCACGATGATCTGGTTAGCAACCTTGGTGGTCTGCCCCGAACCGACCGGGCCGACATGGGTGATGTTCTTGCCCATCGCCTGAAGCAGGGGAAGAGCGCGGGCGAAATCATCGTCGCTGCCCCCCACCATGATCGAGAGCGAAGCGGCCTTGGCGCCCACTTCACCGCCCGATACCGGCGCATCGACGTAACCGGCGCCACGCGCGGCAATGCGCTCGGCAAATTCCTTGGTCGCGATCGGCGAGATCGAGCTCATGTCGATCACGAGCTTTCCGGCGGAAATGCCTTCGGCCACGCCATCGGCCCCGAACAACACGGCTTCCACCTGTGGCGTGTCGGGAACCATCAGGATAACGACTTCGGCTGCCTCCGCGAGTTCGCGGGCCGTGGCGCGAGTGGACGCGCCGGCTGCCTGCAGATCCGCGGCAGCCGCGCTGGACGCCAGCACGAATACTTCGTGCCCGGCTGCGGCGAGGTGGCCTGCCATGGGCTTGCCCATGATGCCAAGCCCGATGAAACCGATCTTCATATCCTGCTCCTTGTCATTCCTGATGCTAGTTAAAGGCGCTCGATGCTTCGTTCAAAAAACAGCCGAGCGGCATTGTCGTGAAGGATGCGCGCACGGTCACCCTCGGCGAGCGTGCTGGTCGATTGGAGGGCCAGTGCGACCGCTCCGGCGTAATCCATCCCTGCGGGGATGATGTCTGTCCCCCAGAGCAGCCGCTCCGGCCCTAGCCGCTGCGCCAGTGCGGTCATCGCCGTGGCGAGATCTACGCCCGCCACCTGCGCGCGATGAAGGCCTAGCGTTGTCACGCGCATGTGGACGCGACCGCAATCCGCCAGTGCGGCAAATCCGTCGTCCATGCCGAAAAGGGGCGCGCCCGTTGCCAGGTCGATGTTGGACAGATTGTCTATCACAACATCGAGATCGGGGAATTGTGCGATGAGCTCGAGCAGCACGGGAATGGCTGCGCTGCGGGCCCACGGAAAGAGATGAACCTGAACGATCGCGCCGCGCGTTGCCGCGACAGCCCATGCCGCGCGGGCATGAGCGCTGCCGAGCCAGTCGAGCGGGGCGTTTTTCGCCGGCTCCATGAAACGGATACCGACCGTGCCGTCGCGCGACAGCCAGTGCTCGGCCTGTGTTGCACACGCGGCGGAGAACCCGTCAACGGCGCAAACCATGCGGAGGCGGTCTGGCGCGACGTGGAATGCATCGCAGATGTATCCGTTGTCGTAGCCGTAATAGCGGTTGCGCTGAACCAGCACGGCGCGGCCCACACCGGATGATGCCATGACGTCCAGCAGCGCGGTTGTCGTGCGTTCTGTTACCTGTTCGGCAGGGCTGGGCGGGGGCGCATCTGGTGCCAGAGGCCAATGCGTATCACCAAGCGCCGCGACAAGGGCGTGGCTGTCGATCAGGAGGTGCGGCAAGTAATGCTCCGTGTGGGCGACGGGCCATGATGATCGGACTTGCCGATTCCCCTCCCGACCTGATACGGCCTCCATAAGAGAATACCAGATAGGTAGGCAATATGGTCGACAATAGAGAAATAGAATCGGGAGAAGTCGATGTCGGTGCACTGATCGACGGTGCGCCTTGGAGCTCCTTCCAGAAATTCCTGATTGCGCTGATTGCGCTGGCCTATCTGGTGGATGGCGTCGCCAACCAGTCGCTCGGACTTGCCATTCCGGCGCTCACGAAGGCCTGGGGGCTTGATCGTCAGGCATTCGCATCGGTTGCCGCGATTGGCCTTGTTGGCCTGACCATTGGCGCGGCGGCAGGTGGCATGCTGGGCGACCGGATCGGCCGCAAGCCGATGCTGGTGGGCAGCGTAATGCTGTTCGGTGTGATGACCATGGCCGCTGGCCTGGCAACCGACATCCATACCCTGTTCTGGCTGCGCTTCCTCGACGGGCTGGGCATGGGCGCGATGATTCCCAATGGTGCGGCCATGGTTTCGGAAACCACGCCGCTGCGAAAGCGTGCGACCGGCATTGCCGTCACCATGGTATTCATTGCCGTCGGCTCCATGCTTTCCGGCCTGATTGCGGCGGTCGTGCTGCCGGCAGGGGGCGTGAGTGGGCATTTCTATGTCCTGGGAGCCAGCGGCGTGATCGCCGGCGTGCTTCTGGCCGTTGCCTTGCCGGAATCGCCGATCTTTCTTGCTCGGACCAGTGGGCGCACCCCGGCGTTGGAAAAAGTCCTGGGCAAGTTCGGGCTGTCGCTGCCTGATGGCGCGGCAGCTGTGGTCGTGACCAAGGGTGCCGCCAAGGCTGGTCTCGGTGTGCTCTTTGCCGCCGATGTGCGCCGCTCGACCTTGGGGCTGTGGTTCGCGTTCTTCTTCACCCTGCTGGCCAGCTATTCGGTGTTCAGCTGGGTTCCGGCCATGCTGGCAGACCTTGGCTATCCGCTTTCGCTCGCCAGCCTTGGCATGACGGCTAATGGTGCGGGCGGCATCGTCGGCGGCGTAATCAGCGGTTGGTTGATCGAGCGTTATGGTTCGCGCTCGGCCATTCTTGCCTCCTCGGTTGGCTGTATTGCCACTGCCCTGGCACTTGGCGGTCTGATCTATTCGGGCAACACCAGCCTGAGTGTGATCTTCGGCGCGCTAGCCGTGCTGGGCTTCTTCATCTCGAACGTCCACAACGGCATGTATACCCTGTCGGCCTATATGTATCCGCCGCAGGCCCGGAGCACGGGCGTGGGTTCGGCCGCAGCGATTGGCCGCGTGGGCGCGATTGCCAGTTCGTTCGTGGGGGTGGCAGCCTTGGCGATGGGCGGAGCGACCAGCTACTTCCTTGTCATCGCGCTTTCCATCGGACTAGCGCTGGTGGGTACGGTCATGGTGACGCGTCAGGTTCCTCCGACGCCGCGCTAAGCCAGGCAGGCTTCGCAATAAAAAAGGCCGCGCCGGATAACCGGCGCGGCCTTTTTGTTTGGTGTTCTGCTTTTACTTCCAGGGATCCACCACAACGTGGATCGCGCCTTCAACTTCCTTGCCGGCAGTGGCCTGGATGGCAGTGTGCACTTCATCCAGCCCGAAGGTGTGGGTGCACATCTTCTCCAGCGGATACTTGCCCGAGGTGATGATGCGGATCGCCTCTTCCGTCGCCCGCCATGTGCGGCCGCGGCCGGAACGGATCGTCAGGTACTTTTCCTTGATGGTTTGCACCGGCACTGCATCGCGGGTGCAATTGACCCACAACCACGCGCCCATGTTGGCAAGCCCGATATACTTTTTCAGGTTCTCGGCATTGGGATCGCCGGTGGTATCGACCACGACATCGAGACCGCCGCCACGGGTAACGCGGTTCACTTCCTCGACCAGATCGTGGGTTTCGACATTGATGATATGATCGGCGCCGAGCTCCAGCGACAGCTCAAGCCGGGGCATGTCGCGGGTCATGCCGGCGAGGATGATCTTCGACGCGCCAGCTTCCCGCGATGCGAGGACGGCGCCGAGACCCTGCTGACCCGGGCCGATGACCAGCACGGTCTTGCCGGGGCCGGTCTGCATGTCCATCGTTGCCCACTGCACGCCGTTGCCGATGCCCACGGCAAGGGTCCCGAGGTTCGCCGGGAGATCCTGCGGAATGCGGTGGATCACGCTGTTCCACGGCAAGTGCATATATTCGGCAAATCCGCCGACGAGGTGCGGAGCCTGGGTATAATCGAGCAGGCCGCCGCGGCGGGGGTTGCGGCCGCCGAAGAAGTCGGCATCCGGGCAGAAGCGATATTCACCCTGATAGCACCACTTGCAGGCCTTGCACGGCAGGTATTCCTGCAGGGCGATGCGTTCGCCGATCTCGACCTTCCACATTTCACGGGCGACAGGCCCCATGGCCACGACGGTTCCCACGACCTGGTGGCCCATGGCGATCGGCTGCCAGCGCTCGGAACGATAATGCTCCGGTTCGGCGCCGCCGACGCCGCAGGCCTCAACCCGCAGCAACCCATCGGCCGGCCCGAGATCGGGAATCGGGAAGGTGAGCACTTCGGTTGTGCTTGGAGCGCTCTTGACCGCGATGCGCGAGGTAGGGGGGATGGTAAAGTTCATGGTTTCAGTCCTTCGCTGAGGCATCGCCGGAAGCGATGCGATAGGTAAAATCGGCGTCGCGCGTGGCCATGATGTCGGCCACGGTGGGCAGCGCATCCCACAATGCGAGGGTGAAGCGCTCGTAGTGCTGCACGAAGCGGCGGACGCCTGCTTCGTCCATCGAGGCCGCACTCGGCCGGGCCTGCTGCATCCGCTGCTCTTGCAGGAGACGGGAGGCTACCACCGTCTCGATATCGGGCAGGCGTATGCCGACGGTCAGATCGAGCAGTTTCCACAGGACCGCATAGTGGGCGCGCAGCTCTTCGAGCGACCAGGAAATCCATGCCCCCTGGGGATCGGCTTCCGCCTCCAACTGGTTGATTGGCCCGCGCCACGGCGCCACCCGATCGGCCGGAAGGGCCACGCACCAGCCTTCGAGAAGGATGGCATCGGGGCGGCCCGTCTGAGTGTTCCAGGCGGGCTCTGCCGCGCGGTCATCGGCCAGCTTGTCGAACAGCGGCCAGCGAATGGTCTGCCCGGGCAAGGCGACCAGCAGGCGCGAGATCGTTTCCAGTAGCAGCGATACTTCGTGCGTTCCGGGAACGCCGCGCGTGGCGCACAGCGGATGGACGCTGCGACCCAGTGCTTCGCGCTGCGCCTTGGGCAGATAGAAATCGTCGAGCGAGAGAACGGCAACGGTCTGGCCGCAGAGCTCCTTGAGGGCGAGAGCGATGAATTCCGAGATGGTCGACTTGCCCGATCCCTGCGCACCGCTGATGCCGACCACGAGCGGATAAGGCCCGACCGGCCGGGCCAGCATGGTTTCCAACACGCGCGACACCAGTTCCGCCGACGAGCGGTTGGCCGGGACGCGTCCTTGGGCAAGCTGCAGCAGTTGATCTGCGGATGGGGCTGAGGCAGGAGGGGTGCTAGTCATTCGTGAATTCATTTTCCAAGGGAGTAGCCATGAAGGCCATCGTGTTGCGCGAGTTCGGCGGACCGGAAGCGCTGAGGCTGGAAGACGTCCCGGCGCCAGTCCCCGGTCCCGGCGAGGTGGCCGTTGCGGTGCGCGCCGTCTCGGTCAATCGCACGCTGGATCTGGTGGTGCGTGAGGGGCGTTACGCGGTCCCGGTCAAGCTGCCGCATATCCTTGGTGTTGACCCGTCGGGCGTGGTGGCGGCAGTTGGCCCGGATGTGGCGGGTGAGTGGCTGGGCCGGCGCGTGGTGACCATGCCGTGGCGCAACGCCGCAACCGGACTGATGGAAATTCCCGGAGTTCATCGCGCCGGAGGATACGCCGAGCAGGTTGTCGTTCCGGTGACGGCGCTGGTCGAAATTCCCGACGGGCTCGACTTTCCGGAAGCGACCGTGGTGACCCGCCATGCCCCGCAGGCATTCAACCTTTTGCGCGACCGGGCCCGGGTGCAACCGGGTGAAACGGTGCTGGTGATGGGCGCAGCCGGAGGGCTGGGCAGTGCCGGCGTACAAGTAGCCCGCCACCTTGGCGCCAAGGTGATTGCCGCCGCCGGCGCCCCAGAACGGGTGGCCGCGGCTGTTGCGCTTGGTGCAGATCATGGCGTGGATTACCGTCAAAGCGATCTTACCGCCGAAGTGCTGTCCCTGACCGACGGGCGCGGGGTGGATGTGGTGTTCGAGAACATCGGCGATCCCGTGCTGTTTCCTCAGGCGTTCGCAGCGCTTGCCCGCCATGGCCGGCTGGTCACGGCCGGAAGCCATGGCGGCGGGAAGGTGATGCTCGATATCACCCGGCTCTATCTCTACCAGCTTTCGGTGCTGGGCAGCCTTGGCAGCACTCGTGAGGATGTGGAATCCAGCCTCAAGGCAGCCGCCGCCGGGACCTTCCGCCCGCTGATTGATCGGGTGATGCCGCTCGATGCGGCGGCCGAAGCCCACCGCATCGTCGGTTCTTCCGCCGCTACCGGCAAAGTCGTGCTGGTACCGGGGTAAGCGGAGATCACATGCGCGGAACAGCGGCCGAAGCAACGGTTGAGATCGTGCGGCGCTTGATCTTCCAGCCATCCTTCGTCCGCACATACTCGTCGTCGTTGCGCGAGATGACATCGGGCGCGAGCGACTGAGCGGCGGTGTTGGGATTGTTGAACATGTAGACCATCACGAAAGACTTGCCGACCGCATGGTCGCGATCGATGACAGTGACGACCTGATTTACCATCTGATGCACCCGGCCGTATCCTGCGGGCCAATCCTTCGAGCGGCTGACCCAATAATCGCGGATCGCCTGACGACCGACCATCTTGTTTTTCAGCACTTCCCAAGTGCCATCCGGCGCGAACAGTTCGGTGAACTTGTCGTAGTCACGGCCATCAAGGTAGTGGGCATAATCTTCGGACAGGTCTTCGCAGATGATCTTGATCGCGGCGATTTCAACCTCGGTAAGGGGAGCGGTACGCCCCTTGGCAGCGGCTGCAGCCGGCTGCGCCAGAGTGGCAAAACCTGCACTGGCAACCATGATGGCGGTCAGCTTTCCGAATTTTCCGAGCATCCACATCTCCCATCGTTCTTCATTGGACATATATACTAAAATGTATACTATCGAGGATACGATGGCCGCGCAAGCGCGCCGGATCAAGAGATTTCGCGGGAGATTGAAATGAGTCAGACGTTGCTTCGCGCCGCCGCACTTGGCGCTCTTGCGCTTGCGTTGAGCGCGGGTAGCCCGGTCCTGGCCGACGATCAGGCCAAGCCAGTCGCTGCCCAGGCGCCTGCCTCGGCGTCGGCGATTGGCGGCGCCGATTTCAACGGTGTGTGGCGTATCGTCAGTTTTGATGAGGTGATCAAGCCCGAAGCCAACGCGGAATGGACCGAAGAGGGCCTGCGCCGCGCGCGCAACTATGCCGAGAACTACGACGAGAGCGAGGATACGCCGGGCAAGGTCTGCTATCACGAAGGCATGCCTTGGATGATGCTCACCCGAGCCCGCAACTATCCCACCGAGATTTACCAATCCAAGGATCGGGTGATGGTGTTCCATGAAGGCATGGACATGTTCCGCCACATCCGTCTGGACAGCAAGACTTTTCCGGAAAACTACGTCGCCTCGCAGATGGGCTATGCCATCGCCCATTGGGAGGGGGAGGAACTGGTGATCGAAACCCGGGGGATGACCGCCACCAACGAGGTTTCGGTGCACCAGCGCAGCGAACAGGCGCGTGTGATCGAGCGTTGGCGATTGCTGCGCGAACCCGGCAAGAACGATCGCATCGAGATCAAGCTCACTCTTGAAGATCCGGTGCTGCTCAAGAAGCCGGCCTTTGGCCGACAGCTGTACGAGCGGGCGGAACCGGGCACGGTGGTAGGCGGGTACAATTGCCCGCAGGCACTGTGGGACGATTACGTCGCATCGATCAAGGAAGCCCGTGAAAGCGCCAAGGACAAGGTGCCCGCCAAGCACTGATCGGCAGGCGAACTACCTGATAACGCTTGCATGGATTGCTTTACATCACGGGGGAAAGTTCGCAGAGAAGGACCGTGGCAAGGCTTTGTAAAGTGGGCTGGCTTAGGCAGAGAGCCCCGAGCTGAGGGATTTTGACGGCAGATGAGTAAGAGCCCGGTGGCAGAAAAGATCGAAGAGCGTGAAGTCGTCCCTTCGATGATCGCGGTCAAGCTGCGCAGCCTGATTGCATCCGGGGTCTATGCCCCTGGTATGCGCCTGGGCCAGACCGAGCTTGCGAGCCTGTTCGAATCCAGCCGCGTGCCGGTGCGCGAAGCGCTCAAGATGCTTTCGGCCGAAGGGCTGGTGGAGCATGATCCCAACCGCGGGTTCTTCGTGGCGCGCTTCTCTTCCGAGGAAGCCCGCCAGCTCTTTCGCATCCGCGAACTGATCGAGGATGAGCTGTTCGCTTCGATCGAATGGCCCTCCAAGGAGAAGCTGGCGGAGCTGGAAGAGCGCAATGCTGCGTTGGAGGCGTTGCTGAACGAAGGCAATCGCACCTCATGGTGGAAGGAGCACCGGGCCTTTCACGAAGACCTGTTCAACCTTTCTCCCAAGAAGATCTTCGTGCGCGAGGCGATCCGCATGTGGAGCCTTACCGATCGCTATCGCGCGCTGGCGCCGCTGCCGCGCCGCGCTTCAGCCGAACGCGATATCGTGAGCAAGAGCGATCTGCTTGAAGCACTGGCGAAGAAGAACCTGAAGATGCTGCTCGAGGTCCGGTCTCGCCGGCGCGACGCATTCAAGGAACTGGTACTCGAGATCCTGGTGGATCGCGGGCTCTGATCCTGGCTGTTTTGCCCGGCGGGATGGGGGCCGCGCAAGACTGTCCTCAGCCCGCACCGGTTGGTTTATGGGGGAACAAGACCTGATGTCCGAACCACGCTCGCGCTCCAGCTCGACGGCAGAGGAGCTGCGGCGCCATATCTTGCGCGGCGTTCTGCTTCCGGGGGAGCATCTGGGGCAGGCTGAGTTGGCGGCTCGTTTCAAGACCAGCAAGGTTCCCGTGCGGGAAGCGCTTAAGCAGCTTCATGCGGAAGGTCTGCTCGATCATGACCACAATCGCGGGTATTTCGTCACCCGCCTCTCGTTCCATGAAGGCCTGCAACTCTACCGGATGCGCCGATGGGTGGAGCATGAGCTGCTACGCGGACTGAGGTGGCCGAACGCAGCCGAACTGAAGCATCTGAAATCGCTGTTGGCCGCGCTGGACAAGCCACGCGCGCCGGACGAGCGGGAAAACTGGATCTCCACGCTGGAGGAAACCCGGCTGGCGATCTTCGCTCTATCGAAATACCAGACGCTTTTGGCTGAAGCCACTCGCCTTTGGGCCCTGACGGATCGGTATCGCGCGCTGCTTCCACCTGACCGGTCGCCGCAGCGCGAACGCAAATTGGTCGAGGCGATGGAAGCCAACGACCGTGATGCGCTGCTCAGTGCCTATCTGAACGAACGCGACCGGATCGAGGAAATGCTCGCCGATGCGTTCGGCTCAGAGTACGATGAGCTGAAATCCTATTAAGCGGTCGCGGGCGGCGAAAGCCGCCGCGACAGCGCCAGCAGGGCCAGCCCGCACAGCATGATGGCAATCGGGGAAATGGTCATCGCGATGCGGATGGCCTGTTCCTGATATTCGGCTGCCAGCGCATCGCTCAGCAGGCCCACCAGGTATGAGCCGACACTCTGTCCGACGAGTGCGAAGATCAGCAGATAGACGGCTGCGCCAAACGCACGGATGCGGCTGTCTACTACCATCAACAGCAGAGAGAAGGTGCAAGGTGTCACTGCGCTGACCATCAGCGTATCCAGCACCATGCCAACTTGCCAACCTATAGACCCGCCGCTCCACAGGAACAGCAATTCTGCCGGGCCCATCGCAAAACAGAGGATCGCAGGCACCCATGCAACCCAGCGCTGGTCTGCATTGCTGAGCCGGCTCACCAGCCATCCCCCGAGAATCGATGCAAAGATGCCGAACAGGCCCTTGTAAAGACCGAGAAACGCGCCGGTTTCCTTGATGTCCAGATGGTGGACGCGGTTGAGGAACGTGGGCGCCCAGACGTTCATTACTGTGTTGGTGATGCTGAACAGCACACCCGCCAAAACCAGCGTGACAAATGCGCGGTTGCCCCACAATTGCCGCAAGCCGGCAAAGAACGGAACCACTTCGTGCTTTGCGGCTCCTGCGCGTTGATGTTCGCGCATCGGCTCGCGGCCAATCGCCACCAGGAGAACCGCCAGTATCAGGCCGACCGCGCCCATGACCACGAACGTGCCTCGCCATCCATGAGTCTGCGCCAGCCAGCCGATGAAGGGAAAGCCGAGCATGATACCCAGCGGTGCGCCGGCGGCGTAGACGGATACAGCGAGGGTGCGGCGCTGACCTGGGAACAGGTCGGCGATCAGCGAAGAGCATGGTGCCATGTTAGTGGCTTGCCCCACGCCCAGCACCATCCGCAGGACAAACAGTTGCATCGCACCGGCTGCTGCTGCGGTGGCGGCAACGGCCACGCTCCACAACGCCACCCCGGTAGCAATCAGATTGCGACGCGACGTACGGTCGGCCAGCATGGCGATTGGGATCGCTGACAAGGCATATGTCAGAGCGAAAGCCGGCCCGCCAAGCAGGCCAAGCGCGGCATCGCTGAGCGCAATGTCCTGCTTGATCGCCGGCAACAACAGCCCGAACATGTTGCGATCAACAAGGTTCACCCCGTTGATCGCAACCAGCAGCATGAGCATCGCTACTGCGCGAGGACGCAACGCCTGGCCCATGGCCGGATCACGCATCGGCGACGATAGCCTTCGTTTCGAGGAATTCCTCGAAGCCCCAGACGCCAAACTGCCGACCGTTGCCAGACTGGCCATAGCCACCGAACGGGGCGCAGCGGTTCCACTTGGCGAAGTTGATCGTCACGTGTCCGGCACGGATGCGCTTTGCGACCCGGTGCGCACGGTCCATGTCGGTGGATTGAACATAACCTGCAAGGCCAAACGGCGTATCGTTGGCAATGGCAATCGCCTCTTCCTCGTCACGGTAGGTCTGGATCACCAGAACCGGGCCGAAGATTTCCTCACGCGCGATCATGGCCGAAGCCGGAACGGGGCCGAAGATGGTGGGCCTGACAAAATGCCCGTCGCTCAGCTCTGCGGGCAGCCCTTCCGGTTTGCCGGGGCCGCCGGTGAGAAGCGGGGTGCCTTCTGCGATGGCCTGCTGGATGAGAGCATCCACCCGCAGCCGCTGGCGTTCGCTAACCAGGGGGCCGAGGCCGATTTCCAGCTTGTCGGGCGAGCCGATGGACATCCCTTCCGCAGCGGCGACCGCAAGCCGGGCGGCTTCGTCGAACCGATCTTCCGGGACCAGCAGGCGGCTGGGGGCAGCGCAAGTCTGCCCGTTGTTCATGAAGCACATCTCGACGCTGAGCGGGATGGCCACGGCAAAATCGGCATCGGGCAAGACGATATTGGGCGACTTGCCGCCCAGTTCCTGATGGACTCGTTTGATCGTATCGGCCGCCGTGCGTGCAACCGCGCCGCCCCCCGGAACAGAACCCGTGAACGAGATCATCGCGACATCAGGATGCGACGCAAGGCGTGCGCCGACATTCAGGCCATCGCCGTTGACGAGATTGAACAGGCCGGCTGGAAGATCGGCGGCGGCAAACATTTCAGCGATGCGCAGTCCGATCAGTGGCGCGACCTCGCTGGGCTTGACCACTGAGGTGCAGCCGGCGGCAAGGGCCGGGGCGACCTTGCACAGCACCTGGCTGATGGGATTGTTCCAGCTGGTGATCATCGCGCAGACGCCAACCGGTTCCCGGCGAATTTCCACGCCGGGGGCCGGGTTGTTCTCGAAACGGAAGTTGTCCAGCATTTCCAGCGCGGTTTCGATGTGGGCGCGGCTCATGAAGGTTTGGCCCTGCGCGATCCGCCGCGGTACGCCGACTTCAGCGATCAGCAGGTTTTCAAGATCCGCTGCGGCATCTTGGTGTGCGGCCAGGAGGCGTTCGAGCAGCGCGCGGCGAAACGCCAGATCCGTGCTGGAATACCAGGCGAACGCGCGCTTGGCGGCGGCAACCGCGCGATCTGCATCAGCGCTGGTGCCAAGAACAGCGTCGCCAAGCACGGCCCCAGAGGCGGGATTGCGCACCGAAACGACGGTGCCGCCTTCCGAACTTGTCCAGCCACCATCAATGAAGTGGTCTCCGGGGCGCGCGTAGCGCACAGCGGCAGTGGCCGCAGGGGTGATTTCGCTTTGCACAGGAATCCTTTTCGCCGGAAGCGGCTTGTTCGGGTAAGACGATTCCGTATAAACTTTCGTCTGTCAATTATCACAACGGGAAAGGGTGGGGAGTGAACCAAGCGCCGGACTACATCATCGTCGGGGCTGGCTCGGCGGGGTGCGTGCTGGCCAATCGGCTCTCGGAGGATCCTGCAGTGCAGGTGGTGCTGATTGAAGCCGGGGGGCAGGACAATCACCCTTTCATGAAGTTGCCGATGGCATTCATGAAGTTGCTGGACAACGACCGGGTCAACTGGGGCTATTTCAGCGAGCCGGAACCGTTGGCCAAGGATCGGCGCATTCCCCTGCCGCGCGGCAAGTGTCTTGGCGGCACTTCCTCGATCAATGGCATGATCTATTCGCGCGGCAATCCCGGCGATTACGATGAATGGGAGGCTATGGGCGCGACCGGGTGGAGCTGGGCCGACGTCCTGCCTTATTTCCGCCGCTCGGAAGCCAATTGGCGCGGCGAAACCGCCGAACATGGCGGGAGCGGGCCGCTCTCGGTCGTTCCGATCAAGCCGTTCGAGCCGCTGCTTTCGGCCATGCTGGATACGGCTTCGGCCATGGGCCACCAGGTGGGCGATGACCAGCACGGACCGAATTCCGGCGAGGGTTACACTCCTGGCGAAATGGCGCTCCACGATGGCGTGCGGGCCAGCAGTTCGCGGCGCTATCTGGCGCCGGCGCTGCAGCGCCGTAACCTTACCGTGCTGACCGATACGCATGTTACTTCGCTGGTGATGGAAGGCCGCCGCGCCGTGGGCGTGAACCTGACCCGCAACGGGCAGGCACAGACCCTGCGCTGCAAGCGCGAGGTGATCCTTTCAGGCGGGGCCTATGGTTCGCCGCAGCTGCTGATGCTGTCGGGCATCGGCCCGGCCGAAGATCTCAAGGCGCGCGGGATCGCGCCGTTGGTGGATCTGCCCGGCGTGGGCCGCAACCTGCAGGAACACCCGTTTGCCGGGGTGACCTTTTCGCTCAGCCAGCCGGTCGGTTTCGAGCGCGAACTGCGGTTCGACCGCATGGCGATGAACCTGATGCGCTGGGCGTTCGGATCTAACCGCGAGGCGATCATGCCGGTGCTGGGCTTCGGCTTTGTCCGCACCAAAGAGGGGCTTAACCGGCCTGATGTGAAGGCCAATGTCTACCCCACGCGGATTGACGGCCATGTGTGGTTTCCGGGCATCCGCAAGGGGGCCGGGCACGCGCTGACCGTCTATAATGTGTTGCTGCGGCCGGAAAGCCGGGGAACGGTCAAGCTGCGGGCAGCCGATCCGTTCGCCGCGCCGGAAATCCGGCTCAACCTGTTCGAGGATCCGGAAGATCTGGCCACCTTGGTGCGGGCAATCCGCCATTCACGCCGGTTTGCCGCAACGGCACCGATGGCGAACTATATCGATGGCCCGCTCAATCCACCGGTCAATCTGGAGAGCGATGAGGAACTGGCCGATTACGTGCGCAGCAACGCGATCGTGGCGCACCATGCCTGCGGCACCTGCGCAATGGGGCAGGGGCCGCAGGCCGTGGTCGACCCGCAGCTTCGGGTGATCGGGGTAGAAGGCCTGCGCGTGGTGGACGCATCGGTGATGCCGCGCGTGGTGGGCGGAAATACCCACGCCCCAGTGGTTATGATCGCGGAGAAGGCGGCCGACCTGATCGCAGGCCGGCCAACCGCCTAACCGCGCGCTAGCGCAATGTCAGCGGCCGGGTTCATCGCGCACCCGGCCGCGGGCGAAGCTGGTTACACCGGCGACAAGGCACATGGTTGCGGCAACCAGCGGCGCCCACTGGCTTCCGCTGGTGCCGAATGCCAGCAGACCGGCAGCCAAGGTGGCGCCAAGCACTTGTCCGGTGAGCCGCGTGGTCGAGGTCAGGCCGCCGGCCGATGCGGTGCGGTGGCGCGGGGCCGATTTGAGGATCAGGCGTGCGTTGGGCGCGGTGTAGAAGGCAAAGCCGACGCCGCTGAGGCCCATGCGCCAGGCTACATCCCACCAATCCGGTTGAGCCGGCAGGAAGAACAGCGTCAACACGCCGACCACGCTGACCGCCATGCCCATGCCCCCGAGCAAGGCCGGTTCCATTTTATCCGACAAGATCGCGGCGAGGGGGGCCGCGACCATGATCATGAGGGGCCACGGGGCCATCATCGTGCCGATGACGCCCGCCGAATAGCCGAATTCGTTGGCAAGGCGGAACGGCATGGTGACCGTGATGATCATCGCCGCGTTGAAGCACAGGAACGAGCCCAGCAGCGACAGGGCCAGAACCCGGCGGCGCAGCAGATCGAGCGGCAGGATAGGTTCGGATTGCGAGAGTTCGCGGCGCACGAACACCACGGCCGCCACTGCGCCCACGGCCAGCACAGCTGCGCCAAGGGCAACGCCCCCGCCGTGGACCATGACTTCCAGCCCGCCGACAACCAAGCCGAACGCCAGCGCGCACAGCAGTGCGGAAGCCCAGTCAAACGGAATGGCACGGCGGATCGATGCGGGCAGCACCGAACTGCACAGGATCACGCCAATGGCAAACGGCGTGCCGACAATGAAGACGAAGCGCCAGTCGAACAGGCTGACGATCAATCCGCCCAGCGCCGGTGCAAAGGCATTCGCGGTTGAAACCACCACGGAATGCGCCGCCAGGGCCTTGCCCAGGTGGGCATCGGAAAAGATACCGCGGATCAGCGCCGTGGTTATCGCGGTGATGGCGCTGGCACCGAGCGCCTGTATGCCGCGCGCCACCAGCAGCAGCGGAAAGCTGGGCGCAAAATAGCACAGCACGCCGCCGACCACGAACAAGCCGAGGCCGGCGATATAGACCGTGCGATAGCCCCATCGTTCCCCCACGGCTGCCATGGGCAGAAGGGTCATCACCAGAACGAGCTGGTAGACCATGACCAGCTGGACCGCGCTGCTGGGCAGGATGCCAAGCGTCTTTGCCATGGTTGGCAAGGCAATCGACGGCAGGGAAATGTCGAGCGCCACCAGAACGGTGCCGAGTGCAACCGTTGCCATGGCGATAAACCTGCCGCGCGCTGTTGTTATGCCGTGAGAGGCTTCTGCGTGCTGGGAATTAGCCAAGTTCGGTCCGAATCCTGTGGTGCTGAGGCCGCCTTAGTGGCCGGCAACGGTGTATTGCGCACCCGCTTCCGGGCCCCCGGTTCGCTTAGCGATGGTGTCGTTGACAATAAAGGCCTTAACTGCGGCTATTTCATCCCGCGAGAGCACATCGGCAAATGAGGCCATGCCGGCATAGGCAAAGGCACCATCGCCAACGATGGCCTCGAACGCCTCAAGCGTTTCGGGGCTCATGTTCCACAGGTTGGGATAGATCCCCTGCGCGCCGCCCACCCAGTGGCAGCGGTGACAGTTCTGCTGATACAGGGCCTGTCCGCGGGCGAGGACGGCGGGCGTGGCGGCAATCGGTTTGGGCATCGGGGCCTGAACCGGCGGCTTGGCAGCCGGGGGCAGGGGAATCGGCCCGCCATCCAGCTTCAGCACGATCAGGCGTTCAAAGTTTTCGTGGCGCAGGGCCGCAGCGCCCGGCGGGAATGCCGCACCTTGCGGCCCGCCGAACCCGGCAAGAACAGCGAGATAAGTTACGCCATCAAGCTGATAGGCCATTGGCGCGCCCATGATTCCCGTGCCGAGGAACAGGCGCAGACGCCGTTCGCCGGTGGTGGCATCATAGGCGTGGAGATAGCCTTCCACATCGCCCTGGAAAACAAGATCGCCGACCACCAGCGTGCCGCCCGAGGCCATCGGCAAGGGCCCGGTTTGCCAGCGAGCCTCGCCCGTGACAGGATCGATCGCCTTGAGGCGGCCCTGGACGCCAGGGGCACCGCTTTCCAGCTGGGCCTGCAAGTCCTTGTCACGGAACGGGCCAAACTCGTTGCGGGTTGCCTGGCTGAGTCCACCGCGGAGGAACTGGGCTTCCTCGCTGATGCCCCCGGCAACAAACTTGCGCTGGGGATCGGCGGTATAGCTGGCCGCGGCTTCGAACACCGGCAGATAGACCAGACCGGTACGCGGGCTGAACGCCATTGGCGCCCAGCTGTGCCCGCCGGCCATGCTTGGCCAGACGACGCGCGTGGATTTGCGATAATCGGCGGCCGGATCAAGGATCGGCCGGCCGGTCTTCATGTCGATACCTTTGGTCCAGTTGACGTAGGTATAGGGCTTTGCCGTCAGCAGTTCGCCGGTCACGCGGTCCAGCATGTAGAAGATGCCGTTTTTCGGAGCCTGCATGATGACCTTGCGCGGCTTTCCGGCAACCGTGACCTCGGCCATCACGAAAGGCGAAGTGGCGGCATAGTCCCAGCTGTCGGCCGGGGTGGTCTGGTAATGCCATTTGACCCGGCCCGTCTTTGCATCGAGTGCGACGATGCTGGACAGGTAGAGCTGGTCGGTTGCCTCGCCGCTGTGGCTACGCAGCCAGACCGGATGCGGCCCGCCATTGCCGGTGCCGACGAACACAGTGTCGGTTTCCGGATCGAAGGCCAGCCCGTCCCACGGATTGCCGCCAAGCCCGAGATCCCAGCGCGCATCCTTCGGCCAGGTGGCGCGGGCGCGGGTAACGTCGGGGCTTTCATCCGGCCCGGCCGCCGGATCGCCCGGCACCACCCAGAAACGCCAGGTCAGCTTGCCGGTGGCCACGTCGTAAGCACTGAGATAACCGCGCGAGCCCATGTCCGAGCCGGCATTGCCGATGATCACAACATTGCCGGCCACCCGCGGTGCGCCGGTGCTGGTGGTGTTCCAGCGAGGATCGGCAATGGTGTTGACCTTCCACAGCTCCTTGCCGGTGCGCGCATCGACGGCGGCGAGCTGACCGTCCGTTGCGGCCGTGAACAGGCGCCCATCGGCCACCGCAACGCCCCGGTTTACCGCATCGCAACAGGTAAGCCGGGCAGAAGAACCTTCAGGCTCGGGATCGTAAGTCCACAAATGCTGGCCGGAGCGCGCGTCGACCGCATAGGCAACGCCCCACGGACCGGAGAAATAGAGAACGCCGTTCACCAGCAGGGGATTGGCTTCGACCCCGCGGTGCGTGCGACCACGCACGACGAAATCGCGAAACTCGAACGCAAAGCCGAGACGGCCGACAGTGGCGGCAGACAGATCCAGCCCATCGACATAGCGCTGTCCGCTGAGGTCGCGTCCGGCGAGGGGCCAATCGGCGACGCTTGGGGCGGCCTGCCCGGTATTCGCTGCAAGCAGTAACGCCAGTGCCGCCGTGGCGCCAGCGATTCCGAGCGCGGCTTTGCCGCGGCCCAATCGTAAAGCCTGTGTCATGATGGCCTCTCCCGTTGTCGCGCCGCTTGTTCGTAGATCCCGCAACCGGCAACCGTGGTGCCGGCGCGGCGATCCAACCGTTGCAGCGCTCGTTGACTAATGAAATCGTTAGGCGATACGTAAATTCGTATCGGCCGGGGGCAAGCTTGGCAAGGGTGGGCAGGGCTTAACAAAAAGCATCCGGCCTGACTCGGGGCAGACTTCATCACGTCGTCGACGCAGATTCCTCAAGACTTCGGGCAGGTGACAACCTCGTGAAAGCCAATGCTTCCGCCACTTTATCGCGCCTGCAGGTGCTGACTCTTGCTGTCCTGTGTACGTTAGGGCCGGTGTCGCTGGACATGTACTTGCCGGCGATGGTCGATCTTGCCCGCTCGCTGAGGATCGGCGCGAGCGAGGCCACGCTGACTGTGTCGGTTTTCCTCGCCGGGATTTCGGTCGGGCAGGTGTTTGCCGGCCCGCTTTCGGACCGGATCGGGCGGCGGCCCATGATCCTTGGCGGGCTTGTAGTGTTCGTTTGCGGATCGGCCGTTGCAGGCTTGACCGAAAGCTTTGCCATCCTGTTGTTAGCCCGCATTCTTCAGGCTTTGGGGGCCTGCGGCGTGCTGAGTTCGGCCCGGGCAATGGTGCGCGATACGTGTGATTCCCGGCAGTCTGCACGCGTCTTGTCGCAGATGGTTCTGATGTCGGGAATGGCCCCGGTGCTGGCGCCGATGGTGGGGGCTTGGCTCAGTCAGATCGGCTCGTGGCGAGCAAGTTTTGTCGCCATGGCCGGGCTTGGCATGTTGATGTTGCCCGCAGCGTTTGCATGGCTGCGGGAGAGCCGTTCGGCCGAAACCGCCGAAAACGCCCGGACGGAGCCAGTTCTGAAAACCTATCGCAGCCTGCTCGGCAATCGCCGTTTGCGCTGGCACCTGATCGCCGGGGGCTGCAACAGCGCGGCGTTCTTTACCTATATGGCTTCGGCGCCAACTGTGTTGATGGAATCGTTCGGCTTCGGCCCGGTGCAATACAGCTATGTTTTTGCAGCAAATTCCTTGGCACTTCTGGGCGCGGCCCACCTTAATCGGCGCATGCTGGCCAAGCATGACACCGATACTATGCTGGGCAAGTCGGCGCGCAATGCCGCCATCCTGGGAGCGCTGCTGCTGGTCTATGCCTTCGTGCCTTCGGGCGGAGCGCTGCCCCTTCTGGCAGTGCTGTTTCTTGTCGTTGGCAGCGCTTCGCCAGTGCAGACCAACACGACCGCAGGCGGAATGGCGGCCGAACGCCTGCGCACCGGCGCCGCAGCGGCGCTGTTCAGTGCGAACGGATTTGCCGCCGGCGCGATTGTTTCCTCGATTTCCGGGGCTTTTCACGATGGTACGCCGCGCACGATGTGCATCACCATCGCGCTGTGTCAGTTCTGCTTTGTGGCTGCCACTGCCCGCCTGCGCCGAACCAGTGCGGCCGCAACCGCTGACTGACGTTATTATCCCTCCACTGCAAAGGTGTTTTTCCGCAAGCCCACATGACGTGGGCCTCGGTTGATGACTATCAATCGGCTCTGAAGAAAAGATTAGGCGATCCGGGGTCGGCCCGGATGAGCAAGACAAAAACAACAATGGGTAAGAGGGGAAATCAAAACATGGGCAAGCGCATTGGCCTTAGCGTGGCACGTAGTGTTTCGCCGGTCGCACTCGCAACGGCGTTGCTGGCTGTTTCCGTGCCGGCAATGGCTGCGGAAAACTCCGCCGATCAAGCTGCCGCCGATCAGGGACTGGGTGAGATCGTAGTCACCGCGCAGTTCCGCTCGGAAAACCTGCAGAAGACCCCGATCGCGATCACGGCCGTCAATGCCGAGATGCTGGAAGCACGCAGCCAGACCAGCATTGCCGATGTGGCCAACCAGGCCCCGAGCGTGACCTTGAAGCCGGCTGGCGCTGGCTTTGGTCCGGCGCTGCAGGCATCGATCCGCGGCATCGGCCAGACGGACTCTTCGTTCGCATTCGAGCCGGGCGTCGGCCTCTACGTCGATGATGTTTATTATTCGACCCTGACCGGATCGGTGCTCGAACTGCTCGATCTGGAGCGGGTCGAAGTGCTGCGCGGGCCGCAGGGTACGCTGGCCGGGCGCAACTCGCTCGGTGGTTCGATCAAGCTCTATTCCGCCGTGCCGACCGGTAGCGGCGAGGGTTATGTTGCCGCCACGGTGGGCGATCACGGCCGGCTGCAACTGCGCGGCGCGGCCGATTTCGCGCTGGTGCCCGACAAGGTGATGGTCCGCCTTTCGGGCCTGACCAACCACATCAACGGCTATGTCACGCGCTACGACTATCGCTGCCTCAATCCTGGCGCGACCGACGTGCCGACCGTGATTTCCGGCAGCCGGACCGATTGCAAGCTCGGCACCGCCGGGGGCAAGGACTATTCGGCGGTGCGCGGCGCGCTGCGCCTGGTGCCGAGCGAGAAGGTCACGATCGACATTACCGGTGACTATACCCGCGACAATTCGGAAGTGCAGGCGAGCACCCAGACTTATGCCGGGCCGCCGACCAACCCGGCGTTTATCGCGGCCGCGCTTCCCGGCTACGACAGCCGCTTCATCTCGCGCGATCCGTTCGTGTCCTACTCCACCTTCTGCAACAACAAGAACTATCCCGGCTTCACCGAAGTCATTCCCGGCGGCCCGACCATCGTGCACCCTGATGGCGACCCGGCGCTGGCCTATTGCAACCCGCCGGTCAGCCGGATCAATTCGTGGGGCGTTTCGGGCAAGCTGAACTGGAACGTGAACGAGGCGATCTCGGTAACGTCGATCACGGCCTATCGCAGCTACAAGGCCGAGTTTGCCTCGGATGGCGATGGTTCTCCGTTCGGGCTGGAAAACCAGTATTACAATCCCACCCATCGCCAGTTCACCCAGGAACTGCGTCTCAACGCATCGCTGGGCAAGGTGCTGGACCTGACGGTGGGTGGCTTCCACATGGACACCCGCTCGGTCGCTCCGGGCCGGGTTGATGCGCCGGTGTTCGGCCGCACCGACTTCATCCAGAACGACCGGATCGAAACCAAGTCCGATGCGGCATTCGCTCACGCGGTGCTGCACCCGATCGACCGCGTCAACGTGACCGGCGGCGTGCGTTATACCAAGGAATCGAAGGACTATACCTACATCCGCTATGTGAACAGCGGAGCGCCGCAGGTGAGCGGGCTGACCAACGGCTATTCCGGCGACAACTGGGACTATCGCTTCGCGGTTGACTTCGAGGTGACCGATCAGGTCTTGCTCTATGCCCAGACTTCAACCGGGTTCAAGGGCGGCGGCGCGATCCCGCGGCCGATCGACAGTTCGCACGTTCTGCCGAGTTTCCCCTATTCGACCTTCAAGCCGGAAACCCTGAAGAGCTATGAAGCGGGTGTGAAAACCAAGCTGCTCGACAACCGGGTGCGGCTCAACCTTGCGGCCTTTACCAGCGACTATGATGGCATCCAGTTCGAGATCAACGACTGCGGCACCAACACCTTCGTGTTCTGCATCGCGCAGGCGAACGTGGGCAGCGCCCGCATCCGTGGGCTTGAAGGCGAACTGACCGCCGAGCCGGTGCCCGGCCTGCTGATCGACGGCGCGGCTAGCTACACCGATTTCAAGTACAAGTCGGTCAATGCCCGCACCGGTGTGTCGCTCAACGACCGCGCACTGGCGACGCCGGAATGGAAGTGGAGCCTGGGCGTCCAGTATGAAGCCAATCTGGGCGGCGGCACGCTGACCCCGCGCATCGATGCGTCCTACCAGTCGGAAACGTTCTATTCCGCGGTCAACCGGCCGACCAGCCGCATTGCCGGCTACACACTGTGGAACGGCCGCGTCACTTATCGCCCGGAAGCCGCCAACTGGGAGGCTGCGCTCGAGGTTACCAACCTGACGAACAAGCTCTATTACCTGAACGTGTTCGACACCCACGGCAGCCTTGGCGTCGGCTACACCGCCGCGCAGCCGGCGCAGCCGCGGCGTTTTGCCTTCACGCTCAAGTATAACTTCAAATAAGCAGGTACCGGCAGCGCCGGTCACAGCGCAGATGCGACAAGGAATGACCATGACAGACAACACTCCGCGCATTGCCATAGTGACCGGCGCCGCCCAAGGCATAGGGCGCGCCTGTGCTGAACGGCTCGCGCGCGATGGCTTCACCGTCGCCGCGATCGACCGCCAAGCGCCGGACGAATGCGTGGCGGCAATTGCCGGGGCAGGGGGCGTCGCCCGGGGCTATCAGTGCGACATGACCAAGCCGGCCGAAATTGCGGCAACCTTTTCCGCAATCGCGGCAGAACTGGGCAATGCCTGGGTGCTGGTCAACAATGCCGGCCGCTATGATTTTACCCCGCATGACAGTGCCTCGTTCGAGGACTGGCGCAAGATCATGGATCTGAACCTCGACGGAATGTACCTGGCCACGCAGCAGGCGATCCCGCAGATGAAGGCGCAGGGCGGCGGGCGCATCATCAATCTGATTTCCAACAGCATCTTCTTCGGTGTGCCGGGCCTTTCCGCATATATTGCGTCGAAAGCTGGCAGCATGGGCTTTGTGCGGGCCATGTCCGCGGAACTGGGGGCGTTTGGCATCACGGTGAACGCCGTGGCACCGGGGCCGACGATTACGCCAGGAACTTCAGCCGCATTCCACGATGGGGAAGGCAATTTCGACCAGGCCGGGTTCGACGCGATGTGGGATCACATGGTTTCCATGCAGGCGCTGCCGATGCGAGGCCTGCCCGAATATGCTGCGGCAGCGGTTGCCTTTTTCGCCAGTGACGATGCACAATTCATCACCGGACAGTCGCTTGTGGTTGACGGTGGCAACGCCAAGCACTGACACTGGCTAACGAGAGAGGATAACGGGAATGAAGCAGGTTCGGCTTGGGCAGATGACAGTCGACAAGGTGTTCGAGGATGAAGGCTCGATGCCGCTCGGCTTCTCGCTTCCACAGGTAACCGCCGCCGACCTTGCCACGCTGCGCGAATGGTATTGGGACGAGACGCTGGATCTCGATCCGGCGAAGGCCATGTTCACGCTGAGTGTGCATTCGTTCGTCGTGCGGATGGGTGGCAAGACGGTGATCGTCGACACTTGCAGCGGCAATCACAAGAACCGTTCAGTGCCGCTCGCCCACCAGCTCAACACGCCCTACCTGCAGCGCTTGGAAGCGTTGGGAATCCGGCGCGAAGAAATCGACATGGTGGTTTGCACTCACCTTCATCTCGACCACATCGGGTGGAACACGATGCTGGTAGACGGGCAGTGGGTGCCGACTTTCCCCAACGCCCGCTATGTCTTCGGGCGGCGCGACTTCGACTTCTTCAGCACGCAGCACCACGAACCTTTTCATGCCGAGGCCTATGAAGATTCGGTCAAGCCGGTGGTTGAAGCGGGACTGGCCCACATCGTCGACGAAGACGCTGTGTTGCATGGCGCCAAAGGAGAAGGGATCTGGCTTGAAGGGGCGTTTGGCCATTCGCCCGGCAGTTGCCTGATCCATGCTCAGAGCGGGGGAGGCCACGCGGTGTTTTCGGGCGATATTTTCCATCACCCGGTCCAGCTTTCCACCCCGCAATATCCCTTCTTCGCCGATCACGATCCGGCCATGGCCGTCGCCACGCGGACTGGCTTGTTCGAGCGCTATGCGGATACGAACACCGTAGTTTTTCCGGCTCACTTCCGGGGCACCACCGCGGGGCACATCGTTCGCCGCGGGGATGCGTTTGCCTTTGCCTTCCTCTCGCAGGACTGACCGCTAGGCCACGGGCGCCGCGACGCGGCGCTCGTGGCGCTTGAGCGCGAAGACCGCGCCGGCCGAAGCGACGAGGAAGGCACCGATCAGCAGCGACAGGGGCCCTGCTGTATTGTCATAAAGCCGTGCCCCGATCCACGCGATCAACGCGCCAGCGGCAAAAGTGGCCGTGCCGAACAGGGCGGCAGCCGTTCCCACGCGCAGGCGATCGCACGCCATGCCGCCGGCCATCGTGTTGGCCTGGACCGGCGCAATGCTACCGGCGAGCAGGAAAAACAGCACCGACAGCGAATAGACCCCGCCAAATCCGGTCAACCCGAACAGGACGAAGGCCGCCCCCAGCAGGACCGCATTGCGGGCGGACAGCCCCAGCACGGTGAGCGTGGGCATCCGCGTCAGCAGGCGCCGGTTGATCTGGGTGGCCGAGACAAGCGCAACCGCATTGACCGCAAAGATGAGGCTGAACTGGGTCGGGTTTAACCCATAGACGTGCTGGTAGATTTCCGGTGAATTGCCGAGATAGGAAAAGAATGCGGCACTGTTGCACGCGGCGGCTAGCAGATAAAGCCGGAATGGCCGGTTGCCGAGCAGCGCGAGATAAGCACCGAACGCTGTTTCGCTGCGGGCATGGCTGGCGCTGGCGGTGGAGCGGCTTTCTGAGAGCGCGGTCCAGCTGAGCAGCAGCATGGCAACGCCCAGCACACCCATCGCCACGAAATTGAGCCGCCAGCTGCCCATCGTGACCAACCATGCACCGGCCAGCGGAGCCAGCACGGGAGCTGCGCCTCCGACCAGCGCCAGCCGCGAAAACACCATCGCCGCGCCTTTGGCATCGAGCAGGTCGCTGACCATGGCGCGGCTCGAACTGAGCGCCGCGCAGGCCCCGAGTGCCTGGAAAAGCCGCGCAACAAGCAGCAGGTTGAAGCTGGTAGTGACGCTGGCCGCCCACGAGGCAAGCGCGAAAAGGAAAAGGCCGCCGAGGATCATCGGGCGCCGGCCGAAACGGTCGGACAGGGGGCCTGCCACCAACTGGCCGACCGACAGGCCAAGCAGAAAGACCGAGACGGTGCTGGCAATGGCGCTGCGCGGCGCCCCGAGCGAAGCAGCAAGGCTGACCGCTGCGGGAAGATACATATCCAGCGCGATAGGTGCGATCGCGGTAACGCCGGAAAGAGCGGCAATCTGAAGCGGTTTCAAGGCAGGCTCCGCGAGCAGGCGGTCATGTGTGGGCCTAGGGCGCCGATCAGCGCCCTAGGCCGGATGCAAAGCGCGATCAATCGCCCCGGATGGCGCCGCCATCTATATGGAGATGCTGGCCCGTCATGAAGCTGGCTTCCTGACGGCACAGGAAGGCCACAATACCCGACACATCGCGCGGTTCCATTACCTTGGGCACCGGCTGCATTGCCGCGATCATCTGGAACATTTCCTCTGTCAACGAGCCATCTGCTCCGGGCGTACGCACGGGGTTGGGGGCGATGGCGTTGCAGGTCACGCCATCAACGCCAACTTCCGCGGCGATGGCGCGGGTCAGGCCCACGACGCCGCCTTTGCTGGAGATATAGGGAGCGCCATTGGGCGGCGCGGCATTGAACGAGGATGAAGAGACATTGATGATCCGGCCCCAGCCGGCCGCGCGCATGGCGGGCAGGAATGCCTGGCACATCAGGAACACGGAATCGAGGTTCACCGACATCGTCTTGCGCCAGTATTCGAACGTCAGTTCCGCAAGGGGGGTGGGGTGCGGGTGCAGGGCGGCGTTGTTCACCAGCACAGAGGGCGTGCCGAGCGCGGCAGTGACTTCGTCTCGCAGTGCAAGCACGGCGGCCGGATCGGAGACATCGGTATTGAATGCCTGGCAATTTACCCCGACGCTGCGGATTTCATCCACGGCCTGGGTGGCATCGCCAATGTCGACAATCGCGATAGCCGCCCCTTCGCGGGCAAGGCGAAATGCGATGGCCGCCCCAATGCCCCGCGCGCCGCCGGTCACCACGACCGTCTTGCCGTCAAGGAATCCCATTTTAATTCTCCGGATTAAAGCATGTAGGAGCCCCCGCGCGGCGTTGCGCGGGGGCATGTAGTGTCGTCAGAAGTTGATCTTGGCCCGCACGCCATACGTGCGCGGAGCTGCGATCTGGCCGAGGCCATCGGAAGGAGTGGGCACCCAGATCCCGCCGGTGTAGTAAGCCTTGTCGCCGATGTTCTTCATGAAACCGGTGATCGACACGGTCTTCGCAGGCGACTGCCAGGTGAGCGAGGCATCGAACACCTGATAGGCGGGGTTCACGAACGTCAGCGCATCATCCAGCCAATACTTGGAGCTGAAGCGCATCGAGGCATTCAGGATCAACTCACCCAGATCGCCGCCCAGCGGCTGGGTCCGCTCGTAGCTGACGCGCCCAGCCCAATCGGGAGCGCGCATCAGCGGCTTGCCCGTATTGTTGACGATCCCGAACGGGAAGCCTGGCTTTTCAAAAAAGCCGTAGCGCGCATGAGTGTAGGTTGCATCGCCGGACAGTACATCGTTGTCCGACAGTTTGAGCATGGTGGTCAGTTCTGCGCCGTAGATCTCAGCTGAAGCGGCATTGGCCGTAATAAGCAGGACGCTTTCAGGGTTGATCGACAGCGGGCCGAGGTAGGTTTCCTGCTTGTCGGTATAGTCCCAGAAGAAGGCTTCGAGGTTGATCTGCAGGTTGTTGTTCAGGAAGCGGTTCTTGATGCCGGCGGTATAGGCAGTCAGCTTTTCCGGCTTGTAGCTGTTGGCGCCTGTCACGTCGTTATAGAAGCCGCCTGCCTTGAACCCGGTAGCCACGGTTGCGTAGGCCATCGAGTCCGGTGACAGGTCATATTCAACGCCGGCGCGGAAGTTGAATGCCTTATCAGTCCGCTTGCCGGAAACGTCGAGCGCCGTCGGAGAGTTGACTGCAAGCCCACTGATATCCAGCGGCGGAAAACCGTTGTAGGGCGCGGCAAGGCCGCCGAACGCGCCAACTGCGGAGTCCGTGACGCCTTCGACCACCTTCTTTTCCCAAGTGTAGCGCCCGCCAAGGATCGCGCGGAACTGGTCGGTCAGCGCGATATTGGCTTCGCCGAACAGGCCGAGCGTGGTGTCGTTACGGGTCGGGGCTTCGGTCACCTGCAGCAGCGAATCCGTCGGGATCTTGATCCAGCTCTGGTAATTGCTGCCACCATCTTCGTGCATGGCCATGGCGCCAATCACCCATTTGTGGCGCGAGGCGGCCGGTGACGAAAGGCGCGTTTCGATACCCATCTGGTTGCTGGTGGCATCGTCGTAAGAGGGAACGGTAACTGCCGAGGTAATCCAGCTCTTGAACTTGGAGCCGACGTAGCTGGGCATAATCGTCAGTGTGGCGCCTTCAAACTGATGCTCGAAGTTGGCGGCCAGCGAATAGATCTCCGCATCGACAAAGCCTTTCGGCATCCAGCTCTTGGTCGGATCCACGATATGGATCATGGCGTCGGCGCCATCCTTCGAACGGATGCGGGCAACCGTTGCGGGGTCGGTCGGTCCGGCCCAGGGGTTGGTCGGCCGCGGGCCAAACGCGTCGGAAGCCCCGGAGAAGTTCGGCAGCAGCACGCTGGACGAGCCCATGCCGCCCTGATGGGCATAGGAGCCGGTGATCAGCAGCGAAGTCTGCGGGCTGGCCTGGATCAGCAGGCTGGCGCGCAAGGCCTCGCTCTTGGCATCGTTATAGCCATCGGTCAGGTAGCCATCACGATCGATGATCTGGCCTGCGAGACGTAGGGCCACCTTGTCGGAGAACGGCATGTTGACCGCGCCGGCCAGGCGCTTGCTGTCGAAATTGCCGTATTCGCCTTCAATAAAGCCGCCGAACTCGAACTTCGGTCGGGCGCTGATCAGGTTCATCGCACCGGCCGAGGCATTGCGGCCATAGAGCGTGCCCTGCGGGCCCTTGAGCACTTCGACCCGCTCAAGATCGAAGAACTGGGTGGACGCCTGATAGGCGCGGGGGAAGTAGACGCCGTCCACGTTCACGGCCACGGCCGGATCGGTGGTGGCGTTGATGGTCTGATCGCCAACGCCGCGGATATAAATCTGCATCTGCTGGCCGTTGGGGGTGATGTTCACGCCGGCCACGAGATTCTGCACGGCAGTGGGATCAACTACGGACGCGCGTTCGAGCGTGGTGGCATCGACCACAGAAACCGCGCGCGATTCCTTCTGTAGGTTGGTGGCACGCTTGGATGCGGTGACGATGATTTCGGCAAGGCCGCCATCTTCGGCCGGCGCCTGCTGTGCCAGGGCCGCGCCGGGAACCAGCAGGGCCGACGCAACTGCGATTGCGAGGGAGGATGCGGAAAACTTGGTGAGCCTCTGAGTATTCATAATTTTACCTCTCTGTGCGTTCTGTTTTTTGATTTGATGCGCAAACGGCCGTCCTTGAATGGGGGCGGTCGTTTGCAAGTCATGCGTTGAGGGGCACACCCTCCGCGCGAGGCAGCCTTGCCGACAAGATCGCGACAAGCCCGACAAAGGCGATCGCCGCAGCGGCAAGGAATGCGTAGTTGTAGGCCACGATTGGCTGGTCGCTCCATGCGCTGATCGAAAGGATCGCCGCCGAACCGAGCGAGATGCCCACCTGCTGGCAAACAAAGATAACGGCCGAGGCGACGCCCTGCTGTTCAGGCGATTGAACGCTGCTGATCAGCGCGGACAACATGATTACAGAAAAGATGCTGCCTGCTGCCCCGACGATCATCGGCACCATGACATTCAGGGAATAACCAAATTCCGGCTGCATCCACCCGTTCAGGAATAGCCCTGTCGCCAGCACCGCCATGCCCAGTAAGGCGTTGGTGCGGAGAGGCAGCCGCGCCATGAACAGGCCCACCAGGTTTCCTGTTACCGTGGCGGTGATCGCATGCGGCAGCATGCCAAGACCTGCGTCGGCCGGAGTCATGCCCAGCACACGTTGCATCACCAACCCCGGCAGCAGGAACAGCGCGCTGCTTGCCGCCATTGTTGCGCCCATAGCCAGCAACAACGGCTTTGCACCCCGATGCTCGTGGATGGCAGGCGGCAGCAGCGGCTCTGCCGCATTCCGCTGCGTTCGCAGGAAGACTGCCATCAGGATGACGCCCGCTGCCGCCAGGCCAAGCCGAAGCGCAGACGAGGTGATTGCACCCGACCCACCGGAAAGAGCCAGCACGATGAGCATGATGGCCGGAACAAAGAGCACAGCGCCAGTCACGTCGAAGGCACGCGGACGAGCGGTGCTGCGAGGCAATGCTGCATGGCAAGCCACCGCGACCAGCAGGATGAAAATGACGTTCACGCCAAAGAACGCGCGCCAGCCCAGCGTTCCGGAAAGATAGCCCGCTACGGCAGGGCCGACAAACTGGGCAACCCCCTGGACAGCGGCGAAGATGCCATAGGCCCGCTGACGCGGGCGACCTTCGGGGATGGCGGTGTTGAGAAGGGCAAAGTTCGCCGGAATCATGAGGGCGGCGCCAAGGCCAAACAGCACGCGTCCGCCGATCAGCACGGCGAAGGTCGGGGCAATGGTGGCAACGGCCGCTCCTGCCGCCACGACCAGCAACCCCGCAACCACGCACATGCGCGCGCCGTGGATATCGGAAAGTTTGCCGCCGATCAGCATGAAGCAGGCGAACACCAGTGCCTCGAAGCTCAGAATGCCGCCCAGCGCTGCCGGGCTGACCGGAAATGTCTGGTTGATGGACGGCATCAACACGCCCAGAGCGGTGATATCCGTCGTGATGATCATCTGTACCGCGCCAATCAGCGCGGAAACCAGCCCCACGTTGATGGACTGCGGTCCTGCCGCCTGCTTGTCCATTCCCCTCTCCCCCGTCGCAGGTATGTTTCCTGCGTTTGTTTTCCGGTTTCGACCGCCGAGGGGAGACGTGTGCAACGTGACTGTTACGCGATTAAACGCCCTATGGCCCTGATCGCGCCTGCCCGGCACCTGTTTCCCGCCCCGCCGTTCGTCCTTCTCTGCAAGTGTTACACACAATTGAATGCAAGGTGAAAGGTGCTAGTCTGCATTTCATTATTGCGGACGGGGGATAATATGACGCGATGGGAAGGGCTGGAAGAGGCCGTGGTGGTTGCCGATGCAGGCTCCTTCGTGGGCGGTGCGCGCATCCTCAAGGTCTCAACCTCACATATCAGCCGGGCGGTTGCGCGGCTCGAAGAACGGATCGGCACCCAGATCTTCAGCCGCACCACCCGGCGAGTCAGCCTTACGGCAGCGGGGGAGGCCTTCATCAACCAGGTTCGCCACATCATCGAGGACCGGGAAAACCTGCTGACCAGCATCGGTGGCGACAGCGAAGTCTCCGGAGAATTGAGGATCAGTTGCTCGACTGGGCTGGGCGAAAGCTTTATCGCGCCGATCGCGAGTAGCTTCGCTCGGGCGCATCCGTCGCTCACCGTCTGGCTGGACTTCAGCAACCGGCCGGTTGACATCATCGCGGAGGGCTTCGACCTTGCGATCCGCGGAGGGCATGTGTCGGATTCGCGCCTGGTTGGCTACGAAATCGCTGTCCGGCCTTACGAAACCTGCGCGGCCCCATCATACCTGTCCAATCGCGCAAAGCTTGAAACGCCGTCCGACCTATATCAGCATGAATGCCTGCTTGGGGTGGTAGATCCATGGCACTTCATGGAAAATGGCACGCCACGAGTGATTCACCCTCGCGGGCGTTGGCGCTGTAACAGCGGCAAGGCCCTGCTCGATGCGGCGCTCGGCGGCCTTGGCATATGCCATCTGCCGCGAGACCATGTCAGCGAAGGGATGCGGACGGGCAAGCTGGTTCCCTTGTTGACCCAATGGCGCCGGGCCCCGGAACCCGTGCTTGCAGTATATCCGCAGCGGCGTCATCGTGCGCCCAAGGTGCAGCAATTCGTGGCGGCGCTGGAACAGGCTTTGCCTAGCGCACTCAGGGCAGCGTGACGCCGAACAGGGCCCCTCTTGCCATGCCCTGCTTAGATGGACTAACACTATCAACTGCAATTTGGGCTATCGATGTTCCGTCGATCGCCTCAACATAACAGGAAAAGGGGGAGCGCGATGGCTATCGCAGGCTCGACGGGCGGGGAAACTCCTGCCACCGAAGGTTCCGGAAAATCCCGGGTGTTCATGCAAATCGTCTATGCCGCCCAGTTCTTCTTCGGCGGCTGGTTCCTGTATAACGGGCTCAACTTCTTCGTCGAGTTCTTCCCGCAACCCGCCGGCTCGTCCGCCCTGGCCTATCAGCTGATCAGCGCACTGATCGACTCGGGGCTGTTTGCGCTGATCAAGATTCTCGAAGCCGTCGTCGGCGTCATGATGCTCGCGAACCGGCTGGTTCCGCTCGCTGCCATCCTGGCCTTCCCGATTTCCGTCTCGATCGCGCACCTCAACATCATCAACGTGGGTGATGCCCTGGCGATCGGTTCGGGCGTTGCTGCGATCGGTCTGAATGGCATCATTGCCCTCGGCTACCTGGACAAGCTGTTGCCCATGCTCAGCTGGAATAGCGGCGATCCGTCCACCGCTGGCCTATGCCAGCTGTTCGGCAAGCGCTGA
>CAZVHM010000002.1:0-3658 GCA_964627175.1 uncultured Novosphingobium sp. | reverse complement strand
GAATAGCGGCGATCCGTCCACCGCTGGCCTATGCCAGCTGTTCGGCAAGCGCTGACGCACGCCGCAACCGAAAGATCGAGGGGGCAAACGTGAAAATCACCACCCAAATCATCGCCATCATTGCCGGTGTTGGCGCGACTGCGGCATTCGAAGCCTGGACGACGTCCGACATCGGCCCGCGCAGCAAGGCCCACTATGCGGCCGTCGTCAGTGCATCGAAATCCCCGCGTGACAAGGCGATCGCCTTCGGGCTCAAGGCCTTTGAAGATGGCCAGCCTGCCGAAGCTGTGAAGCAGCATTTCGCGCCCGAGGCGATCGACCACACCAGCAAGCTGACCGGACGCGATGCCATCGCCGCCCAGGCAGCTTCGCTCGATTGGCTGAAGCCCGGCGTGGCCCGCAAGCAACTGCGCGTTGCTGGCGAGCGCGACCTTGCGTTCGTGCACTATTCCACCCCGGCGGGAGAGCGCGTTGAAATCTATCGGATCAAAAGCGGCATGATCACTGATCACTGGTCGGTTGCCGCTCCGACCGCCACGCCGGAGACTGCATCGTGAGTACCTCGCGTAACATTTTCACCAACCGCGACAGCGCCATCGTTGCCGTGCGCTGGATTCTTGGGGTGCAGTGCCTGCTTTCGGGCCTGAACTGGTGGTTCAAGATTCTGCCGTTCCCTAACATTCACGAACCGCTCGTTCTGCCGATGAAGGCGGAAATTGTCGCAACGATGATCAAGTCCGGCTGGATGTTCTCGGCAGCCAAGGTGATCGAGGTTGCGCTGGGTGTGTCGCTGTTGGTCAATCGCTTCACGGTGCTGATGCTCGTGGTGGCCTTCCCCGTGCTGGTGATGACCTTCCTGCTCGATGCGATCCCCTTCGTGCTCGGCGTGCCGCGGTTCCTCGCTGGAGAACTCTCGGGCCGCAATCTCTGGGCTGCTTTGCTCGACATGGTCTTTTTCGGCGGCTCGGTGTTCCTGATGCAGGCATACCTGATGCTGGAATGGATCGACCGCTATCTGCCGATGTTCGTGGCCAAGCCGGACGATCAGGAGCCGGCCATTCGCTTCGAGTGGATGCGCCGCAACCTGCTGGTCGCCATGCGCTGGGGCTCGATCGTAATCGGCGCCATCGCCACCGCATGGTTCATCACCATGATTCACCAGTGGCTGGTCCCGTGGAGCAGCCTTGCCATTCTTGCTCCCGTAAAGCCCTGAGAAAGCAGGGGGCAGGGCCCCGCAAGGGGCGCCCCAAGGCCGTCTCGCACCGTCGCTTCCCCGATGGCGCGAGACGGCCTTTTTCATTGCCAGGCGGCTACGGCCTCCATCGCAACCGGGCCGCCAGCCCGGGCTGTCCAGAGGCGCATCTCGCCAGCTTTACGCGGCTCGGCATGCAGTGCCATCGGCTCACCGGCATAAAGCGTCGACAGGCTGCGGAACCGGAACCGGTCGGGCACCTGGCCTGCCGACCGCCCAGCCAGATGATAGAGCAGGGTTGCCTGCAGCGGTCCGTGAACGACCAATCCGCGGTGCCCCTCGACCTCGCGGCAATAGGGCTCGTCGTAATGAATACGGTGACCATTGAAGGTCAGCGCTGAATAGCGAAACAAGAGCGTAGCGCTGGCGTCCACCGCTTCGACTACCGAGCCTTGCGCGGCAGGAGAGGCCTCGGGCGCACTGGCAGAGGGCTTGCCGGTGTAAACCAGGGTCTGGCGATCTTCCGCAACATCCCTGCCGGCGACGCTGATCCGGTGGTCCACTGTCACAAAGCAAAGCGCACCGGTGCGGCCTTGCTTCAGCACCACATCGGCAATGCGCGAGGTCCGCTCAACCTCGTCGTTCACGCGAATGTCGCCGTGAAAGGACAGCGAGCTTCCGGCCCACATCCGGCGCTGAAGCGGAACAGGCGGGAGAAAGCCGCCACGCGCCGGATGCCCATCGGCTCCCAGAGCATTCATTGGTGCGCTTGGCTGGCACAGGCAGAAGTGGATCAGCCGTGGCGCTATCTCGCCAGATGATGCCACCGTGCCGGGGAGCATCATGGTATCATGGAATCGTTCGGCCAGAGTGGGAGAGAGAACCTCGCAGGCCTTCTCTTCCCGGCCAATCCAGCCACGCAGATAATCGACATCAATTTCCGGGGTATTGTTCACAAACCTGTCTCCCATTCCGAACTCCGGCGAACATGGCGCTGGACTGTCGCTTGTGGGAGAGGGGTGGTGGACGCACTAGGGCTCGAACCTAGGACCCGCTGATTAAGAGTCAGCTGCTCTACCAACTGAGCTATGCGTCCACACCGGCTTGCCGGTTCCGCGAGGCTTGGTTCCCCTCGGGAGCGCTTCCTATAGCGCCAGATTCGGCGGATGGAAGGCTTTTTTTCGCTTGCGGAAAATTTTTCGCAGTGCGCGTCAGGCAAGTGAGCGCGGCCCCTGTCGGGTCCAGTTGTTCACCGCCATGATCGTGCCGATACAGATCATGTTGGTCATCATCGAAGACCCGCCGTGGCTCATGAATGGCAAGGGAATGCCGACGACCGGAGCCAGGCCCATGACCATCATCAGGTTGATGCACACGTAGAAGAAGACCGTGAACGTCATTCCCGCTGCGAGCAGCTGGGAAAAACGATCCGGAGCGGCGCGGGCCACTCGCATGCCCCACGCAAGAATCCATGCGAAAATGCCAAGCACGAACAACCCGCCCAGCATACCCCATTCTTCGACCATCGTTGCGAACACGAAGTCCGTATGGCTTTCGGGCAGGTATTCCAGGTGGCTCTGCGATCCATTGCCGAACCCCTTGCCGAAAAACCCGCCAGAACCGATGGCGATGGTCGATTGCAGGATATGATATCCAGTGCCGAGCGGATCCTTGGTGGGATCGAGAAACACGAACACCCGCTGGCGTTGGTAATCGTGCAGCAGGGTGAAGAAGGCGATCGGGGCCGCCAGGGAAGCAACCCCGCCAACCGCAATGAACCATGACAGCGGCAGGCCAGCCAGAAACGCCACGACCACTGCGCCGAAGGTAATCGCCAATCCAGTGCCAAGGTCGGGCTGAATAATGACCAGGCCAGCAGGCACAAGCAGCAGAGCCGCTGCCGGAACCAGTGCTCGCCAACTGGCGGTCATCGTGGGGGGCAGGTCGTCAAAAAAGCGGGCAAGCACCAGGATGATGACCGGCTTCATCAGCTCTGATGGTTGAAGCGTCATGAACCCCAGGTTGAGCCAGCGCTGGCTGCCGCCGCCAATGCCGCCGATCAGTTCCACCAAAATCAACAGAAACAGCACCACGCCATAAACCGGATAGGCGACCTGCTTGAACAGTGGCTTCTTCATCCGCGCGATGACCAGGGCCATCACCATGAATATGGAAAACCGCACGAAATGCGTGATCGCCCACGGCCGCAATGAACCGCCAGCCGCCGAATAAAGCACCGCCGAACCGAATGCCGTGAGCATGACCAAGGGAATGATCACTTGCCACGGCTGGCGCGCGACCGGTTCCGGCACAATGCTGCTCAGATTCATGGTGCAGGGCTCGGGGCGGAAGAGGGTTGGGAAGGTGACGCTACTGCGGGCGCAGCTTCGCTCACCGGCTCTGGGGGAGGCGAGGCCGCTGCGCTTTCAATCGCCTGTGCGGGCGCTGCGGCAGGGGCAGTATCCT
>CAZVHM010000001.1:59567-89647 GCA_964627175.1 uncultured Novosphingobium sp. | reverse complement strand
CAGCGCTTCCATCGACTGCTTCATCTCGGCCCGCTTGGGCGGCACGATCTTGCGATCGGTGCTGGCCACCGGCCCCGAGGGCATTTCGGCCAGGCACTGCTTCATGATGCGAGCAGACTGGCGGACTTCCTCGACGCGGACCATGAACCGGTCATAGCAGTCGGAGCGGGTGCCGACCGGCACTTCGAAGTCCATCCGGTCATAAACGTCGTAGGGCTGGCTCTTGCGCAGATCCCACGGGATGCCGGCGGCGCGGATCATTGGGCCGGAGAAGCCCCAGGCAAGCGCATCTTCCTTGGACACCACCGCGATATCGACGTTGCGCTGCTTGAAGATGCGGTTGTCAACCACCAGGCTCATCGCATCGTCGAACAGCGGGAACAGCCGTTCGTCGATCCAGTTGCCGATATCGACCAGCAGCTTTTCGGGAACGTCCTGGTGGACGCCGCCGGGACGATACCAGGCCGAGTGCATGCGGGCGCCGGAAGCGCGCTCGAAGAAATTAAGGCAATCCTCGCGGATTTCGAAGAGCCACAGGTTCGGCGTCATCGCGCCGACGTCCATCACATGGCTGCCCATGTTGAGCATGTGGTTGCAGATGCGGGTCAGCTCGGCGAACAGCACCCGCAGATATTGCCCGCGCAGAGGGACTTCGAGGTTGAGCAGCTTTTCGACCGCCAGAACGTAGGAATATTCCATCGCCAAGGGCGAGCAATAGTCCAGCCGGTCGAAATACGGCAGCGCCTGCAGGTAGGTCTTGTGCTCGATCAGCTTTTCGGTGCCGCGATGCAGCAGGCCAACGTGCGGGTCGACCCGCTCGATGATCTCGCCGTCCAGTTCCATGACCATGCGCAGAACCCCGTGGGCGGCAGGGTGTTGGGGACCGAAGTTGATCGTATAATTGGTGATGACTTCATCGCCGGTCGTCGGCGATTCTTCCAACGAGAAGCTCATGCCTCGCCTCCGTCAGCCTTTTTCGTGGTCCGCTTGCGCTTGGGCTTTTCAGCCACTTCAGCAGGCGCATCAGCCTTCTTGGCGCGCGGCTTTCGGGCCGGCTTGGCAGCAGGCTCTACTGCTGCGGCGGGAGCCGCTTCGGCCTTGGCGGCCGGAGCCGGGGCCGGCGGTGGCGCAGCTGGAGGGGGAGGCGGCGCTGGCGGAGTGACCGCCTTTTCATCGCCCGGCAGCACATAGTCTGCGCCTTCCCACGGGCTCATGAAATCAAACGAGCGCAAGTCCTGCGCCAGCCTGACCGGCTCGTAGACCACGCGCTTGTCCTCTTCGGAATAGCGCAGCTCGACATGGCCGGTGAGCGGAAAATCCTTGCGGAACGGGTGCCCTTCGAAGCCATAATCGGTGAGGATACGGCGCAGATCGACGTTGCCGGCGAAGATCACGCCGTACATGTCGAACACTTCACGTTCCAGCCAGCCAGCCACCGGCCACAGCGTGGTGACGGTAGGCACCGGCGTATTTTCGGCCGCGTTGACCTTCACCAGCAGACGATGATTGCACGTCACCGAAAGCAGCATGTAGACCACTTCGAACCGTTCGGCCCGGTCGGGATAGTCAACGCCGGCGATTTCCATCAGCTGCTGGTAATCATGCTGATCGCGCAGCAGGCGCAACGCGCTCTCGATCGCGTCGCGCCGCACGGTCAGCACGATTTCACCGAATTCCTCGCGCCCGGCCAGAAGCATATCGCCCAGCGAGGCCTGGAGGGCAGCGAACAGCCCATCCTCGGCAGTGAAGCGCGGTGCGGAATGAAGAACAGTCACGCCCATGACCTCAACGCTCCAGAGTGCCGACGCGGCGAATTTTCCGCTGCAACTGCATCACGCCATAGAGCAGAGCCTCGGCGGTCGGCGGGCAGCCGGGCACATAGATGTCCACCGGCACGATCCGGTCGCAGCCGCGCACAACCGAATAACTGTAGTGGTAATAGCCACCGCCATTGGCGCACGAGCCCATCGAGATGACGTACTTCGGCTCCGACATCTGGTCGTAGACCTTGCGCAGCGCCGGCGCCATCTTGTTGCAGAGCGTACCCGCGACGATCATCACGTCGGACTGGCGAGGGGAAGCACGGGGGGCAACGCCGAACCGCTCCATGTCGTAGCGGGGCATGTTCACGTGGATCATCTCGACCGCGCAGCAGGCAAGGCCGAACGTCATCCACCACAGCGAGCCGGTGCGGGCCCACTGGAACAGCTCCTCAGTGCTGGTGACAAGGAAGCCCTTGTCCGACACTTCGCTGTTCAGGCTATCGAAAAAGGCCTGGTCAGGCGCGACGACCGCGCCGTTCGCGGCAATTGAGGCATTCATGGTGTTCATTCCCAATCCAGAGCCCCCTTCTTCCACGCATAAGCGAACCCGATCACGAGTTCAGCGAGGAAGACCATCATCGTCAGCCAGCCAGCCCAGCCGGTTTCACCGAGGCTGACTGCCCACGGAAACAGGAAGGCGGCTTCGAGGTCGAAGATGATGAACAGGATCGCCACAAGGTAGAAGCGCACGTCGAACTGGCTGCGCGGATCCTCGAACGCAGGAAACCCGCACTCGTATTCCGAATTCTTTTCGGGATCGGGCTTGTGGGCACCGGTCAGACGGGCAACGCCCATCGGCAAGAACACAAATGCCGCCGAAAGTCCCAGTGCAATGACCAGGAAGATCAGGATCGGCAGGTATTGCGCCAGATACTGTGATTGCTCGGCCACGCCCACGCCTCGAAAATGACTCGAATTGCCGCCTCGGATGAAGCTTTACGGCCCCTAGTCCCGCCCGTCCCGGTGCGCAAGTGGGGGAACCACCCCATCGCACCTATTGCCACCAATTGCCGGGGAACTCCGGAAATCCGGGCAGTTTGCCTAACTCATTTGCCTAACTTCAACCGCAACACCGTTCGCAGTAGCGTGCCATAGGGCGGCTTCATCCCGATCAGGCTGGCAACATCGCGGCGGGGCTGGAAGTAGATCGCGCGGGCATGGCTGAAGGCGCGGAATCCTTCCACCCCGTGATAGGCCCCCATCCCCGACGCGCCGATCCCGCCGAACGGCAGGTCGTCAACCGCGACATGTGCGATGACATCGTTGATGGTGACCCCGCCCGAAGCGGTACGACTCAAAACCTGCTCACGCTCGGCGGTATCCTCGCCAAACCAGTAGAGGCCGAGTGGGGTTTCACCGTCATTCACATAGGCGATCGCATCATCAATCGTGCGATAGCCGAGGATTGGCATGACGGGCCCGAAAATTTCCTGCTGCATCACCTCCATCTCGCGCGTCACGCCGGTCAGGATGGTAAGTGGAAGCTTGGCCTGGTTGGCGGCGCCGAAATCCTCGTTCGCCGGGTTGATCTCGATTGCGCGGGCGCCGCCCGCCTTGGCCTGCTCCACCAGCGCCTGCAACCGGGTTACATGGCGATCTGCGATCAACGCGGTGTAATCGCCGTTGGACAGCATCGCCGGATAGATCTCGGCAGCCGCCCGGCCGACCGCTTCGGCGACCTCGTCCACCCGTTCTTCCGGAACCAGCAGATAATCCGGCGCGAGACATACCTGGCCAGAGTTCATCAGCTTGCCCATCGCGATCCGGCCCGCAGCCTGCGCGATATCCGCACTACGCGAGAGGATGGCCGGGGACTTTCCGCCCAGTTCCAGAGTGACCGGGACCAGGTTTTCCGCAGCAGCCTTGGCAACTTCGCGGCCGATTGCCGTGGCTCCGGTAAAGACCAGGTGATCGAACTGCTGGCTGACGAAAGCACGGCCGGCATCGGTCCCGCCCGTCACCACAGCCACTTCTTCGGGCGCGAAGGCCTGACCGAGAATTTCAGCGAAGAGCGCAGATGTTCGCGGCGTATATTCACTCGGCTTGAGCATGGCGCGGTTGCCTGCGGCAAGCACTTGCGCGAGCGGAGCGAAGGCCAGGACAACCGGAAAATTCCACGGCGAAACGATGCCGATAACGCCCTTGGGTTCGAACCGGACCTCGGCTCTCGCGCCGAACAGCCCGAAACCCAGCATCGGCTTGCGCCGCTCCGGACGCGCCCAGCCATCCATGTTGCCAAGGCAGTAATCGATCATGCTCACGCTTGGCAGCACATCGGCCAGCCGGGTAAAATCACGGCTGCGCGTGCCGAAATCGGCCTCCACCGCTTCGGCAATAGCGTAGCAGTGCGCCTGTAACAGGCCCTTCAGCCGCTGCAGGCGATCGCGGCGGACAGCCAGTGGCTCTGGCCGGGCCGCAAGAAACGCCGCGCGCTGGCGCCGCAGCAACTCGGTTATCGCGGAGGATGAAGTTTCAGGCGCTTGGGGCATTTCGGATGACTTGCCCGTTTAACAGCGGTTGACAAGTACCCTCGCGCTCGGCTTGGCTCCGGTTCCGTCGACGCACGACGACGCGGCCCTCTCTGGCCGCATAGGGAGATTACCGGTGCCCCATATCTCTGCTGACGATCCGATTGTCATCCTGTCCTATGCTCGCACGCCGATGGGCGGAATGCAGGGCGTGTTCTCCGACGTTTCGGCCGTTGACCTCGGTGCCACCGCGATCAAGGCGGTGGTAGAACGTGCGGGCGTGGCTGGCGAGGACGTCGAGCGCGTCTACATGGGCTGCGTGCTCCCCGCCGGGCTGGGCCAGGCCCCTGCCCGCCAGGCCGCGCTGAAGGCGGGCCTGCCGCTTTCAGCCGAAGCCACCACAGTCAACAAAGTCTGCGGATCGGGCATGCAGACGGTGATCATGGCCGCCGAAGCGCTGGCGGCCGGCTCGATCGAGCTGGCCGTGGCCGGCGGCATGGAATCGATGACCAATGCGCCCTACATGCTGAAGAAGCATCGTGCCGGCGCCCGCTTCGGCCATGATACGGCGTTTGACCACATGCTGCTGGACGGCCTTGAAGACGCGTACGAAGGCGGGTCGATGGGCTCATTCGCGCAGGTGACCGCCAACGAATATCATCTGACCCGCGAACAGATGGACGATTACGCTATCGAATCGCTGCGCCGCGCGCAGGCCGCCATCAACAACGGCGGCTTTGCCGGGGAAATCGCCCCGGTGACGATCAAGACCCGCGCCGGCGAGACGGTGGTCGACACTGACGAGCAGCCGCCCAAGGGCCGTCCGGACAAGATCCCCAGCCTGCGTCCCGCTTTCGCCAAGGACGGCACGATCACTGCCGCCTCATCCTCGTCGATTTCCGATGGCGCAGCCGCCCTTGTGCTGAGCCGTGCCAGCGTGGCCGAGGCCAAGGGCCTTGCCCCGGTGGCAACGCTGGTTTCGGTGGCCGCTCACGCGCAGGAGCCGGCAAAGTTCACGACCGCGCCTGTCGGAGCGATCCGCAAGGTGCTCGACCGTGCCGGCTGGTCGATCGAGGATGTGGACCTGTTCGAGGTGAACGAAGCATTTGCCTGCGTGACGATGTTCGCCATGCACGATCTGGGCATCCCGCACGAAAAGGTGAACGTCCACGGCGGGGCAACCGCACTGGGCCATCCGCTGGGCGCTTCGGGCGCGCGGGTCATCACCACGCTGATCGGCGCGCTCAAGGCCAAGGGCGGCAAAAAGGGCGTGGCCGCTCTGTGCATCGGCGGCGGCGAAGGCATCGCCGTGGCGCTGGAACTGGCCTGAACCTTCAGGCGCGGGTGAGCCGCCTTACGGCTCGCCTGCGCCCCACAGGGCTTCCTGCCGGACATAACCGGCATGCCCCGCAACGTCGAACTTGCACCAGCCCTCGGCACAGTCACCCAGCTTGCCGGTTACGCCAGGCGCAAGCTTCCACAAGATCCGGGAAGACGAATCGGCTTGTTCGTGCATGGCCGCCATCACGCGCGCGTCACTGCCCTTGCCCTTCTTTTCCCCACCCTTCACGATCGCGCCCCGATCACGCTTGAGGAAGCGCGCCAACATCCAGCCGCGCGAACCATCCGGATCCTGCACCAACCGCCAGCCATCCATCACCCGCAAGACCTTCATCGGCAAGTCTTCGCGGCGATAGCGGAAGCTGATCCGGTAATCCTCCCCAGGGCCGACACGAAGATTGGCCTCTCGCCCGCGCAACGAAGCCCAATAAGGCACCCCATCGTCGGCCGCGTGAGCAGGTGCGGCAGCCAACCCGGCAAAGAACAGGCAGGCGGAAAGGGCGATCTTGGCACGGGACAACATCCCGCCCCCATAGCGCCACCCCGCCGAGTCCCTCAAGTCCGGTTAAACCCGCGCAGCAGGTGACAGCGTGGGCCGGGGCATGATGCAGTGTCATTGCGTTTATGCGCAGGGCCGCCAAGCCCCCGGCTTGCATGCCGTCAGCCGGATACTTAAGCGAAAGACGTACCACGACCGGAATTGCCGCGCGTGGAGGGGGTTCGGGATGACCGGTTGGATAGCACGCCCGCTTGCGGCGCTGGCCCTGTTGGTTCCTGTTGCCGCGCAGGCGCAGGAAGGCCTTACCGACGCTGCCGACAGCGGCGATACCGCGTGGATCCTTGTCGCCAGCGCCTTTGTCCTGATGATGGCGGCCCCGGGACTGGCCCTGTTCTACGGCGGGCTGGTCAGGACAAAGAACTTCCTTTCCGTGCTGACGCAGTGCGGCGCGATCGTGGCCAGCGCCTCCCTGCTGTGGGTCATGGTTGGCTATACCCTTGCCTTCGGCCCGGTGGGCAACGGGTGGATCGGCAATGGCGATCTGGCCATGTTCAATAATCTCGGCAACGTCCGCGAGGGCTATACGGTGCCGGAAAGCGCCTATGCCCTGTTCCAGATGTGTTTTGCCGCGATAACCCCTGCATTGATGGCAGGCGCGTGGGTGGACCGGGCCCGGTTTGGCTGGGTCGTCGGCTTCTGCGCGCTGTGGAGCCTGGCGGTCTATGCCCCCGTGGCGCACTGGATCTGGGGCGGCGGGTGGATGGCCACCGCACTGGGCACGCTGGATTTTGCCGGCGGTATCGTGATTCATACGACCGCCGGCGTTTCGGCGCTGGTTTGCGCCGCGCTGCTGGGCAAGCGCAACGGATTCCCGCGAACACTGATCCTGCCGCACAGCCCCGCACTGACGATCGCCGGTGGCGCGCTACTGTGGGTAGGCTGGTTCGGCTTCAATGGTGGATCGGCCCTTGCCGCGAACGACGATGCCGCAGCCGCAATCATCAATACCCATCTGGCCGCGTGCGCCGCGGCACTGATGTGGCTGGCGATCGAGCGGTTCAGCGTGGGCAAGCCCACATCGATCGGCTTTGCCACCGGCGCGATTGCGGGCCTTGCCACCGTCACCCCGGCGGCGGGCATGATCTCGCCGGGGGCGGCCATCATACTGGGGCTGATCGCTGCGGCCGTCTGCTATCCGATGATTCACCAGATCAAGTTCCGCTTCGGAATAGACGATTCGCTCGATGTTTTCGCAGTGCACGGAGTGGGCGGGATTACCGGCTCCTTGCTGCTGGGCGTGTTCCTTTCGCCCACCTTCGGCGGCACCGGCTATGCCGAAGGTATGACCATGGCCAGCCAATTGGCCGCGCAGGCCATCGGCGTGGGCGTGGTTGCCGCCTTTTCGGCCATTGCCAGCGCCTTGCTCGCGCTCATGGTGAACTTGGTGCTGCCGATGCGCGTTTCCGAGGATGACGAGCGCGAGGGGCTTGACCTGTCCAGCCACGGCGAACGCGCTTGGGCGATGGATTGAGCGGATCGCGCTCAGGCGGCGGCCGGGGTCTCCGGCGGTTCTGATACAAAGCAGACCTGGATCCAGCCCCTTACCCGTTCGTAGCCTTCGCCCGAGAGGCGCACCATGACCCGGCGATGATCCTCGGTGTCATTCGTGAAGACCACGAGGCCATCTTTCTCCAGCATGTGCAGCCATCGCCACGCCGTGGAATAAGGGACGCCGGAAGCGTGGCAGATCGACTTGACGGCCACGGCACGGCTTTCACGTTCGGCCACGAAGAGCTCGATCAGCATATCGTACCCCGGCTCGCCCAATACAGACGAGGGAAGATACCGGGCGCGCAGACTGCGCCAGACCTGAAGATTGCGCGCCGCCTGATCGATCAGCGTTTCTGTATCCCCCTTGCCGGGACAACGCAGCTCGCAGTGGCCGTGCCGGCGAAGTACTTCGCAGAGATCCTTCGGGAAGGCCGGATCTGCGGAACACGGAAAAGACATTTGACGCGCCACCCTGAAAACGATTGCGGCTTATGTTCTGAAGCAGGAAACGGTGTTCCGTTCATGTCGCCTAAATCGTTGCGATGATGGGTTTATGTCAATTAGACTGACGGTCTATGACACCAGATTGACACCGAAACCGCAGCGGAGGGGAGCGCCCCGCCCGGTGAAAACGTCTACGTTCAGAGCATTGCCATAGAATCCGACCTCATTCCGGCAACATTCCCATGTCCGGATTTGCAGGAAACGCACTGCAAAATGGCAGCATTAACCACGCGGAACTGCCGTATGGACACCGCCCCCATCCCGCGCATCCCGCGCAGCGGTACGAATCGCCCAGATAGTCTGGTCGCCACCTGGAAATCGGAAACCGTGCGTCGCCGCTGAAGAAGGGGCAGCCCGCGCCCCGAGGATATCAATCCCCGGTGAGGATGCGATCCACCAACTGCTTCACCGTAGGCGTGAAGTTGTTGGAATAGAAGGGATCCTGCTTGAAGCGATAAGCCGCGTGCCCGGCAAACATCAGGTTCTGGTCGATGTCGCCACCATGCGCGATGTCCTGCAAGGTCTTCTGAATGCAGAAGCTGCGCGGATCAGCCAGGCGCCCGGTGGAATAATCGTCATGATCCTTCCACGATGAGAACCCGCAATGCGACAGGCATCCCATGCAGTCGGCCTGATCCTTGCGGATGACCTCGCGCTCCTCCGGCGAAACGAAAACGACCGTATCATCCGGCGTCCGCAACGCATCGATGAAGCCCTGCGCCACCCACGCACGGGCGCGATCAAGATCGGCAGGGGCAACCCAGAAGTTCTTGCCCTTCACCCCCACGTCGAGCTGCACGGTGTGTTCGCCGGCGGCAACCTTCGAATATGGGATCTGGCGTTCCGAGCGCGCTTCCAGACTGCGCAGGAATGGATTGCGGACGGCCGAGCTGTAGAACCCGGTCGGCGAAAAGCGATGCAGCAGGACATCGCCCGGCTCCAGGGTGCGAAGATGATCCTTCCACGCCTGCGGAATCGGGCTTTCCTCGGTCAACAAGGGGCGGGTGCCGAACTGGAAGGCAATGGTGCCCAGTTCCGGATTATCGATCCAGTCGTTCCATTCGCGCAGGAACCAGACCCCGCCGGCCATCACGATCGGCACCGAATCCGGAACGCCTTCGGCGCGCATGGTTTCACGCAGCGCCTTGACGCGGGGATAAGGATCTTCCGGTTTGCGCGGATCTTCGGCGTTGGACAGGCCATTGTGCCCACCGGCCAGCCACGGATCTTCATAGACCACGGCGGCCATCAGATCGGCGACCTTGTGATAGGCGCGCTTCCACAGCGCCCGGAACGCCCGCCCCGAACTGACGATCGGCAGATAGTGAACATTGAAGCGCGCCGCGATTTCGGACAGCTTGTAGGGCATACCGGCCCCGCAGGTAACCCCGGTGACCAGCCCCTGGGTGCGCTCCAGCACGCCTTCCAGCACTTGCTGGGCGCCGCCCATTTCCCACAGCACGTTGATGTTGATCGCACCGCGGCCGCCGGAAATCTCGTGCGCGCGGCGCACCTGCTCAACCGCGCCATCGATGGCATAGCGGATCAGTTCCTGATGCCGTTCCTTGCGGGTGAGCGCATTGTAGACCTGCGGGATGATCTTGCCTTCGGCATCGTAGCTGTCGGCGTTGACCGCGCTGACGGTGCCGATGCCGCCTGCGGCAGCCCACGCACCCGAACTCATGTGGTTCGTCGCCGCCACGCCCTTGCCGCCTTCGACCAACGGCCATACCTCGCGGCCACCGTATACGATCGGCTTAAGTCCCTTGAATCCCATTATATCCTTACTTTCCACTGCCCCGCTTCGCAGCCGCGCCTGCTCCCAGCCTGCACGGCACAATAGCCGCCGGAGCTGGACGCGGCCCCGTGGCCTCGAACTTCGCATAATATCCCGTCAGTTCCGGTTTACGGACAAATTCGGCCAAACGAAAGCCCACTGCTGCGAATTCGCAGAAAAGCAGATCTGGCGGGATACCATGCCGATCAGTCGGTCGATCCACATCGACCACGATGACGCTGCCATGCTCTTTCAGGGCAGGTCTTAGATTCCACAGAAACGCATATGGTTCAGATACTTCATGGTACATATGGACCATGAATATGCGATCGAACGAGTTTTCCGGCAGCTTCGGATCTTCCGGCCCTCCGGTGCGGACCGAGACGTTGTCCAGCCGCTCCCGCTCGACCCGGCGGGCCAGCCGCTCAATCGCGCCGGCGTCGATATCCTGCGCCAGCACCCGTCCCTTGCGCCCAACCCGTTCAGACAGGCGCACAGTATAGTACCCCTCACCCGCGCCGATATCCGCCACGGTCGAGCCGTTGCCGATCTGGGCCAGGTCCATCACCAGGCGAGCCTCGCCCATCCGGTCACGCTGGTCCTCGGTCGAGAACTGGGTGGATACCGTGCCGGAAACGGGGCGATCAGCACGCGGGAAACCCCGCGCACCGGCGGGCCGGCCCGCATCCGGGTCAGGCGCCTGAGGGCTGCACCCGGCCAGGGCGACAAGCGCCAGGCCAAGGGCAATCCCGTGCTTCAATCGACATCCTCCACAGCCACCTTTTCGCCCGTTACGCGCTGGGCGAGAGCTGCGGCCATGAAGGGATCCAGGGCGCCATCAAGCACATCATCGGGTGCGGTGCTGGTGGCGCCAGTCCGCAGATCCTTTACCAGCTGATAGGGCTGGAGAACGTAGGAACGGATCTGGTGGCCCCATCCAATGTCGGTCTTGGCGGCATGTTCGGCGCTGGCGGCTTCCTCGCGCTTGCGCATTTCTTCTTCGAACATCCGGGCCTTCAGCATGTTCATCGCGGTTTCGCGGTTCTTGTGCTGCGATCGGTCGATCTGGCTGGCAACGATGATCCCGCTGGGCACGTGGGTGATACGCACAGCCGAATCAGTGGTGTTCACGTGCTGCCCGCCCGCGCCCGAAGCGCGATAGGTATCGATCTTCAGATCGGCCGGATTGATCTCGATGTTGATGTTGTCATCGATCACCGGATAGACCCACACCGAACTGAACGAGGTGTGGCGGCGGGCGGAACTGTCATAAGGGCTGATGCGGACCAGGCGGTGAACGCCGCTTTCAGTCTTCGCATAACCATAGGCGTTCTCACCCTTGATCAGCAGCGTCGCGCTCTTGATTCCGGCCGCTTCGCCAGAGTGGTAATCGACCAGTTCAACCTTGTAGCCATGGCGTTCCGCCCAACGGGTATACATCCGCTGGAGCATCTCGGCCCAATCCTGACTCTCGGTCCCGCCGGCGCCGGCGTGGACTTCGAGATAGGCATCGTTGGCGTCGGCCTCACCCGACAGGAGCGCCTGGACCTTGTCACGGTCAGCCCGTTCGGCCAGCGCAGCGAGCGTAGCGATGCCTTCATCGATGGTGGCATCGTCGCCTTCCATCTCGCCCAGTTCCACGAACTCGACGGCGTCGGCCATTTCGGCAGTGATCGCATGGACCGCGCCGACGGATGCATCGAGGCGCCGACGCTCACGCATCACGGCCTCCGCCTCTTTCGGGTTATCCCAGAGCTTGGGATCTTCGACCCGCGCGTTCAGCTCGTCCAGCCGGCGCAACGCGCGGTCCCAATCCAGCGAGCGGCGCACCAGCGCAAGCGCCGCCTCGATCCGGTCGATATGAGCCTGCCCTTCGGCACGCATGGCATTGCACTCCACAAAATCCGAGCCGCCCGCTTAGCGGCCAGCGGGGTTTTGTAAAGGTGGGGAAGGAAGTGCCTGGCGGAAGACCCTGCCCTGCCCCGTTTCTACTTGCGACGGAGGCCCTGCACGGCAGCGAGGGTAAGCTTCACGTGATCGCGATAATCCTGTTCGGAATGGACCATCACCACCTTGCCGGCCGGCGAAATGACATAGCTGGTCCGGCTGGTGAGGCCCGTGGAAACGCCGTCGCGCTTGAGATCCACATCATAATCCGCCACGATCCGCGGAGTTGCCGAGGCCACCGCGAACTTGCCCCGGCACGCCTCGGTCGAGAACTTGCGCAGCACATCCACGCTGTCGTTCGACATGCCTATGATCGTGGCCCCGGCCTTGTGGAAATCGTCGCTCGCCTCGGAAAAGGCATGAGCTTCCAGAGTGCAGCCGCGCGTGAAAGCCTTGGGATAGAAATACAGCACCACAGGCCCCTTCTGAAGGGCCTTTTTCAGATCGAAGGCAAACGGCTTCCCGTTGAGCGCGCCCTGCGTGGCGAATTGCGGCGCGGAAGCGCCAACCGGCAGGGCTGCACAGGCCGGGGCGGCAACAAGCGCAGCGAGCGCGGCGAGCGGGGCAAGGATACGGCTGACCATGGAAACGAGTGTGACTCGAAACGCCGCCCTAGTCCAGTGTACCGGAGGGAAGGCCGCCGCGACAGCAGCGGCCCGCCTGAGCGGCTCAGTATACCCCGCCTTGCTGCGCAACAAAGTCTGCGCCCGCTTCTTCCTTGGTGCTTTCGTCGGGCTCGGCGCTTTGGGCCTGGCGCAGCTTGCGAATCGCGCTCAAAATCGCGTCACGCTGGCTGGCCAGCTGATCCTGGCGCGTTGCCCGTGGCGGTTCGGTATCCGCCTTGAACGCCTCCCAGATGATGGAAGACTTCGGGTCGCTCGTCGGCTCACCCTCGAACACCCGCTTGCCGCTGGCCCGGTCGATCTTCACCATCCGGACATCGGCTGGCGCAGTGAACGGGGTATGGCTCCAACGGGACTTCGTCTGCATGACGAACTGCCGGAAGATCGGGGCAGCGTATGTGCCGCCCTGGGCATAGCCGCCGAGCGAGCGAGGCTGGTCGTGTCCGAGATACACTCCGCCGACGAAATCCTGTGAACCGCCGACGAACCATACGTTGGTCGGCCCGGAGGTGGTCCCCGTCTTGCCGAACAGCGGCAGGCCAAGATCGCGCAGGCGGGTGGCCGTACCGCGCTGAACCACGCCTTCGAGCATGTGTACGACCTGATACGCGGTTCGCGCATCCATCACCTGCTTGCCGCGCATGGCCAGCCGGGGCATCGGCTTACCGTCCCACTCAGCCATGTTGCACCCGGTGCATTGCCGGTTGTCCGCCCGCCAGATCACCTTGCCGCTACGGTCCTGCACGGAGTCGATCATCGACTGCGTGTACTGGACGCCGTTGTTGGCCAGAGCGGCGTAGGCATTGACCATCTGCGCTACGGTCGTGTCACCGGCGCCCAGCGCGAAGGACAGATAAGGCTCGTACTTGCCGATGCCGACCCGCTCGATCGTGCGGACAACGCGATCCATGCCGGTATCGTTGGCGATGTGCACGGTCATCAGATTGCGCGACTGCTCCAGCCCCCAGCGCATGGTGTGAACCCCGCCGGCACCGCGCATGTCGAAGTTGCGGAAGCACTTTTCCCCAAGCCCCGCCCCCTGATAGACGCAAAAAGTCTGGTCCGGGACCATAGTCGCCGGGGTCATGCCGTAGTCGAGCGCGGTGGCATAGACAAATGGCTTGATCGTGGAGCCGGGCTGGCGCTGGGCCTGAGTGGCACGGTTGAACGAGCCAAGGCCAGAATCGAAGCCGCCGGCCATCGCCAGCACACGGCCGGAATGCGGACTTTGCACAACCATGCCGCCGGAAACTTCGGGCACGATCCGTACCGACCACGGGCCATCGCCGGAAGCGCTGCCGAGCGGGGCAGCGGCAATGACATCGCCGCGAGCAAGCCCATCGGGCAGGTTAACCAACGGCGCGGTCTTGCCATCCGAAAAACCGATGGTGGCGGTGTTGCCGGAACGGCGAACTACAACACCGACGCGCCAATTCTCGTAGCGGACAGACAAGTTGCTCGACACCAACTGGCCGCGCCAGTCATCCTCACCCAGCTTCAGACGCGCGATTGGCCCATGCCACCCCTTGCCGGCGGCATAGCGCAACAATCCGGCGCGCAAGCTGTCCAGCGCGGCCTTCTGCATTTCCGGATCGAGCGAGGTGCGCACCCACAGGCCGCCGGCGTAAACGCTATGCGGGCCATCTTCGGCATTCTCGCCATACTTTTCGATCAGGCGGCGGCGGACTTCCTCGACGAAATAGCCCATGGACGGATCATAGCTTTCCACCCGGCGCGGAATGAGGCCAAGCGGTTGGGCCTTGGCGGCGGCGGCTTCGGCCGGGGTGGCCCAGCCGTTCTTCACCATCTGGTCCAACACCCAGTTACGTCGTTCGAGCGCGCGACCGGCATATTTGGCGCGACTGTAGGTTTCAGGCGCCTTGGGCAGAATGGCAAGAAACGCAGCCTGGTGCAAAGCGAGCTGATCGATATCCTTGCCGAAATAGGCCTGCGCCGCCGCCTGCACGCCAAAGGCCTGACGGCCAAGCGGGATTTCGTTGAAATAGAGCTCAAGAATCTGCTGTTTGTTCAGTACACCCTCGATCCGGCGCGCAAGGATCATTTCCTTCGCCTTGCGGGTCACCGAATATTCGTTGCCGATGAGAATGTTCTTGGCAACTTGCTGGGTGATGGTCGACCCGCCGCGGGCACGCTCGCCCGAACCGAGCTTCACGACATAATCGGCCACGGCGCCAACGAAGCCGAGATAGTCGATCCCCCCGTGGCTCCAGAAGGTCTTGTCCTCGGCGGCAAGAAAGGCGTTGGTTACCGACTTCGGAAAATCAACAAAGCGCAGTTGAACCCGTCGTTCGCGGGCATAGGAATAGACGATCTCGCCGTTCGCCCCGCGCACCATTGATGGCAAAGGCGGCTGATAGGTCAGCAGACTGTCGGCCGAGGGCAGGTTGCGACCGATGGTGGCCCAGACCGCCAGATAAGCCGCCACGACAATGCCGAGCAGGCTGGAAGCGATGCGGAACTGCCGGCTGGTGCGCCACATGCCCCGCGCCCATTCGCGGGCGCCGGCCAGCCAACGGCCGAGGCCGGTAGCCTCCCGCCGGATGCGAGCGCGCATCGGCGCAGACGCGCCAGGCTGTTCTTGATGCGGCGGCGGGGGGGTCTGGTCTGCCATGTTCGAAGGTCGCTTTAGCGGCTATCGGCCGCCCGCCGCAACATGAACTCTCACGGGGCGCTCTGCTGACGGGCAAAATAGACGCGGATCGCCCGCTCCGTGGCATCGGCAAAGGCCGCGCGACCTGCGCCGGAAACGAGCTGCGCCGCATCCCCGGCGTTGCTGATGAAGCCGGCTTCGAACAGAACCGAAGGCAGATCGGCCGACTTGAGCACGGCAAAGGCGGCCGATTGCAGAGCAGGTTCGCGGAAGCTGAGCGCGCCCTTGGCCTCGCGTAGCACAAGCCTTGCGAATTCCACCGAACGGGCAGCCGTTTCGCGCTGGGAGAGATCGACGAGAATGGCACTGACTGCATCAGTCTGGCTGGCAAGCGCCACACCATTGATCATGTCCGCCCGGTTCTCCTTTTCGGCAAGACGCCCTGCGGCCTCGCTCGAACCGCGCTCGGACAGGGTGTAGAGCGTGGCGCCGCTGGCCCCCTCGTTGTCCGCGCTGTCAGCGTGGATCGAGATGAACAGGTCGGCTTTCAGACGTCGCGCGATGCCGGCCCGTTCGGCCAACAGCAAGTAGCGATCATCCGAACGGGTGAGCGCGACCCTAACCCCGCCTTGGGCCAACAGCTTGTCGCGCAGCGCCTCGGCGAGCGCGAGCGTAACCACCTTTTCCCGAACCGCACCGGTGCCAGCACCCGGATCGTGCCCGCCGTGGCCTGCATCGATCACGACGAGCGGCCGGCTTGCATCCAGAGGCCCTTCGATGGGTGGCAGCCCCACTTCGCCGCCGGATGCGGGCAGCACAAGGCGCATTACGTAGTCGCGCCCACGACCACTGGCGCCCGACAGGCGATCCGCCGCAACCATCGCCGCAAAGACCACCACGGGCGCCAACAGCAACAGGACCAGAGGCAGTATGCGGGGCGCTACCGGGCGGCTCATGCAGAGCTGGTTAAGGCCTCGGCCGCTATGTCGCAATGTATTCGGTGACCAAAACGGCTATGCCTCAAGCCACTTCAGCGCATCGCACTGCGCCGTCGCGGCAGATGACGCAAGATTCTTGCCGCCACGCCAAACCGATGCTACGCAGATTTTCCCGAGGCAGGCCTGCCACGGTCCTCCCGCACGGCTTCATGCGCCACATCTGGCCGAAGCCCTGCTTTTTGGAGCGATCGAGCAGGAACCACCCGGCAAGACCGGAGCAGCTGAAGCGTCCGGCCCAAATCGAGTTGATGCTGGTATGAGAAGTTGTTCGCTGTCCTGTTCACCAGAACCCCACGGGGTGGTGGTGCGCAGCATAGCGAACGGGTCGCACATCGGATTGCGATCCCTGGCGCGTTCGGATTCGCCGCGCCCTTCCCGCCCTGCAGTCACACCCACCACAACCACCCCTGCCCCTTGGCGCGCCCCGCTCCGTTCGGACCGCCGCGGGGGCTTATTGAACAAACGCGCCCGCCTGCTGCTTTCGGCACGGCTGCGGCGCGCCTGGAGATTATTTGATGACCACGCGCATGCTTATCGATGCGCGCCACCCGGAAGAAACCCGGGTGGCGGTGCTGAAGGGCAACCGGATTGAGGAATTCGACTTTGAATCTGCCGAACACAAGCAGATCAAGGGCAACATTTATCTCGCCAAGGTAACTCGCGTCGAACCGTCGCTTCAGGCGGCATTCGTTGATTTCGGTGGCAACCGTCACGGGTTCCTCGCATTCAGCGAAATCCACCCCGATTACTACCAGATCCCCAAGGAGGATCGCGAGCGCCTGCTGGCCGAAGAGGCCGCCCACGCCGAGGAAGAAGCAGCGCTTCGCGCGGTTGCCGAGGGCGAGGAGGACTTCGTTGGCGACGACGAGCTAGGTGAAACCCTGGCCGACGATCTGGCCGGCACATCGCACGATCACCACGACGAAGATGACTTCGGCGGCGTGACCGAGATCGACACCTCCGAAAAGGACGATGTGGCGACCATCGAGGCAGGGCATGTCGAAGACGGCTTCGACCACGACAATGAGGAGGCCGCCGAAGGAGAAGGCGACGAGCAGCCGCGCCGCCATGGCCGCCGCCGTCAGGGCGGTGACCGTGGTCGCGGTCATGCGAAGGAAGCCGATGAACTGCGCGCCAAGCGCATGGCCCTGCGCCGGCGCTACAAGATCCAGGATGTCATCCACCGCCGCCAGGTGCTGCTGGTCCAGGTCGTGAAGGAAGAACGCGGCAACAAGGGCGCGGCGCTGACCACCTATCTCAGCCTTGCCGGCCGCTATTGCGTGCTGATGCCGAATTCGAGCCATGGCGGCGGGATTTCTCGCAAGATCAGCTCAGCCGCAGATCGTAAGCGCCTGAAGTCGATCATTTCGGAAATGGACCTGCCGAAGTCGATGGGCTGCATCGTCCGGACGGCCGGGCTGCAGCGCACCAAGACCGAAATCAAGCGCGACTTCGATTATCTCGCCCGACTGTGGGACGAAATCCGCGAAAACACGATGAAGTCATCCGCTCCGGCGGTAATTCATTCCGACAGCGACCTGATCAAGCGCGCGATCCGTGACATCTACAACCGCGACATCGAGGAAGTGGTTGTCGAAGGCGAAGCTGGATACCGCGCCGCGCGCGACTTCATGAAGCTGCTGATGCCCAGCCACGCGCGCCGGGTGAAGGCCTATTCCGATCCGGTGCCATTGTTCCAGCGTTATGGCGCCGAAGACCAGCTGACCGCAATGTACGATCCGGTCGTGCAGCTGAAGAGCGGCGGCTACTTGGTGATCAATCCGACCGAAGCGCTGGTTTCGATCGACATCAACTCGGGCCGCTCCACCAAGGAACACGGGATCGAGGCAACCGCACTCAGCACCAATCTTGAAGCCGCCCGCGAGATCGCTCGCCAGTTGCGCCTGCGCGACATGGCCGGCCTTGTGGTGATCGACTTCATCGACATGGAATACGGCTCGAACGTCCGCAAGGTCGAGAAGGCTATGAAGGAAGCGCTCAAGAACGACCGGGCGCGCATTCAGGTCGGCCGTATTTCGGGCTTCGGCCTGATGGAGATGAGCCGTCAGCGGCTTCGTACCGGCGTGCTCGAGGCCACCACCCGCACTTGCCCGCACTGTGATGGTTCGGGCTTGGTCCGCACCGCGTCGAGCGCCGGCCTCTCAGCGCTGCGTCTGATCGAGGATGAGGCAGCAAAGGGCAAGGGCACCATCATCTCGCTGTTCGCTTCCCAAGAAGCGGCCGTCTACGTGCTCAACGCCAAGCGCGCCGACCTGCAGGAGATCGAACACCGCTACGGCGTGCGCGTCGAGGTCATCCCCGAAGGTGAAAACGAAGGCGCGAAGATGCGCGTCGGATCGTCCGGTCCGCGCCCGACCTCGCTGCCCAAGTTCGAACCGATCATCGAACCTGAAGACGATCTGCAGTTCGAAGAGGACGAAGACGAGCTGATCGAGGAAGAAACCGAGTCGCGCGGCGAACGTCGCTCACGTGACGAGGTCGAGGACGAGGACGGCGAAGGTGGCTCACGCCGCAAGCGGCGCAAGCGCCGTCGTGGCGGCCGGAACCGTGACCGCGGCGAATCCGGGAGCGAAGACGGCGAAGCTGAGGGCGACAGCGAAGCTGAAGGCACTGATGGCGAAGCTGACGCCGACGAGGGCGAACCCGGTGAACGCGAAGGTGCAGATGATAATGGCGGCGAAGATGGTCCGCGCAAGCGCCGCCGTCGCGGTCGTCGTCGGCGCGGAGGTCGCAACCGTGGCGAACATGGCGAAGGCCAGGTCGGTGATGAAGGCGAAGCCGATGAAGGTGGCGAAGGCGAAGGCGAAGCCGCGCCGGTCAGCGAAGCTCCGGCAGAACCTGCTGCCCCAGAAGCCCCGCTCGTCGAGGTTTCAGCTTCTGAGGCCCCTGCCGAAGAAGCGCCGGTCAAGCCCAAGCGTACTCGTCGCAAGAAGGTAGCCGAAGCCGAAGCACCTTTGACCGCGACCGAGGCTGAGGCCATCGCGCCTGAGCCCGCCGCCGAGGAAGCGCCGGCCAAGCCCAAGCGCACCCGCAAGAAGGCTGCACCTGCGGCAGCCGAGGCACCGGCGGAAGCTGCACCCGAAGCCGCTGTGACCGAGGAAGCGCCGGCCAAGCCCAAGCGCACCCGCAAGAAGGCTGCCCCTGCGGCAGCCAAGGCGCCGGCCGATGATACGGAAGTGACGGAAGTAGCCCCCGCAGCCGAGGACACGTCGGTCGATGCCGGCGATACTTCGGCAACCGAAGCCGATGGCGCCGAGGAAGCCGACCCTGCGCGTCGCGGCTGGTGGCAGCGGACTTTCGGGCAGTAATCAGCGCAGAGGCGCGAGCCTCCAGTTAGCCCAGGCAAGCGGCGCGGCAGGTTTCCTGTCCGCGCCGCTTCCAGTTTGAAGGCGGGTTCCCGACAGGACACCCTTGCCCTCCGGCGCCGAATCGCTAGAGGGAAACAAACCTCATTTCGGACGGATAGCGAGCATGGCGACCTTCACCCTCCCCGCGAACAGCAAGATCACGGGCAAGACCCGGCAGCACAAGGCCGAGGGCGCAACGAAGGCGAAGACGTTCAAGGTCTATCGCTACGATCCGGACAGCGGCGAGAACCCGCGCTACGACACCTTCGAGATTGATCTCGACCAGTGCGGCCCGATGGTTCTCGACGCGATCATCAAGATCAAGAACGAGATCGATCCCACCCTCACCTTCCGCCGTTCGTGCCGCGAAGGGATCTGCGGATCCTGCGCAATGAACATGAATGGCCGCAACGGCTTGGCCTGCACCACGGCGATTGAGGATCTGAAGGGCGAAATCCGCATCACGCCGCTACCGCACATGGAAGTGATCAAGGATCTCGTTCCGGACTTCACCCACTTCTATGCGCAGTACGCCTCCATCCGGCCGTGGCTGCAAACCGTTTCCACCACGCCTTCGGGCAAGGAACGCCTGCAGAGCCCTGAACAGCGCGAAAAGCTCGACGGCCTTTACGAGTGCATCCTCTGTGCTTGCTGCTCGACCTCGTGCCCGAGCTACTGGTGGAACTCCGACAAGTTCCTCGGCCCAGCGATCCTGCTGCAGGCATATCGCTGGCTGGCCGACAGCCGCGACGAAATGACCGGCGAACGGCTTGATGAACTGGAAGATCCGTTCCGGCTTTATCGCTGCCACACGATCATGAACTGCGCCAATGTGTGCCCCAAGGGGCTTTCCCCGGCACGCGCGATCGCCGAGATCAAGAAGATGCAGGCCGAACGCCACATCTGACGTGAGCGAGGAAAACCCAGTTCATTTCGTGCATGAACCCGACCCGGCCAACCCGGGCTGGGCAAAATGGTACGTGTCCGATCAGAGCAGTTTCAACGGCCATGCGATTGGGCAAATGCTGGTCCGCCGGGACGGTGACAATGCGGTTCGCCTGCGGCTGCAGACCGAACATCGCCACGCCAACCTGAACGGCGCCGTGCATGGCGGGGTGATCCTGTCGATGATCGACATGTCGCTATTCGCCGCGGGCAGACTGGTCCTCGGCGATCACCTCGCTCGCTCGGTTACGCTGGACACAAGCTGCCAGTTCATCGGGTCGGGCCAGATTGGCCATGAGCTTGAAGCGGTTACGGAAGTGCTGCGTGAAACGGGGCGGCTGGTGTTCCTGCGTGGATTGATGATGCAGAACGATCGTCTGGTCGCCTCGTTTACCGGCACCGTCCGCAAGCCAAGCCGGAAATGAGCGGCCTGGTTGCGCGCTATCGCGCGCTGTTGGCCGCAGGTGAGTTGCGCCCCGACCCCGAACAGGCCGCCGCCGCAGAACATCTTGCCCGGCTGCAGGAGCAACTGGAAAGCACCGAGCCTGCATCTGCCGGACTGATGAGCCGCCTGCGCCGTCGCAAACCCCCGTCGCCGCCGCGCGGGATTTACATGTGGGGCGGAGTCGGTCGCGGCAAATCGATGCTGATGGACTTGTTCCACGACACGCTGGCGATTGCCGCAAAACGCCGGGTCCACTTCCACTCCTTCATGCTGGAAGTGCACGCCCTTCTTCGCGAGGAGCGCAAGAAGGAAAGCGGCGATCCCATCCCCCCTGTGGCAGCAGCGCTTGCCAAAGGGCTGAAAGTCCTCGCCTTCGACGAGATGGTCGTCAACAACAGCGCCGACGCGATGATCATGAGCCGGCTGTTCACGGCGTTGATCGTCAACGAAGGGGTGACTGTTGTCACCACATCCAACCGCGCTCCGTCCGAACTGTACAAGGACGGCCTCAACCGTGAGCATTTCCTGCCGTTTATCGCGCTGATCGAGAGACAGCTTGATGTGCTGACACTGAACGGCCCAACCGACTATCGACTGGACCGCCTGGCCGGCATGGCCACCTGGCACATGCCGCTTGGCGATGCCGCAACAGCCCAGGCCCGCGAAGCGTTCTTCCGGTTGACTGACTATCCGCCTGAAGACAGCGCACATGTACCATCGGCCGAACTGACCGTGGGCGGCGGCCGAACACTGTTCGTTCCCAAGAGCCTGAAGGGCGTCGCCGTGTTCAGCTTCAAGCGGCTCTGCGGCGAAGCACGCGGTGCGGCGGACTATCTTGCCATTGCACAGGCTTATCATACCGTCATTGTAGTGGGGATCCCGCGCCTGGGCCCCGATCAGCGCAACGAGGCGGCGCGCTTCGTAACTCTGATTGACGCCCTTTACGAACATCGGGTCAAGCTGATTGCCGCAGCCGATGCTGCTCCCGACGAGCTTTACGCAGCCGGAGACGGCCGCTTCGAGTTCGATCGCACCGTCAGCCGGCTGATGGAAATGCAAAGCCACGAATATCTTGCGCTAGGCCACGGCGAAGATTGAGCGCATCGACCATTTGCGGATAAGAAAAAGCCCCGGCAGTTACCCGCCGGGGCCTGTTTCGCGTTTTGGGACCCGTTATCGCCTCAAAAAGGCGTTAACTATCCGAATCGACCCAGTCTGTTTTATTCCCCCTCCGAGATCATTGCATTGAGTGCAAAAAACCGCGGAAATTCAGCGATCAATCGCCGAGAATAACAGTCCAGAACCAATCGCTCCAAGCGGTGATCATGTTTTGCCTCCATCAAATGGAGGCTTATGGTTAACCGCGATCTACATGGTTAACAAGTCGTAAACGTCCTTAGACCATCGGGCCCGAGGGAGAGGTACCGTGCCCGGAGTTGTTCGAAACTTTCCGGGCGGCCGATATAATAGCCCTGCCCGACATCGCAGCCGAGCCGCCGGAGCAAGTCGAACGTGGCGATATCCTCAATCCCTTCTGCCACCACGATCTGGTCGAGCGCATGGGCCAGACCAATCGTGCTCTGGACGATCTTGCGGTCGCGTTCGCTGCTGGTCATGCGGGAAACGAACCGGCGATCGAGCTTGAGCTCATCGCTTGGCAAGTCGGCCAGGTAGCACAGAGAAGCCTCGCCCGTGCCGAAGTCATCGATCGAGAGGCGGAATCCCATACCTCGCAAAGCCTGCAGATTCCGGATGGCGGCCGGCCGGTTATAAACGCTGGCGGTTTCAGTCACCTCGATGGTGAGCAGCGTACAATCAATCCCGCGACGGCGGACAATTTCAGCCGTGGCGCTGATCAGTGAAGGCTTGTCAACCAGTTGAGCCGAGAGGTTAACGCTCATCTGGAAACGGCTGCCCAGCACGTTCATCGCTTCGGCCGAGGTGATCGCCTGTTCCAGCACCCAATAGGTCAGCGCATCGATCCGCCCGGCACGTTCCGCCTGGAGGATGAATTCGTCCGGGCGGATCGGTCCGCGCACCGGATCGTTCCAACGGATCAAAGCCTCGGCACCGCTGATGCGGTTTTCACCATAGTCCCACTGCGGCTGGTAGGCGAGCCAGATGTCGCCGTTGCGCATTCCCTCGTCGATCCGCGCCAACAGGGAAAGTTCCCAAGGCGCATTAGCCAGCCGGTTGGCCTCGAATTGTTCGATCGTCCGCCCGTTCTTCAGCGCATCGGCGGCGCTGGCCAGCCCGGTGTTGAGCCGGGTCGGGGTGTCGAACTGCGCATTGCGATCGATGCCGAAGTGGACGTTGGTATCGAACATGTGTCCGCCCACCAGCAAGGGAGCGGAAAACAGCGCCTTCAACCCTTCGAAGTGCTCAAGCTGGTCATCGGCGCCGTGGTCCTGCTCGATCCACGCGAAATGCCCACCCTCGCCGTGATAGATTTCGCCGGTGCGGCAGCCGACCGAAAAGCGCCGCGCGATCTGGCGGGCGCATTCGCCATGCAGTTCCGTGGGCAGGGTTGCGAGAAATTCCTCGTAGCGGCTGATCACCGCGACCACGAGGTTGAAACCGGGCGGGATCTTCTGCTTGCCGAGCGCTACGAAGTTGGGCAGGCCAGAGTTGCCCGTCTCTGTCACCCGCTGGCGCCAGCGGGACCAGAGCCGCCAAGCCGCGAACACCCCCATGATCACGCAGGTGCTGCCAGCCGCGACAAGCCTGCCATGATGTTCGAACACCACAGGCCCCAACAGCGCGATGGCCGCGCCAGTGCCATAGCCGGTCCACCGGAACCATTTGTTCCGGATACGCTGGGCGAGGATCACCACGGCGGCGAACAGCACCAGCAGGATCTCGAAACTCCATTCGATGAAAGGATGCGGACTCCCGCTTTCCGCCGAAGCGAGATCGAACATCACCAGTGGTTGCTGACGATGCCCGAAATAGCCCAGCGTACCCGACTGGGCAGTAGCAGAGGTCGACAGGATGACTGTGCTACCGGAGAAAGCCTGCGGATCCTCCGTCCCGGCCACCAGCGCCTCGGCGCTGACCTGCCGAACGGTGGCTGGATCGAGTGAGAAGTCCGGACGGATATGCCCGCCTTCACAATTCAGCCCTGCCAGCGATGCGGCGAGCGAACGATAAGTGCGCCCCCCCACCTGAAAGGCACAGGGCGCGGTCGTCACGTATTTCCAGAAATTCGCACGGAACCCGGAAACAAGGACTTCGGTGGTTCCGATCAGCGCCGGATCGGGGAAGCGCAGTTCGGTTCCCGCGAAATCCCCGCGGGCGTTGTTGGCCTGATTGTGCCGAGCAACCAGCGAAATACTTTTGCCCCAAGAGCGAAGTTCCGCAGCCAGAGCAGGACTGCCCCGCTGGACCTCGGCATCGAGATACACATGCCGTGGCGCGCTGGCGCGAAGGGTGCGCAAGACTTCAGCATAATAATCCGCGCTGCTTTCGGCGCCCCCGTCCCCACGATCCAGCTTGACCACCACAGTGGATGGCGAAGCGGGTCGTTCGGTCAGGAAGTACCGGACATTCCAGTAACCCTGGTCGATCGGCGCAGCAAACAACGTCCACGCGAGCGCGTAGGTCGCGAACGCGGCCATTGCGACGTAGAGGTTGCGATGCTTGCGCATTTATCCGCCCGGATTGCCCATGACGCTGGTTCTAGGGGCAATCGTTTAAGAACTGCTTACCATCTTCCCACAGGCAAATTCAGGCAAGTCCGAGCCGGGTGAGCGAACGATCGAGCATCAGCAATTGCCACAGGAGGCGAGAATGGTCGGCCCGCCCGGCGATGTGATGCTCCGCGATGGAGCCGATCACCCCGCCGTCGAACCATCCGGTGCGCGCCAATGCGGTTGCCGATGCGATGCCGCGTGCGGCATCGGCGAGCGGCCCGCGGAACCACTGCGCGATCGGGGTCACGAACCCCTGCTTGGGCCGGAACAGGATCGGCTCGGGCAGATAGCGGCGCATGGCCTGCTTCATCAGCCACTTGCCTTGGCCCTGCCGGATGCGCAGGCCTTCCGGCAGCCGGGCGGCGAATTCCAGCAGGCGATGATCCAGCAGAGGTTCGCGTGCTTCCAGGCTCACGGCCATCGAAGTGCGATCCACCTTGGTCAGGATGTCGCCCGGCAACCAGAAGGCGAGATCGGCATATTGCGCCCGATCCAGTCCACTGCGTGCAGGCGCCCTTTCCATCAATTCGATAAGCGGGCGTTCGGCCCGATAGCCGCCAAGCCGGGCGCGAAACGAGGCGCTGTAAAGCGCATGGCGCTGCTCCACAGGAACGACGGCCAGCGCTTGGGCGTAGCCCTCCTCGCTCGAAGTGGCGAGCGATTGCAGGGTCGACTTGGCCCGCAGTGGCCGAGGCGCCCAATCGGCCTTGGGATAGATCGAACCCAGCGCCCCGAACAGCGGACCACGCACGGCTTGCGGCAAGAAGCGGCGCATCCGGTCTTCCGCGTGGTGAAAACGATGGCGGCGATATCCTGCCAAAGCTTCGTCTGCGCCATCGCCCGAAAGGGCAACGGTGACGCTCTCTCGCGCCAGCTGGCACACCCGCCAGGTCGGCAGCGCAGAGGCATCGGCAAAGGGTTCGTCGAACATCGCCGCGAGCGTATCGACATGGCCGAAATCATCCGGCGAAACGAGACGGCTGCAGTGCTCGGTACCGAAGCGGCGGGCGACCTGCTCGGCATAGGTGGTCTCATCCAGAGCCGCCTCTTCGAACCCGATCGAACAGGTGCGCACCTTGTCCACGCTGGCCTCGGCCATCAGCGCTACCACGCTGGAACTGTCCACCCCGCCGGACAGGAACGCCCCCAACGGTACATCAGCCACCATCCGCGAAGATACTGCCTGCCGCAGGAGATGAACCAGTTCGGCTTCCAGATCCGCGGGCTTGCCGCAGTGGCGTTCGGCGAACGAGATGTCCCACCAGCGAACCGGCCGAGGCATCGGAGCATTGTGGCGCAGCAGCAGGTAGTGCCCGGCCGGCAGCTTTTCGACACCCTTCAGGATGGAGCGATGATCGGGCACATAGCCCCAGGCCAGATAGTCTTCGACGGCCAGGGGATCGAGCTCGCGCCGGAGCAACGGGTGCGCCAGAAGGCCTTTCAGTTCCGAGGCGAAGGCAAGGCTGCCGTCGCTCAGCGGCGCGAGAAACAGCGGCTTGACCCCCACCCGGTCACGGGCGAGAAACAGGCTCCGCTGGGCCAGATCATAGATCGCGAAAGCAAACATGCCCGACAGGCGCATCAGGCATTCCACCCCCCAGTGCTGCCATGCCGCCAGGATGACCTCGCTATCGCCATCGGTGCGGAAGGTGGCGCCTAGAGCCTTCAACTCGGCCCGCAGTTCGCGGTAATTATAGATCTCGCCATTGAAGACCAGCATTGCCCGGCCATCGGCGCTGGCCATCGGCTGGCGCGAACCAGCCACATCGATGATCGACAGCCGGCGATGACCAAGGCCAATACCCGGCGCAGTCCACACCCCGCCGCCATCGGGACCGCGGTGGATCAGTGCATCGCACATCCGCTCGATCCGCGGCGGGTCGATCGGCTTGGGCGTGGTCAAATGGTAAAGGCCTGCAATCCCGCACATTCACCAAGCCGCCTATCGCACCTGCGCCATGCGGTCCATCCACGGACCGAGTGGACCCGTGGCAGAACGGAAGGCCACAACCGCCTGCGCCGGCTCCAGCGTGGAAGATGACGCTTCGGAGGAAAGGATCAGCAGCGTGGTTGGCCGGGCCCGCAGGCGCAGCCGGTCCGCCATGTTGGCCAACTTCAGGCGCAAGTTGGATCCGGTCAGTACCGCGCCCGTGCGATAATAGGTTTCGGCCACCCGTTCCACCCGGCCATTGCCAAGCAGGCGCTCTGATCGCCCGCCGGGGGCAGGAGCACCGGCAGCCAGCCAGGCCCAGCCGGTATCAGGCGGCAGCGCCCCTTCCCCGAACCCGCCAGCCTCGCGCCCGTCGGACTGACCGGAATAGAGCGCCACGAACACATCCACCGTTCGCCCCCGGCTATCGGCATAGCGCCCCATCAGCCGGTGGTCTGCGCCGCTTGCACGCGGCTGCCAAGCTATCTGCGGAGCATAGTCGACCCGCTGCCAGCCCGGCACATCAGGCAAGTGGATCTGCCCCGGCAACGGCGCTGCCAGCCGCTCGGCCGTGCTGGCCCAGCCCTGTCCCGCAAGCGGCAGCGCCAGCAGCAGGAACAGCGCCAACGGCATCGCAATTCGCCGCCGGGCAAGGCGGGCCAGCAGCGACGAGGACTGGATCGCCACCGGGTCGATCAACGGGTCATCTGGCCGCCGATCAAAAAAACGCCAGCCAGCGGTGATGACCAACCCAATCACGGCGGCAAAGAAGAACCAGCCATAGATCACATGGTCGAACCCGCTGGCCCATTCCACGCCCTTTGACTGCGCGATGGCAATCGTGCCCCAGGCTCGCCCCCCGTTGGCAAGCACCGGCACGACCACGCAGAGCGCGACAAAAGTGGCCCGGCGGAGCAGGCTGGTAAAACAGAGATGGGCCGCAAGCACCCCGAAGGCGACCATCGCAATCAGGAACTTGACGCCCGAGCAAGCCTCGGCAACCTCGAACAATCCGGCGGGCGTATCGATGAATACGCCGTCAATTGCTGCGGGAATGCCAGAAAGCTGGACAAGACCGATGGTCAGTATTGCGGTAACGGTCTGCAGGGGGGGAATGAGTTCATCCCCGAACGGCACGAGAAATCCCATATAGCCGAGCGGAAACGCCAGCCCGTATCCTACCCGTGGCCCTAGTAGGGCCAAAACCGTTGCGCCCAGCATGGCGACAGCCGCCGCATGGCGAAGCAGCGAAAGGCCGGTGGCGGCGGCCAGCATCCAACCTAGCAGCGCCAGTGCGAACAACGCCGCGCCCGGCCACCACGGCGAGGGCGACAGCAAGCGCAATTGCGGCCAGCGCTGCCACACCAGCCAAGCCAGCACCGGCGGGATCAGCAGAATGTGGGCATAAGTGGAAGAGTTCCACCACTGCGCGGCCATGTTGCGCCAATCCTGCCCGAAAATGAGGAACTGAGCGAGCGCGACTGCCCCCAGCGCGGCAAGCGGCCGCCGCCACTGCGCCGGCAGGCCTTGTGCGGGGCCCGTATCCGGGATCGTTGCCAGCGGCTGCGTGGCCGAGACCGGTTCAGGCGGCATGACGACGAGCGCCCGGCTGCATGCCGACCAACCCGGCCAACGGGGCCAAAACTGCGTCCCAGTTGTGTTCGTGTTCCACGAAGCGGCGGGCCGCAAGCCCGATCTGGCGCGCAGCAGGCCGGTTCTGAAGGAGGAAGATGGCTGCTTCCGCCAAATCCTGATCGCTGTGGCCCACGGCAAGATCGCGCGCGGCCACGGCAGGTATGCCCGTGGCCGCTTGCGGGCTGACGACCACCGGCAGGGCCATGGCCATCGCTTCCAGCACCTTGTTCTGCACCCCCCGCGCAATGTGAAGCGGCACGAGCGCAAGGTCCGCGCCCTTCAACCAAGGCCGGACATCTTCCACCCGGCCCCAGACGCAGGTGCCGTTCACCCCTTCGAGCGCCCGCACTTCGGCTACGGGTTTGCGGCCCACGACATGAAACGTCGCCTCGGGCACGGCCCGCCGGATGAGCGGCATGATCCGCGTTGCCGCGCGAACCACCGCGGCCACGTTGGGCGGATAATCCATCTGCCCGGTAAAGATCAGTGGCGGGCCAGCCAGCGCTGCAAGGCGCGGTTCGGGCGCAACCAGCGCCGGATCGAACTGCACGGTATCGATGCCGTTGCCCAGCGCCCACACTTGGGCACGAGCGCGGTGCGCTGATGCAAGGCGGGTGGAGAACAGCGTGGCCTCTTCTGTCGAAACGAGCAGACTGGCATCGGCTCGCGCCGCAATGCGCCCTTCCTCTGCCGCAAGAAGCCTCCCCTCACGGCCATGCACCCAGCGCATGGGGCTGCGCGCTTCATCGGCATAGGCTTCGAACTTGGCCGAATCCACATCGACGAAGTCGACGATCACCCGCCCGGTGAAAGTTTCCGGCACATATTGCGCCATCTGGCCGGAAAACACGAAGATGGTGGAGATCGGCCGCTGCTTCAGGGTTTCGGCCACGTAGGCCGCCAAGCGGCGGTCGTGGAAGGCGGCAAGGCTGACCGGGCGCCCGGTGGCGAGCGCAGCTAGACCAGCCAGCGCCAGCGGACGTGAGCGGCGAACAAGACGATAGGACGCCGCGCAGAGCGCAAGATCGACCTCGTAGGCCGCATCCCCACTATCATCCGCAAACGTGGCGACATGAACCGGCGCGATTTCCACCAGCCGTTTCAATATGTGATGCGAACGAATCTTGTCCCCCCGGTCAGGGGGAAAGGGAATGCGGTGCGAAAGGAACAGGATCTCGCTCATGCCTATCCCAGCCCTCGTGCGATCCACGGACCAATCAGGTTGGCCAGGCCAAGGGGCAAGCGCCGCCAGGCCGCGATCAATGCCTCATGGCGGGCGCTGGTCGGATCGGCATCGCGCGGGCGCTCGCCGGGCGCGGTCCACACCGCATATGCAAGGGGTTCGGGCGTGAAGCCCCAGTTGCGCTTGAAATGGTAAGCGCCGGAACCAACCTTCGATCTGCCGAAATCGAACCGGGTGCAACCGCGCGAACGAGCATGGCGCATGAGTTCGAAATACATCCGGTCATTGGCTCGCAAGGGCCGCGCCGCCCTTGTGCCGCCGCCCCAGTAGGGCATGACCGCGCCGCGATGATACAACGACAGCACTGACGCGACCGGCTGCCCCCCGTCACGCACGGTCAGAATGTCGGCATGTTTGTCAAGCCGGTCCAGCACCGCGTCAAACAAGGCCTTGGGAAATACCGGGGTGCCAAGGTTGCGCACGCTGTCGGCATAGACCGCATAGTGCGCCGCCCGCTCATGGGGGCCGCTGCCGGTGGTTACCGTGAGCCCCTGCTCCAGACCCTTCCTGACCTCGGCCCGCTGCTTGCGCGGGATCGCGAGCAATTGGGCATCGTCCGTCTCGGACAGAGCAGCAATGAAGCCGGCATGGGAAGTAGTCTGATGGCGCCACTGGCCTGCAACCGGGGGCAACGCGCCACCCCGCAATTCGATCGTGGGGCAAGATCGCGCCCGTGCAAG
>CAZVHM010000001.1:21347-59467 GCA_964627175.1 uncultured Novosphingobium sp. | reverse complement strand
GGGCAACGCGCGGCTGGCCGGGATCGATCTCCCAGGGGTGGAAATAGAATACCGCCGGACGACCTTGGGCGTTCACCTGGCTGATCGCCCACCGCGAAAAGGCATAAGGCAACACGCGAAAGAACCCGCCGCCGCCAGCCGCCAACCGCCGCCGCCCCACCGTGGCAGTGGTCACCGGAATTTCCACCAGCGGGCTATCTGCCAGCGGGCGAAAGGTAAAACGCGGCGCCTCGCGCCAGCCATAGTGATCGTGCGCCACCGGAGCCACGCTGGATGAATACGCATAGCCCTGTTCGGCCAGCACCTCGAACGCCCACGGGGTGCGTGCGTCTATCGAGAAGCTGGGTGCGCGATATCCTGCAATCGCCGTGCCTGCCGCATCCTCCAGGGCCTTGCGGCTTTCCGCCAGATCGCCGGCGAACCCTTGCGCCCCCAACGTGAAAACGCGGGCATGGGCCAGGCCATGGCTGGCGATCTCGTGCCCCGCCTCGCGGATGCGCCGCACCAGCGCCGGATGGCGCCGGGCAATCCAGCCCAAGGTAAAGAAGGTACCTCGCGCATCGGCGGCAGCAAAAAGATCGAGAATGCGGGCGCAATTATCCTCCACGCGAGAGGCAAGGCCGTCCCACTCGGCAGGGTCGATCACGCGCTCGAACGCGCCAACCTGGAACCATTCCTCGACATCGACCGAAAGGCCGTTGGCAATCGTCACGAAAACCCCCGTCCGGCCGATCAGGCAGCGGCCTTCTGGTCGGCTTCCAGCCACTCGATCAACATGGCAAGCGAACGTTTTACGCTAGCTTCCTGTTCCACCATGCGCGCTTCCATCGCGGTCAGCCGCTGCGCCAGCGCGGCGAGTTCGGCCTGCGGCACTGCCGGCGCGGGGGCCGGCTGATGTTCGACATGGTTGGCCAATTCGATCACCGCCTGCTGCAGTTCCGCGATCAGGGCGTCACGCTCGGCCAGTGCGGCCTTCATTTCGGAAAATGGCACCGCATCGGCCGGAGGGGCTGGCGGCGCAACGACAGGCGCCAGAGCCATCGGAGCCGAATCCGCGTTCACCGCCGGCCTTGCCGCCACAGCGGCGCGGGCCGGTGCCAACCCGGTATCGGTCACCACTTCGGCCAACACACGTGCGAACAATTCACCGTCCAGCCGGTCGGCCGCTTCGACCGAGCCCATCAGGAACAGACGATTGGCGATCTGGTTGATCCGGCGCGGCACGCCGCCGCTGGCCTGATAGAGCGCCGGATAGACCTCGTCGGCAATTTCGGGGCGTCCCTGCCAGCCCACCAGCTTCAGGCGATGTTCGACATAGGGACGGATTTCGTCCGCCTCCATCGCATCAAGGTGGTGCGTGGCAATCACCCGCTGGCGCAGCTGCTCCAGCTCGGTGCTGGATTGAAGCAGGTCGCGGAATTCCGGCTGGCCCAGCAGCAGAGTTTGCAACAGCGGCTGCGCGCCCAGCTGGAAGTTGGACAGCATCCGCAGTTCCTCGATCGCCTCGATCGAAAGGTTCTGGGCCTCGTCCACCACCAGCAGGCATCGCCGCCCGCCCCGCGCCTCGGCGTGCAGCAGGCCCTCGATCGCGGCAAGCGCGGAAGCCTTGTCATGTCCCTCGATCATCAGGCCGAAAGACTGGGCAACGACATGGATGATCTCATCGGCATTAAGCGCCGAAGTGACCACTTGCGCTGCCGTCAGCCGGTGTGGATCGATCGTGGCCATCAGGTGGGCGACCAGGGTGGACTTGCCCGCCCCCACTTCGCCGGTGATGACAATGAAGCCCTCGCCTTGCGCCAGGCCATAGCCCAGATAGGACAGCGCCTTGCGGTGCGTCAGGCTTTCAAAATAGAAAGCCGCGTCCGGCGTGAGCTGAAACGGGCGGCCGGTGAAGCCATAGAATTCATCGTACATGGAAGTCTCCTGTTCCCGTTCAGAACGAGTAGCGCACGCCGAGCACGGCGGACGCGTTCCAGATATCCTCGGCCAGCTCGCGCTCGATCCCTGTCACGGAAATCGCCGCATTGGCCGATAGATGGCGGTCAAACGAATGGGTCACGGCACCGCTCGCGCCGAATGCCTTGCCCTGGGTTTCGGGAGCCAGCCCGGTGCGATACCAGGTGCCGAATACGTAAGTGTTGAACGTGGTATGCCGCGCCAGGCGGCCATTGAACCACGCCGAAAGCCAGGCGTTCTCGTCTGTCACGCCATTGGCTGCGGCCAGAATCGTGCCTTGTGCGGCAATGAACTTGCGGCGATCGTATCCGGTCGCAACGCCGGTACCAAAACCGCCGATCTCGGTGGCATAGCTGGCCGTGATCCCCCGAGCGCGGAACGTGCCGGAACGTGCCGCGCCGATTGCGCCGGTAAGGCAGGCGCCCTGCTTCAGACTGACCACGCAGCCATTGATATCGCCGCTCACCGGATCGCGCTGCACCAGGAAATCGCTCGGTAAAGCCACCAGGGCGCGATTGATCTGCCCGCCAAAGCCGGACATGGAATCATAGACCGCAACGCTGATCGTGGTCCGGCGGCTGGGCATCCAGCCGAACGAGCCATAGGCCGTGGTCCCGCCATAACGCCAGCCGACATGCGCTTCCAGCGCGGTGCGGCGGCTGGGCCGCCAGGTTACGCCCGCATCCCAGATCAGGCCTGCGGTTTCATAAGCGATCTGGCGGGGTGCGGCCTTGTCGGTCACATAGCGCCCATCATCGCCCACTTCCGGCTGGCCCGCGCCATCACGCAGCACATCGCGGCTGGATATCTGCAGGTTCTCGTACCCAACTCCGCCTACCAGCGCGATATCGTTACCCACCGGCAGGCTCACATCGGCGCGGGCGTGGAAATCGTCCACGCGCTGATCGAGATTGGAGATGTCCTCGCGCAGCCAGCCGGCCCCTGCGCCGATCCCCACCGGCAACAATTCGCCCGCCTTCGCGCCGGTGTGAACCGCGGCATCCTGCACCACCGAATGATCGAACAGATCGCGCGATGGCTGGGTCGCGTTACCTGAAAGTCCGGCATTCGCGCCAATTTCCGTATAGCCGACGCGATAATGGCCCTTGATCGCAACGTCACCGGCGCGGGTGGACAGGCTCGGCCCGGCATAGACGGAATAGAGCCGGGTTGAGCTCTGGCGATCAAAACTGCCGGGCAGGCTTGCGCCGCTGCCGGTCACCGAAGTTCGTGTTGCCAGCGCGCCAGCTTCGAAACCAAGCACGCCGGGCACAACCGTCACCCCGCCACGCACCAGGCCGCTAAGCACATCGCCATCGCCGGACTTGCCCCAGTCAAAGCGGCGTTCATAGCGCACGGAAAAGGCGCCCTCGCTCGAACGTCCCTTGATGCGACCATCGGCCCCGGCGGCAAGAGTCGACCAGGTCAGCACTTCGTGATTGGAGGAAAGATCGGCGCTGATCACCTGAAGCGCTTCGATATAGGGCGTGATCCGCAGGCGCTCACGCCCGCCACCACGGTTTGCACCGGGCAGGATGGTGCGCTTGCCGCCTGCAATACCCTCGTCGCCGCCTGTGCCCACTTCAGACCCGCTGCTGCTCGCATCCGCCACAGCACCATAGGGCAAGGTTTGGGCACTAGCGGCATACGGGCAAACTGATGCGCCTACAGCTCCGCTGGCAAGCAGTGTAACAATTCTTCGGCCCACTCCTATCCCCTGTACCCGTAGTAGGACCCGAAGCGCCTTCCCGATGGCGAAAACTGTGTGGCGTTAAGCAGCAACTGGATGTTGGGACAGGCCGAGAGCAGCGAAATCGCATCCTCCAGCGCACTTTGTGCGGTGCAATCGGCACGAGCAACGACAACCGCCTGCCCCACATATTTCGCCAGTTCTGCCGCTGGCGAGGCAGCCAACGCAGGCGGGCTGTCGAAAATCACCACCCGGTGAGGCGCGCCCTCGGTCAGCCGGTCCAGCACGATGCGCGTGCGCGAACTGGCCAGGAACTCTGTATCGGCATTGGTGGCGTTGCCCGCGGGAAGCACCCACAGGCCGGGAATATCTGTGCCCAACACGCAATCGGCCACATCGATCGCCGGATCGGCAAGGGCATCCATCAGGCCAGGCCCGCCCGGCAGCCCCAGGGCGGACAGAACCGAAGGCTTGGCGAAGTCGGCGTCGACCAGCACGACCTCGCTTTCCTTTTCGGCTGCGATGGCCAGCGCAAGGTTTACCGCAGAATAAGTCTTTCCCTCACCCGGCAGCGGCGAACAGATCAGTATGCGCCGCGCGGCAGGCCCCATGCCAGCCCGCGCCAGATCCGCCGCCTGCAGCAGCAGTTGCCGTTTGACGATGCGGAACTCCTCCATCAGCGCCGTCACGCTGCCTTCGGGCACGATCATGCCTTGAGCGCGCAAGTGCTTGCGGTTGACCGGATGGAACACCTCCCGGAACCTCGCCGGCGCACCGGGCAGTTCTGGCACCGCAAGCAGCTCAGCGGCCGGGGGCGCATCGGATGGCACCGTCTCCACCTGCGCGCAGACGGAGACCGGCTCGATGGTCATTTCGCGCAAGATCACGCGCTGGCGCGCATCAGGGGGCAGGTTCGCAGGGCTCGCGATCCCGCCAAGCTTCGAAAGGTCGAAGCCCATGCTCGCGCGCTCGACCGAGGAAGGCAGCGGGATCTTGATCTGGTCGGTCATCGCCCTGCCCTCACGCCACCTTGCCGCGCTGGATCATCTCGGCCACCAGCAGCAGCACGAACATCCCGCCCAGCCCCGCAGAACCTGCGAAGAAGTACTTCAGACGCTGCCGCTTCAATGCGCGCGCGCTATCCGTCAACGTGTGTGAAATTGCGCCGAGCACCGGCAGGCCGATGGCTTTTTCCAGCCGTGCGGTCGTTTGAAAGGTGGAACGCAACTGACCGGCGGCAAACGCTGCGGCAATGCCCGCGCCGATGCCCACCACCAGCACGCCCAGCAGCAGCAGGGGGCGATTGGGCGCCACCGGCGCACGCGGCGTGGTGGGCGGATCGATCACCTGGAACTTCACGGCGCTGCGCTCGGTCTCCACCTGCCCGCGCAGACGCAGCGCCTCGCGGTCCTGCAAGAGCTTGTCATACTGCTGCTTCAGCACATCATAGTCGCGGCTGATCCGCTGGGCTTCGGCCGCGACTTCGGGATTGGCCACCTGCTGGGCGGCGATCCGGGCGAGGTCTGCCTGCGTGGCGGAACGGCGCGCCTGGAGCGCCTGAAGGTTGGCCTGCTTTTCCGCCCGGATGGATTGCAGTGAGGCATAAGCCGGGTTGGGCATGCCTGCCCCCGGCCCTTCGGACTGCACCGTTGCCCGCAGCTGCGCCACCTGGTTGCGAGCGGCGATAACATCGGGGTGGCTCTCGGTCAGCCCGCGTCCACGCAAGTTCGCCAATTGCCCCTGCGCTTCGGCAAGCACACCGCGAGCCCCGCCCGTGCCAGGGCCGGAAAGGGTTGCCGGGGTTCCGGCCAGCTGCCCGTTCATGGCAGCCAGCGCGCTTTGCGCCCCGGCGATATCGGCATCGATGCCGCGCAAATCTGCACGGGCGCTCTCCATGCGTTGGAGCAGCGACGCCCCGCCCTGCGTCAGTTCCGGATACCTTGCCTCGAACTGCAGCCGGCGCTGCTCGGCCGCTTCGAGTTGCTTTTCGCGATCGGCCAGCTGCTGGTTCATGAATGCGATGGTGTCGGTCATTTCGCCGCGCCCGCCGGCGAGGTTTTCCTCACGGAAGATGTCTATCATCTTCTGCACGATATCGTGTGCCAGCCGGGAGCTTTGCGCGTCGGAGATGTTGCCATCCGTCGATACGGCGGTGATCTCGAACAGGTTTTCCTGCTGGCTGACAACCTTCACCGCCTTGCCAAGGTCCAGCACCGCCTGCTCCATCTGTCGCGGCGTAGTGATGCCATCGCCCAGCGATGATGCGCGAACGACCTTCTCCAGGTTGACCGCACTGGTCAGGGTCTGACGCACCCGCTCCATATCACGGCGGCGATCCCCCGAACCGATGCCGATCTGTTCGGCCAGCGGATCATGCAGTTGGACAAAGATGCGAGCCTTCGATTCATAGGAATTGGGAACTGCGGCAACGGCCAGCCAGCCCAGCAGGCACACGCCCCAGGCCAGCGCCAGCGCCAGCCAACGGCGGTGCCACACGCTGAACAGCGCAGCCCGCAGTTCATCGACGAGGCCGTTCACAACGCCACCTCAGAACGCGCTTTCAGGGATGATGATCACGTCGCCCGGCATCAGCATCACGTTGGCCCGGCTCTCGCCCTTGCGAAGCAGATCGGCCAAACGCAGGCCATATTCCTTCTGGCGCCCGCTCTCCTTGTCGAAGCGGATCAACTTCGCCCGGTTGCCGGCCGCGAATTCCGACAGCCCGCCCACCGCGATCATCGCATCCAGCACCGTCATATTGGCGCGATAGGGAATGGATGCCGGCTTGCCGGTCGCGCCCACGATGCGAACCTGCTGGCTGAAGGTGCCGGCGAACTTGTTGACGATCACCGAAACCAGGGGTTCCTGGATATATTGCGAAAGCTGGAGCTTGACGTCCTCGGCCAGCATCGATGGCGTTTTGCCCACGGCCGGCATGTCGGTGATCAACGGGGTGGTAATCCGTCCGTCCGGCCGCACCTGAACGCTGGCCCCCAGTTCGGGGTTGCGCCACACGAAAATTGTCAGCTCGTCGAGCGGGCCAATCACGTAATCCTCGCCCGGCCCTTCCTGCATCGCCACGAAGGAAGCTGGTGGCAAAGTGGGACTTCTGCCGCCCGAAGCGCACCCGCCCAACGCCAGCGCAGCACAGGCGCAGGCACCAAACAGACGCGATATCCGGAACTTAGGCATCAACTCATCCTTTGCGCGGGGCTGGCCAGTTACAAAGGATTGCGAAAGTCGCCGCATCTCGCCTTGCCGGTCTTGCCCGTTCACCCGCCGAATATCGGCAAAAAGGGTGAACAACCGGTTAGTGATCTCACCGGATCGCCACGGTTTGCGCGCGTTTTGGCACCACAGTCCCGAAACTGGGCACGGCGCCGGACGGCAAATCAGATCAGCATTTCGGCTGCCGGGCCGTGGCCAAGGAAGTGCATCGGGCTCGCCGTAGCGCCATAGGCTCCGGCACAGAAGACAGCCACCAGGTCGCCAGCCTGCGCCCTTGGGAACCCGGCCCTGTCAGCCAGACGATCCAGCGGAGTGCACAGGCAGCCGACAATACTTGCCTCCTCCTCGACCGGAGCATCGAAGCGCGTAGCGATCGCCACCGGATAGTTGCGGCGAACAACTGTGCCAAAATTGCCCGATGCCGCCAGCTGGTGATGCATGCCGCCATCCGTGATGAGGAAAACCTCGCCATGGCTTTCCTTCCGCTCGATCACACGGGTCAGGTATACGCCAGCCTCGCCCACGAGATAGCGGCCCAGCTCGATGCAGAATGCCGTGTTGGCCAATTCGCCGGGCAGTACGGCCATCCGTTCGGCAAGCGCTGCACCTACCCGCTCTACGTCGAGCGGCGTCTCGCCGGGGAAGTAGGGAATTCCAAAACCGCCGCCAAGGTTCACGTGAGGCACCGGCATACCACTTTCCCGCGCCAGCCGGGCGACAAGATCAAGCGTGCGGGCCTGGGTTTCGATGATAGCATCGGCTGATATCGCCTGGCTTCCGGCGAAGATATGATAGCCCCGCCACTCAGCTCCGGAATTCACGATCCTGCGGGCCAGTTCCGGCACACGATCTTCGTCCAGCCCGAACGGCTTTGCCCCACCGCCCATCTTCATGCCTGATCCCTTGAGATCGAACGCCGGGTTCACCCGGATGGCAAGGCGCGGAACGATTCCGATCCGATCCGCCGCTCGCAAGGCCCGTTCAGCCTCCGCCTCGGATTCCAGATTGAGCGTCACCCCCGCACGGATCGCGGCTTCCAGTTCGGCATCGCGCTTGCCGGGCCCCGCAAAGCTCACCCGTGGCGGTGCGATCCCCGCTTCCATCACCCGCGCCAGCTCTCCTGCGGAAGCAATATCGAACCCATCAACAAGCTCAGACATTACCTGTAATAATGGCTTATAAGGATTTGCTTTTACGGCATAGTGTAGCGCAATTCGAGACGGCAGAGCAGCCCGCAACCGCGCCACACGCTGCGCAATCAGGGCCCGTGAGTAGACGAAGAGCGGAGTTTCACCACTAGCCGCAACAAGATCCGTCACTTTGTTACCACCGATGGCAAGTATGCCATCTATAGCACTAAAATAAGGAGGTATTGGCCCAAGAGACTTCATTGGGAAAGTTCCTGCTCAAGCTTGGCCCGATCAATCTTCCCGTTCGGTCCCCTGGGGATGGCAGCATACCAGTGAACAGCCTTCGGCATCATAAAGTTTGGCAAATTTTTCATAAGTATGGACTGCAATTTTGAAACATCTTCAGAAGTCGTGACGGCCGCACGAACAACCAGATGGACCGATTGCCCCAGGCGTTCGTCCGGCAACCCCAAGGCAACCGCTTCGGCCACCAGTCCTGTGGCCAGCGCCGCATCTTCGATTTCTTGTGGGCTGATGCGGTTGCCCGCGCTCTTGATCATCGCATCCCGCCGGCCGACAAAATAGAGCAGGCCTGCGACATCGCGGCGAACCCGGTCCCCCGACCAGACCGCCACGCCGCCATAGCGCGAATATTCCGGCGCGGGGCGAAACCGCTCGGCCGTGCGCTCCGGATCCTGCCAGTAGCCCTTGGCGACCAAGGGGCCACAATGCACCAGCTCCCCTTCCTCGCCATCGGCAGCAAGTTCGCCGGCATCGTTCACCACCAGAACCTCCGCATGAGGGATCGCGCGGCCCATCGAGGTCGGATGAACATCCACCAGAGACGGGTCAAGATAGGTAGAACGGAACGCCTCGGTCAGCCCATACATCGGGAACAACTTCGCCGCCGGGAACAGCGCGCGCAACCGGCGAACCAGCGGTACCGTCAGGGCACCGCCACTATTGGTCAAGCGCCGTAGTTTGCTGGCAACCTCTTCCGGCCAATCCAGTTCGGCAAGCTGCACCCATAGCGGCGGCACGGCGGCAAGCGTGGTGATATCATACCGCGATATCGCTTTTACCACGTCCCGGGCCATCAGATAATCGAGCGGGACCACTGCTCCGCCAGCATACCAGGCTGAAAAAAGCTGGTTCTGGCCATAATCGAATGACAGTGGCAGCACTGCCAGCGTGCGATCCTCTGGCCCCAGTTCAAGATAAGTCGCCACGCTTTGCGCGCCCAGCCACATGTTGGCATGGCTCAGCATCACACCCTTGGGCCGCCCGGTCGATCCGCTGGTATACAGGATCGCGGCCAGTGCATCCGGATCCGCGGCAGATGGGGGCAACCCCTCTTCCGCGGCGACTTCAGCCAACGCATCGCGCTCATCGACAACACGATATACCCGCCCGATATCATCTGGCTCCAAGGTAGACAGGCGAGCAGAAGATCCAACCAGCAGGCTCGCCCCACTATCGGCCATGATGTGCGCCACCTGCGCGCGCTTGAGCAAGGGGTTGATCGGGACATGGACCAATCCGGCGCGGGCAGCCGCCAGAGGCATGAGGCAGGCAAGCTCACCCTTGGCCACCCACGTGGCAACGCGCGCGCCATCTTCCAGAACGCAGCGGCGCAACCACGCCGCGAGCATAGCGATACGCGATCTTAAGGCCTGATAGGTTAGCACCTCGCCACGCAGCATCAGCGCGGGGGCGTTATCCGCCCCAATCAGCGCGAGATGGTCGAGCGGCCGGGTGGCGGGGCCGGGTCGTGAATGCACTGTGCTTATCCAACTTCTGCCGGGGGTCGGCCGTGTGTGACGTAGAGTATCTTGCTGCGCTTGACAAAGCGTCAACCGATCCGGTCCTCGCCGGGCTGCTGGACAGCGCCCGCGCGCCGTTCGACCGGGCGGAATGGTGGTCGCTGCTGGGATCGGACGGCGGGATGAAGCCGCTCTATGCGGTTGCCCGCAACGATAATGGCGCAGCCCTGCTGGCGCTATGGCAAGACGGAGGAACCATCCGCCCGCTCGCTAACTGGTATACCTTCCGCTGGCGCCCGCTCAGCACGCCGGGCGTGGATCCCCTGCCTCTGCTCGAAGCGATCGGAACCATGCTGCCGCGCCGCGCCTGGCGACTGGTATTCGACCAGGTGCCGGACGAAGACGGCAGCGCCAACGCGCTGGACATGGCACTGCGCGCCGCAGGCTGGATCGTCAGCCGCGAGGTGCATGACAGCAACCATGTGCTGGAGGTGAGCAAGCGGAGCTATGCCGACTTTCTGGCAACCCGCCCCGGCCCACTGCGGACGACCCTGAAGCGCAGATCGGCCAAGATTCTCTGCAAGATATTTTCAACTTTTCAAGAAGATGTTTGGCATACCTATCAAGAAATATATGCATCAAGCTGGAAACCCGAGGAAGGCAATCCAGCATTTCTGCGCGCCTTTGCGAGGGCAGAAGGCCGGGCAGGACGCTTGCGGATGGGGCTGGCCTTCATTGCCGACCGCCCCGTCGCCGCACAGTTCTGGACGGTCGACAACGGGACCGCATATATCCATAAGCTCGCTCACCGCGAGGATGCCAGGGCTCTCTCGCCCGGAACAGTGCTTAGCGCGGCGCTGTTTGCGCAGGCCATCGATCGCGACAAGGTAGCCCGGGTCGACTTCGGCACCGGCAACAACCCCTACAAGCGTGACTGGATGGACGATATCAGGCCGCGCTATCGGATCGAAGCCTTGTGGCCGAAAGCGCCGCAGGCGTGGCCCTGCCTTGCCCGCCGGCTTTTGCGCGTCTAAGGCCCGGCACCGAAGGACACCGTTCCGGGGGGACGAATGAGCATTGATGTCGACCAGAGCCTGCGCCAGATCCTCGCCGATGTCCTTGGGCTCTCGCCCGAACAGGTCGCGGCGTTCGACGGCGACACTGGCTTGTTCGGTCATTTGCCCGAACTTGATTCCATGTCGGTTGCCGGGCTGTTGACGGAAATGGAGGACCGCCTTGGTTTCATCATCGATGATGACGAGGTGGATGGCGAACTGCTGGAAACCTATGGTTCGCTTCTGGCCTTTGCCCGCGCCAAGCTGGGCTGATATCACACAGTGATAAAGAGCTGGCCCTGCCCCGTTGCTGAAGGCGCGGCCACTGAATTCGCGCTCAGCTTCGATCGGGGCAGGCAGACCCGCCTGTTGATCGTGCCTGCCCTGTTCGACGAAGCGAACCGCATGCGCCGGTTGACGGTGCAAACCATGCGCCAACTGGATGCGCTGGGGGTTGACGCCATGCTGCCGGATCTGCCCGGCACCAACGAGAGCAGGCAACCGCTCGAAACCGTTACGGTGGACTCGTGGCGGATGGCTATGGCTGCAGCCGCGCAGCACTTTGGCGCAACCCACGCCCTTGCCATTCGCGGCGGAGCGCTGGTTCGCCCACCTTTGCCGGGACCAGACTATGCGCCGGCCAAAGGAGCATCGATCCTGCGGCAACTGCTACGCGCACGCATATTGTCCTCACGTGAGGCAGGGCACAGCGAAACAGCCGAGCAGCTCTTGGCGCAAGGGCTGGAAGGCGGTCTTGTGCTCGCCGGCTATTCACTGGGCTCCGCTTTGATCGGGCAATTGCAATGGGCCGAACCATCCTCCGGACAGCCCGCGATATCACAAGGCGATATCGGCGGCGGCGGACTATGGCTAAGGGCCGAGCCGTCCGAAGATTCCGCGCAGGCAGAGGCACTGGCTACTCGCGTCGCAGCCATGATAACGCCATGACCCGCCGCCACCTGACCTTTCCTTGCGAAGGCGCCGCACTGGTCGGCACGCTCGACGATGCGCCCGGTCGCGCCGGCCTGCTGATCGTCAGCGGTGGCAGCGAAATCCGGGCCGGGGCATGGAACGGCCAGGCGCTGCTCGCTGCCCGCCTGGCGGCCATAGGTATTCCGGTGTTCCGGTTCGACCGGCGCGGCATCGGAGACAGCGAAGGGATCGATCAAGGCTTCCGGGGCGCGATGCCCGATGTTCGCGCAGCCCTTGTCGCCTTCCGCGCCGCCGCGCCGCAGGTTGAACGCGTGGTCGGCTGGGGCAACTGCGATGCCGCCAGCACCCTTATGCTTGGCGGCGGCCTTGGATGCGATCGACTTGTTCTTTCCAATCCGTGGACGATCGAGGAGGAAAGTTGCGAAACATCGACATCTGCATCGCCGGGTGCCCTGCGCGCCCATTATGCCCGCAGGCTCCGCGACCCGGCAGCGTTGCTGCGTCTGTTGCTCGGCGGAGTGTCGATTGCTGGCCTGCTGCAGTCGCTGCGCGACATGGCGTGCAAGCCAAGCCCCAGCACGCTGGCCACAGAAATGGCGGCGGGATTGGCGCGCTTCGCCGGGCCAGCCCGCATCCTGATCGCCGAGCGCGACCGGACTGCGCAAACTTTCCTTGATCGATGGGACAAAAGTGACCCCCAGCTTGCCCGCTGCCCGGCAGCAAGCCACAGCTTCGTTGAAACCGAAGCGCAACGATGGCTTGAAGATCAATTGGTTGAAGTCCTTATTTCAGATTTTGACTGAATAAACGGGGCAGCTCGGCGTTGACGAACGACGGCATGGTGCGCATGGTCGGCACATGTCCGTGCCAGCCCCCACTTCGCAGACCTTCGTGTCACAACGCCTCAACCTCCATTACCTCGATTGGGGCAACCCGGACGCGCCGCTGCTGATCATTCAGCACGGTGGCCGCGACCACTGCCGCAGCTTTGACTGGATGGCAGAGCAGTTGCGCCACGACTGGCACGTAATCACGCCAGACCTGCGCGGGCATGGCGACAGTGACTGGTCACCGGACGGAGACTATTCGGTTAGCGCGTTCGTTTACGATTTCGCCCAACTGGTCCACACCCTGACCGAGGAACGGGTCACCCTGATCGGCCATTCGCTGGGCGGTAATATCGTGGCCCGCTATGCCGGCCTCTATCCCGAACGCGTAGAACGGCTGATCAACATTGAGGGACTGGGGTTCACGGCCCGATCAGTCGCCGAGAAAGCCGGGCAAGGCTATGCCGAACTGATGCGCCGCTGGATCGAAAAACGCCGCGCGATCGCCAGCAGTCCACGCCGCACCTACCCCGACTTTGACTCGGCACTGGCACGGATGCGGGAAGCCAACGCGCATCTTTCGGAAGAACAGGTTCGGCACCTCACCCTCCACGGTACTCGCCGTAATGAGGACGGAACGCTGAGCTGGAAATATGACCACTTCCTCAACGCCTGGAACCCGGTCGACGCAACCGTGGAACAGATCCGCGAAGTATGGTCGGCAATAATCTGCCCAACCCTGTTGCTCTGGGGGAAGGACAGCATCTTCCCCAGCCCGGACGAGGACGGCCGCCTGGCCTATCTTCACCATGCCACGCTACATGTTTATGAAGACGCCGGGCATTGGGTGCATCATGATCAGTTCGACCGCTTCATGGCCGATGTGAAGGAATTCCTCAGCTAGGCCTGCGATTGTTCCTGTCCGGCTCCTCCGGATATTCCGCCCCGCGCGTTAACCTCCCCCTTAAAAACTCACATGCCCTGCCGCTCTTAGCTCCAGATGCTCCGGACTATCCGGCGCGTCCACACACCGGGAGCAACAGACCATGGCGGTCATCAACACCAACATTTCCGCTCTGCGCGCGTCAAACGCGTCGGTGGCGGCAGACAAGATGCTCGGCTCGGCAATGGAACGCCTGTCGACCGGCAAGCGGATCAACAGCGCAAAGGACGATGCGGCCGGCCTTGCCATCGCCACCTCGATGACCTCGCAGGTGCGCGGTATGAGCCAGGGCATCCGCAATGCGAACGACGGTATCAGCCTCGCACAGACGGCCGAAGGCGCGCTGGGCGAAGTCGCGAACATGTTGCAACGCATCCGTGAGCTGGCAGTTCAGGGCGCTTCCGGCACGTTCCAGTCGACCGACCGCGAGGCGATGCAATCCGAAGTCAGCAATCTCACGCAGCAGATCGGCGACGTTCTCGCCGACACCACCTTCAACGGCATCACACTGTTCAGCACCGCTGCCGGGGTCGATGTCACGATCGACATCCAGACCGGATCGGAGAGCGGCCAGACAGTGACGCTCATCTCCACGGCAATCGACGGCACCAACATCACGGCCACAGCCCTCGATGTGACGACCCCTGCGCTGGCGGCCATCACGATGGACAATGTCGATCTTGCGCTGGCAGACCTCAACGCAGCCCGTGCCTCGCTCGGCGGCGGGCAGAACCGGCTGGAATCGGCCGTAAACAACATGACCAGCAACATCGCCAACCTGTCGGACGCACGATCACGGATCGAGGATACCGATTATTCGGTGGAAACGACCAAGCTCGCCAAGGCACAGATCCTCAGCCAGGCATCGACCGCGATGATCGCGCAGGCAAACCAGGCCCAGCAAAACGTGCTGTCCCTGCTCAAGGGCTAACCGGTTCCGGTGAGGGCGGCTTCCAGCAGGGAGCTGCCCGTTGACCACTACCTTTCGCGTTCCGTTTCGCCGGTTCGGCGGGCGCGAATGTTGCCTAACCAGCTTGCATGCAATAAGTGATTCCGAAACCGGCGCAGAGCCGGTCGGGACGGATGCTTATTTGCATGAAAAACACATCGAAAGAGAAGCGGAGCAGCCGCTTCCGCACACCCCGGATAATCGGACTGCTCGGCCTGCTGACAGCGGCGGGCACCGGCACCCTCGTACTGGCCGAAGGCAATACCGCCACGCCACAACCAACCCTGCCCTCGTGGCGGGTGCCGGCGGGCGATCCGGTGCGGGGCAAGGAACTGGCCGTAACCTGCATGGCCTGCCACTCCAAGGCAGCCGCTGGCGGAGGCGTCAACGCGCCAAAGCTGCGGGGGCAACGTGAAAGCTATGTGTTCCATTCGATCCTCGCCTACCGTGACGGCGCGCGCAAGAACGAGGTCATGCAGCCTCTCGTCGCCGAACTGAGCGATCAGGACGCACGCGATCTTGCCGCCTATCTGGCCGGCCCCTTCCCCGATCGTCCGCCACCAAAGGGCAATACCACCCATCAGGCCTATCGCATTACCTCGGCCACCTGCACGTGGTGCCACGGTCAAACCGGGCTTGGGGAATTCGAAGGCATGCCGGTCCTCACTGGGCAGGATCCGGCCTATCTCACCAAGGCGCTGGCCCAATACCGTTCCGGGGAACGGCGCGAGGCAACGATGCGCGGCGTTACCGCGCGCCACGCTACCGCCGCAGACGACGCGGCTCTTGCCGATTACTATGCCGGTTATTCCTGGGTGGATTACGAATGATGCGCCGCACATCCATTGCCGCCATCGCGCTGGTCGCGGCAGCCTGCACCAACAGCCCTGTGGCCGGTGAACAACCGCGCTTGCCCGTCATGGTCGACATTCCAGCCGGCAAGTTCGTGATGGGCGCCCCACCCGAGGGAGATGCTCAGCAGGGCAAGCCTCAGCACGATGTGACCATGCGTGCCTTCCGCCTGGCCCGCACTCTGACCACCTTCAACCAGTACGATGCCTTCGCCAAGGCTACCGGCCGTCCTCTGCCGCAGGACGATGGTCTGGGCCGCGGCGACAACCCGGTGGTGAACGTAAGCCGGGAAGACATGCTGGCCTATGTTGCATGGCTCAATGCCACCAGTGGCCAGAAAGGCTACCGCCTCGTCACCGAGGCAGAGTGGGAATACGCGGCCCGCGCCGGCACTACCACGCCTTTCTTTTGGGGTGAAAAGCCTGACAGCAACCGTTCCAATGTCGCCGGTGTGCAGGGTGCGGACAAGTGGGAGTTCATCTCTCCGGTCACCGCCTTCCCGCCCAACCCGTGGGGGCTGTACGACATGGCCGGTAACGTCTGGGAAATGACCGCGGATTGCCTGAGCCCGAATTACAATGCCACGCCCACGGATGGTTCGGCATATACCGAGCCGGGCTGCGTCGGCTTCATGACCCGTGGCGGCGACTATGGCAGCAAGACTCGCGGCCAGCGCACCACCGCGCGCGGCGCCGCTGGAGCCGAATTCCGCTCGACGAGCCTGGGGTTCCGCGTGGCACAGGACATCCCCGCCAAATAAGCTTTTCCGCCGCCTTCCCTGCGAAGGCGGCGGATCGCAACGGCTGAAAACAAAAGCGCTGGGAAAACCCGGCGCTTTTTACGTTCGGTTAGACCCGCGGCGCCAGTGGCCGGATTTCGGCCAGCCCCTGGGGGTGAATCGCATACTGCGCCATCAGCACCACAAGCCAGATCACCATCGCAGTACCCAGAATCACCGCCAGCACGGTCAGCACCGGCAAAACCGCCCGGATGGCAACGCCGACAAGGTGCGCGAGGCGGTCCCCCGGCTCGGTCGGTGTCTCTGCCGGATCAACTGTCAAGGTCGCACGCCAGTTCATCATCGGCCGATAATGATGGTAGAACGCCAGCAGCAGGGTCACGTTCAAGGTCATCGAGCCCACACCCATCAGGGTAGAGCGAACCTTCATCTCCGGCTTGAAGACGTCGATGAAGAAGACCATCGCAGTTACCGGCATGGAGGCAACCAGAGCCAACGGCACCATCCGGTTGGCCAGCAGCATCAGTCCGGTCACCACTTCGAGGCCCTTGCCGAGATGGAACAGGAAGCTCCGCTCGATCATCATGCCAACAACGTCATCGGTCGGCATGAAATGCACGAAATCGCTGATCGAGGGATAGGGCGCGATGATCTTGTAGAACCAGTTAATGCCGTTGATCAGATAGACCAGCGCCAGCAGGATCCGCGCATATTCAAGCGCCAACACCTGAATGCGGCCCGCCGGGCGGGCTTGGGTTGCGTTCCCGAAAGTCATTGTGCGAACCTCTCCCATCTGCTTGCCATCCTTCGCAGGAGCCGCAGATTCGTATAACAATCTGTAGGCAAATACAGACAGCGCCCGACATTGGCCAGAAACAAATGCCGGGTCAGGTTCGCACCTCCCGCTACACTCAGGCTTGTTTCAGCCTTGCAGCGCCACTCCGGTCAATCGGCGAAGCTCATCGATGCTCATTCCTTCGACAGCCTCAACCACTCGCGCACCGTCCGGCCCCAGATCGAACACCGCCAGATCGGTGTAGACACGCGAAACACAGGCCAGCCCGGTCAGCGGATAAGTGCACTGCTCCACCAGCTTGCTGACGCCATCGCGGGTGAGCAATTCCATCATCACGAACGTGCGCTTGGCACCGATCGCAAGGTCCATCGCGCCGCCCACGGCGGGAATCGCTCCGGGCTCGCCAGTGTGCCAGTTGGCAAGGTCGCCGTTCACCGACACCTGGAACGCGCCCAGCACGCAGATATCGATATGGCCGCCCCTCATCATCGCGAAACTGTCGGCATGATGGAAATAGCAGCCGCCGGTCAGCAGCGTAACCGCCTGCTTGCCGGCGTTGATCAGCTCCCAATCCTCTTCGCCGGGTGCGGGGGCCGGCCCCATGCCCAGCAGGCCATTTTCGCTCTGGAGAAAGATTTCCCGATTGGTCGGCAAATAGTTCGCCACTTTGGTCGGCAGGCCAATGCCAAGGTTTACATAAGCGCCTTCGGGAATATCGCGGGCAACGCGTTCGGCCATCTGGTCGCGGGTCAAACGGATCATCGGGCCGCCCCTTCCTGCTGAGTTGCGTTTGCAGCGATGGCGGGTGCGCCAACAGGCACAACGCGCTGCACGAAAATACCGGGCGTCACAATCGCCTCGGGATCAAGATCGCCGAGCGGCACGATCGCGCTCACCTGCGCAATGGTGGTACGGGCAGCCATCGCCATGATCGGGCCGAAGTTGCGGGCCGTCTTGCGATAAACAAGATTGCCCCAGCGATCCCCGCGATGCGCCTTGATCAGCGCAAAATCGGCGCGGATCGGGTATTCGAGCACATAGTTAATGCCGTCGATCTCTCGCGTTTCCTTGCCCTCGGCCAACAGGGTGCCATAGCCGGTCGGGGTGAAGATCGCCCCCAACCCCGCGCCTGCCGCCTGGATGCGCGCGGCGAGATTGCCCTGCGGGACAAGCTCAAGCGCGATCTCGCCGGCACGATAACGCGCATCGAAATGATGCGAATCCGATTGGCGCGGAAACGAACAGATGATCTTGCGCACGCGCCCTTCGCGGATCAGCGCCGCCACCCCCGTTTCGCCATTGCCGGCATTGTTGTTGATGATGGTCAGATCACCCACCCCGCGCGCGATCAGCGCATCGATCAACTCGTCGGGCATGCCGGCAGTGCCAAACCCGCCGATCATGACTGATGCGCCGTCAAAAATGTCCGCCACCGCCGCTTCGGCGGTTGGCACTGTTTTGTCGATCACCTGAAGGCACCTCCTGAATAGGCTTTGCAAACCCGTTGCCATGGCCTCGGTCAATCGGTAACCGAACAGCCGTTCGATAATCGAACAATGGGAAGAAAGCCGCACCATGTCGGAAACCGATCTCCTGGAACGCCCCGGCGACCCCGAATTCATGGCCTCGCTCGCACGCGGACTGGCGGTAATGCGCTGCGTTGCCGCTTCGGAACGGCCCGTAACCATAGCGGAAGCAGCGCGCCACACCGGGCTAAGCCGGGCTTCCGTCAGGCGCTGCCTCTATACTCTCGTGCATCTTGATTACGTGGCGCAGGATGAACGCGGCTATACCGTCCGCCGACAGGCGCTGACCCTTGGCCATCCCTATCTCTCGCTCAATACCCTGGCCGCGCGTGCCCAGCCGGTGATGGACAGCTTGCGCGACAGGCTGGGCGAATCCTGCTCGCTGGGCGTGATGGAGGACGATCAGCTCTACTACGTCGCCCGGTCTGAAGCAGTCCGGGTCATGTCTGTCGGCCTGCGGGTGGGCAGTTTCCTGCCGCTATATTGCACCTCGATGGGCCGGGTGTTGCTGGCCGGGCGCGAGGCAGATGAGCAGGAGACCTATCTGGCCCGCGCCGCGATCACAGCGGCAACGCCCCTTACGATCGTGGATCGCCAGCGCTTGCTGGTGCTGATCCGGGCCGCCACCAGCGAGGGTTTCGCGCTGGTAGATCAGGAACTGGAAGTTGGCCTGCGTTCCATCGCGGTGCCGGTCACCCGAAAAGGCAAGACAATCGCCGCCCTCAACGTTGGGGCAGCCGCAGCCCGCGTTTCGATAGATGACATGATGGGCCGCATCCTGCCCGTGTTGCAGGATGCGGCCCGGATGCTTTCAGACTGACGTCGATCAGAACTGGTCTTCGGCCAATGCCATGGTCGATGCTTTGCCGGATTTGATCGCCAGAAAGCAGGCAGTCGCCTGCGGCAGGATACGATCGAAATAGAACCGGGCGGTTTTCAGCTTGGCGTCGTAGAATTCAGCCTCCCCGGTGCCAGCGGCTAACTTGCTGGCGGCGATCTTGGCCGCCTTGGCATAGCAATAGGCCATTGCAACCAGGCCGATGAGGCGCAAATAGTCGGTGGCTCCGGCACCCGCCTCTTCCGGATCCTTGAGACCGCGCTCGGCCAGCGTGGCCGTTGCAAGCTGCAGAGCGCCAAACGCCTTTTCCAGCGCCTGGATCATCGGCTGCAACGGGCCTTCGCCGCCGTTTGCCTCGATAAACGCGGCGATCGGATGGAACAGAGCACGCAATGCCCGGCCGTTGTTGGCCGGCATCTTGCGGCCAACCAGATCGAGCGCCTGAATGCCATTGGTGCCTTCATAGATCATGGCAATGCGGGCATCGCGGGCAAACTGTTCCACCCCGCTATCCCGGATATACCCGTGGCCGCCATAGACCTGCACCGCCAGCTGGGCGGTTTCGTGGCCCAGATCGGTGAACAAGGCCTTTACCACCGGGGTCATCAGCGCCACAAGATCGCCGGCAGCCTGCTTCACTTGCGGATCGGTCGCATGGCTTTCGGCGTCGAGCGCGCGGGAAACCCATCCGGCCAGCGCGCGGCAGCCTTCGTTATAGGCCCGCATGGTCATCAGCATGCGGCGCACATCGGGGTGAACGATGATCGGATCGGCCGCCAGATCGGGGCGCCTAGCCCCTGCCAGCGAACGGCCCTGCACCCGGTCCTTCGCATACCACACGGCCGATTGATACGCTGCCTCGCCAAGGCCAAGCCCCTGCATGCCCACCGCAACGCGCTCGGTGTTCATCATCGTGAACATCGCTTCCAGCCCACGATGAGGCTCGCCCACCAGCCAACCGACAGACTGCTCGAACTCCATCTGGCAGGTGGGCGAACCATGAATGCCCATCTTGTGCTCCAGCGCCCGGCAATGCACGCCGTTGGCCTGCCCGGGTTCGCCTTGCGCATCGGGCAGCAACTTGGGCACGAGGAACAGGCTGATGCCCTTCACTCCGGCCGGAGCATCGGGCAAGCGCGCCAGAACCAGATGAATGATGTTGGGCGTAAGATCGTGTTCGCCAAAGGTGATGAAAATCTTGGTGCCGGAAATTCGGTATGATCCATCGCCCTGCGGTTCGGCGCGCGTGCGCAGCATGCCAAGATCAGTGCCGCAATGCGGCTCGGTCAGGCACATGGTGCCGGCCCATTCACCGCTGATCATCTTGGGCAGATACTGCTGCTTCAGGCTTTCCGGCGCATAGCCGGTCATGGCCTTGGCCGCGCCGTGGGTCAGCCCCGGGCAAAGGCTGAAGGCCACGTTAGTGGCGCAAATCATTTCCTCCACCAGCTTGGCGATGGATTCGGGCAGCCCCTGCCCCCCCCATTCCACCGGATCGGCCAGGGCCGACCAGCCACCTGCGGTAAACTGCCGATAGGCATCGGCAAACCCCGGCGGGGTGTGCACCACGCCGTTTTCCAGCGTGCAGCCCTTCTCGTCACCCACCCGGTTGAGCGGCAGCAAGACATCGCGGCACAGCTTGGCGGCTTCCTCCAGCACAGCGCTCACCAGATCGGGGGTGAACTCCTCGTGCCCCGGCAGATTGCCGAAGCCATCGTCGGCGTGGAGTTCCTCGTGAACGAAGCGCATGTCGCGCAGCGGAGCTTCGTATACCTGCATGGGTCAGTTCCTCAGGGGCTTACCGGTGCCGAGCATATGCTCGATCCGGGCCAGCGTGCGGGGATCGCGGACAAGCGCCATGAAGGCGGCCCGTTCGAGAGCGAGCAAATCGGCTTCGGTAACAACGTCAACCGGATCGGCATCGCCGCCCGACAAGACATCGGCCAGCCGCCCGGCCACCACTTCATCGTAAGGCGTGGCAAGGCCGCGGGCCCGGAACCCTTCCACCGCCATCATCAGCGCCGCCTTGCCGGAAGGCCCGGGCAGGCGGAATTCCGGCGGCCTCGGTGGGGCATAGCCATCGACCAGCGCCAAGGCCTTCGCCTTGGCATCGGCCAGCAGGCGATCCCGGTTCATCGTCACCCCGTCGCCCGCGCGAAGGAAGCCCAGTTCCTTCGCCTCGGCCGCCGATTTGGCCACCGTAGCGGTGGAGATCGTCTCGAACACCTTGGAAACGGCGGGCATCGGCCCCTTCGGCATGGCGGGAGCAGACCGCCAGCGATCCAACATCTCGCCGCAGCCACCCCACCCCGGCACCAGGCCAACGCCGCACTCGACCAAGCCGATGTAGCTTTCGGCATGGGCCTGCACGGCATCGGAATGCAGCAGGATTTCGCAGCCGCCGCCCAGCGCCATGCCCGAAGGGGCGCTGACTACCGGGAACGGCGCATATTTCAGCGCCTTGTAGGCCTGCTGCCCGCCATCGACCAGCTTGGCCACTTCGCCCCAGGCCGCGATGTTGAGCGCGAAGAGGGCCAGCCCCAAATTGGCCCCAGCCGAAAAGTTGGTGCCCTCGTTATAGATCACCAGCGCCTTGAACCGCTGCTGGACCAAGGGAATCGCCTTTCCGATCAGGGCCATCACCTCACCGTCCAGCGCGTTCATCTTGCCGGTAAATTCCAGCACCGCCACGCCGTCGCCGCCATCCCACAGGGCGGCGGAGGCAGACTTGAGCAGCGGTGGCCCCGCCAGCTTGATATCCTCCAGCAGCAGAACGCCGTCCGGCCGCTGCAGATCGTGATAGACGCCATCAGTGCCGAGAAACTGCCGCTTGCCGCCTTCCACGCGCCAGAACGTGCGTTCGCCCGCCAGCGCCAGCAGCGGCGGCACCGGGCGGCCTTCGGCGCCCAATCGGGCAGCAAGGTTTGCCGCGCCCAGCCGGTCTATCAGCTCGAACGGCCCCCACTTCCAGTTGTAGCCCAGCTTCATCGCCGCATCGACGGCGGCAATATCGTCGGCAATGTCCGGCACCAAGCTGGCCGCATAGGCCAGGGTCGGCCCCAGGATGGCCCAGGCATAGGCGCCGGCCTTGCCAGGCTGGGCGAGCAGCGCCGCCAGATCGCCCGATCCGGCCTTGCCGGAAATCGACGGGGGTTTTGCCGCCGCGCGGTATTCACCGCTGGCAAGGTCGATCGCTTCCTTGCGGCGGGCCCCATCCGGGCTCAACCGATAGAACCCGCCCTTGCCTTTCCGGCCGGTATACCCATCGGCGATCATCTTCATGACCAGCGGATTTTCCCGCGCGATGGCACGATAAGGATCGTCGGTCGGCAGAGTTGCCGTCAGGCTGGCCTGCAAGTGCGGAAGAAGGTCGATCCCGACCAGATCGACCAGACCGAACACCCCGGTCTTGGGCACGCCCATCGGCCGGCCGGCAATGGCATCGGCCTCCTCCACGCTCAGCCCTAGGTCGAAGGCCGCGTTCATCGCCTGCTGGATCCAGAAGGTTCCGATGCGGTTGGCGATGAAGCCGGGCGTATCCTTGGCCGGCACCACGGTCTTGCCCAGCATCCGGTCGGCAAAGTCTCCAATCCGCGCCGCCACGGCCGGATCGGTCTCCGGCCCGGTCACCTGTTCCAGCAGGCGCATGTAGCGGGGCGGGTTGAAGAAGTGCGTAATTAGGAAATCGCGCCGGAATTCAGCGGATCGCCCTGCGATCAACGCGCCAAGCGGAATGGACGAAGTGTTGGAACTTACAGCAGTTCCGGGGCGGCGATGCTCTTCCAGCCGGGCATAAAGCGCCTGCTTCAGGTCCAGCCGCTCGACAATTGCCTCAACGATCCAGTCACACTCGGCCACGCGCGCCAGGTCGTCCTCGGTGTTGCCCACCTCTATCAGGCGGGCGGCTGCCTTGCTCATGAACGGGGCCGGATCGGTCTTGAGCATCCGCTCCACCGCGCCTGCGGCAACGGCATTACGGTTGGCTGGATCGCGCACGATATCCAGCAGCAGCACCGGCACACCGGCATTGGCGATCTGCGCGGCGATGCCGGCACCCATCGTGCCGGCACCGATCACACAAACGCGGGAAACAGCAGCAGGCCCGCTCATCTCACCGCCTCCAGCACCGTGGCAATACCCTGCCCGCCGCCGATGCATTGCGTCGCAAGGGCATAGCGCCCGCCCTCACGATGAAGAATGGATGCCGCCTTGCCCACAATCCGCGCGCCCGTGGCACCAAGCGGGTGGCCGATGGCAATCGCCCCGCCATCGATGTTGACCGTGGCCGGATCGAGCCCCAGCTCGTCGATGCAGGCCAGCGACTGGCTGGCGAAGGCTTCGTTCAGTTCCACCACCGAAAGATCGGACACGCCAATGCCTGCACGGGCCAGCGCCTTGCGGCTGGATTCCACCGGCCCCATGCCCATGATTTCCGGGGCACAGCCCGAAATCGCCACGCCCTTGATCCGGGCCAACAGCGGCAAGCCGTTGGCACGGGCGAATTCCTCGCTCGTCACCAGCACGGCCGCAGCGCCATCGGTCAGCGGTGAAGCGGTTCCCGCCGTCACCGAACCATCGGCGCGGAACGCCGGCTTCAGCCCGGCCAGCCCCTCGGCCGTGGTTTCGGGCCGAATGGTGCCGTCGGTCGACACCTCGCCCGCCTTGGTGGGAACGGGCACGATCTCGTCGGCCAGCCGGCCGGCGGCCTGCGCGGCCGCGGCCTTCTGCTGACTGGCCAGGGCAAAGGCTTCCTGCCGCGCGCGATCAATACCATACTTGGCCGCCACATTTTCAGCGGTATCGCCCATACCGATATAGGCTTGGCTGGTGGCCGCCAGCGCCGGATTAGGCATGGGATTGAACCCGGTCATCGGCACGCGGCTCATCGATTCCACTCCGGCGCACACAAAAGCCTCGCCCGCGCCAAGCTGGATCTGACCTGCGGCATAATGAATTCCGCTCATCGAAGATCCACAAAACCGGTTTACGGTCATCCCGCCCACCGAAAGCGGCAGACCGGCGATCAATGCCACCAGCCTGGCCACGTTGAACCCCTGCTCGCCTTCCGGAAAGGCGCAGCCCATGATCAAATCCTCGATCAGGGCCGGCTCCAACCCGCTGCGCGAAACAAGCGTGCGCACCACCCCGGCGGCAAGATCATCCGGCCGGACCCGTGCCAGCGCTCCCTTGTTGGCCAGATGAAACGGGGACCGGGCATAACCGGCAATAACCACGTCGCGCATGTCGAGCATCTCCACCAGTATAGCGCAAGGATGCGCGGAATCGCCGCCTTGCGCCACTTAAGGCAAAGGTGGCCTGATTTCCCTATACGTCAAGTCAATTTGACGGCATTTCCCAAGCAACTCGCGACTGTCCGTTTGGGCAGGATTCGCAGCACCCTGCGGGGAGAACGCACGTGAACGACACGGCTGATCTGATCGGCATCCGGCAAGCGGCCCAGCGGCTTGGCGTAACGCACAGAGCCCTGCGCTTTTATGAGGATCAGGGGCTGATCGAACCCCAGCGCATCGGCCAGACCCGGGTTTATTCGCGGCGTGAAATGGGCCGGATGCAATTGATCCTGCGTGCCAAGCGGCTGGGCTTTTCCATCCGCGAGATCAAGGAATTCCTTGACCTTTACGACGCCGATCCGGAACAGGCCGAACAGACCCGGCACGTGCTGACCAAAGTGCGCAGCCGCCTCGATGCGCTGATCCAGCAGCGCCAGGCGCTGAATGAAACGATCCGGGAATTGCAACAGATCGAAGCCGAGTCGGCGGCCCGCCTGCGGGGCACCGTGCCGAGCCCGACCGGTTGACCGATCAGTCCGCGCTGCGCCAGGTGCGGCTGGTATCGATCGGGTCGATCAGGATCCGGCGCAGGCCATAGCTGACGAGCCCCGAAGCCTGAATTTCAAACAGGGCTTCGAACTCCTTTTTCCCGCCCAACCCAGCATCGATCGAACGCAGCGCCTTGGGATCGGCGGCAATGCGCGCCGCCTCGATCATGCCGGCATCGCGGGTTCCGGCAATAACGATGATCCGGTTGCCCGATGGCCCGCGCAGGGCGGCAAGATAGGCATATTCGCGATGGAGCTCAGTGGCATTATCCGGATCGCTCAGGCCGTTGACATAGATCTTGCCGGTCTTGCGATCGACCAGTTCATCGAAAGTCTGACCGATCGTCAGTCGCGAGCCTGCGAAGACCGCCTCCCTCAGCCGGCCAAGGCCGCTGAGATAGCCGACGTAAACCAGATCGCTGGTCTTCACGATATCGGCCGAAAGATCCGACATCGGCATGATGCGGGCGGTGGACTGGCTGGGGCTGAGCAGGTTGACCTGCGGCATCACATCCCGCACCGCCGCCGCCGCGCCCAGCGGCAGGTAATGCAGGCCCATATCCACATAGCGGCGGCCATCGGGATTTTGTTCGTTGTAGCTATCCAGATCCGCGCGGGAATTGATCTCGAACCGCCGAACGAGAGAATCGATCGCCCCGCCCCGTTCCTCCCCGACCATGAAGTAATCGCCGACCACCACGGTCGACCGGCCGTTCATCGCTCCAAGGCCCGCCCACAACCCGGTGGCTGCCGCCTCGCGCGCGGCTCGCTCGGCCGGGGTGTCGCGATACCTGATCGCCTGGGTGATTGCCGCGCCGGCCACCACCAGCAACAGCACGGCTGCCCACTGCCACAGGCGCACATTGTCACGCCAACGCCGTTCCTCAGACCGTTCACCGGCACCATCGATATCGGCCAGCAACAGCCGATATTCACCCTTGGGAATGACAATCCGCTGCCGCCGGTCGGGACGCCGAACATAGTAATCGTCCAACCGCTTGCGCAGCCGATGCACATAGACCCGGATCGAAGCGTCCTGGGTTGCCTCGAAGTCTGCCCCGCGGCGGAAAACCACGTGCGCGATATCGAATTCCTTGACCGGTGTGCCGGCCAGGCTGGTTTCCAGAAGATAAACGAAAAGGTCGCGTACCCGCGCGGTAAGGCCGGCACCATCCTCACCAAGGAGAAGCGCCGCCTCTGCGGCGAGCGCTTCCCTGTCATCCTCGTGGCCCCGGCTCATGGCGCGAGGAGTTAACGGCCTGTAACACCAGCGTCAACCGGCCCGCCGCCCATCCGTCGGCCTACCAAAGCCTATTGCGGCAGCGAAGCCTGCTGGGGATACCAGAACTGCTTGTGGCAGGTTTCGCACACCGTATCGAGCTCGCCGGAAACCTCGCTCAGCTTCACCGCATCCCTGGTCCTGGCAGCCTCGATGAAACCCTGGGCATTGCTCGCCATCACTTCAGACATCGCGGCAAACACGGCCTTTTCCGCATCGACATAGCCCTGCACCTTAGCCGCGGTGGGCGAGCCGTTGACATCCTCGTCCTGGATCTTCTGGCCCGGCGCGACCACATTGATCACCTTGGCCGCGGCCAGCTTTTTCGAGGCTTCCTCAAGCGCGCCGGCCGCCTTGCCGATCGCATCCCAATCCGCAGCGGTCATCGCGGTGCCATCGGGATCGCCCTGATCGTTCATCGCCTTGGCGCTGATATCCCACAGCACCTGGGCCTGGGGAGCCACGATTTCCTTCATCAGCGGGTGCAACACGACAGCCTGGTTCTGCGCGGGCGCGTCCTCCCCACAGGCCACCAGTGGCAGCGCAATCATGCTCAGGCACAAGATAGTGCCCTTCGACCTCGACATCATTTTCATGACACCCTCCTTCTCTCGCTCGTTGAAGCCTTGCGCAAAGTGTTAGCCGATCCATACGACAAGCAAAGTTGCCGAACCGTATCGCACCGCCTGTAACGCTGTTAACAGGCTGTTGCTCAACTCCTTGCTCAACCGTTCGAGACTTGGCGCCGCCTCCCGCCCCGACCACAGGCCGGTCAACAAATGCGCAACGCATTTCCAGTTTCCGAGGGAGATCATGCAAATGAAGGAATGTCGCCGTCGTCATCAGTGGCTGGCCGGAATTGCGGCCATGGCTGTCGTGACGTCTGCAGCACCGGCCATGGCTCAGGATGCGCCAGTTGAGGATGCGGGCGCACCCACCGAGGCAGAAGCGGATCAGCAGTCGGCCACTCCCACCATCGTTGTGTTCGGGCGCGGAGAATCCCGCATCGGCAAGGCGCAGGCCGCCAGCGAAGGTTCCATTGCCGGAGCCGACATGCTGGTTCGCCCCTTGCTCAAGGTTTCCGAACTGCTCGAGGCCGTTCCCGGTATGGTCGCAGCGCAACATTCCGGCAGCGGCAAGGCCAGCCAGTATTTCCTGCGCGGGTTCAACCTCGATCACGGGTCGGATTTCACCACCTATATTGATGATGTGCAGATGAACTTCCGCTCTCACGGTCACGGGCAGGGCTATCTCGATCTCAATGGCCTGATCCCGGAAGTGATCGAACGCGAAACCTTCCGCAAAGGCCCCTATCGCGCCGATGGCGGAGACTTCGCCCTGGCCGGTGCGGCCTACATGACCACGATCACCGCGTACGACAAACCTTGGGTGGCGGCCGAGGGCGGCTCGTTCGGGTGGCGACGCCTTGCCGCCGGCGGCACCATCCCGGCAGGCGCAGGCCAACTGACAGTCGCGGCGCAAGCCAAAGTTTATGATGGCCCCTGGCAATTGCCGGAACGTCTGCGCCATTATGCCGGGTTCGGGCGCTGGTCAGCCCCGCTGGGCGCGGCCGATTTCAATATCAGCACCCACCTCTATCGCGGCACCTGGCGGCCGACCGAGCAGATTCCCGAACGGATCATCGGCACCACCACCTGCCCAAATGCCTTCTGCTCGCCCGATCCGACCGCGACCGGCAGTACCACCCGCGCGATTGTCAACGCCGGGCTGGCCGGCAGCGGCTGGAAGGTCAACGCCTATGTCCAGTTCTACGACTGGTCGATGCTGTCCAACCCCACCTATGCCGATGCCAGCGGCGCCAGCGCCCAGATTCACCAGTTCGACAAGCGCACCATTTATGGCCTGAAGGGCGAACGCCGCTGGACGATTTCACCCGTTCTCGATCTGGCCGTTGGCACGGAAAACCGTCATGATGCGATCAGCAACGTGGGCGTGGCGCAGGCCGATGCCGGGCGGTTCGTGCAATCGTTCGGGTTCTACCGCCTCAAGGAAACCTCTGCCTCGCTCTGGGCCGAAGCCACTGCGCGACCTTTGCCGGGTCTTCGCGTGACTGCCGGCCTGCGGGGTGACTGGTATCACGGCACCGCACGCCCCAAGGACGCAGAAGCCGCGCTGCTGGGCGAAGGCAGCCGGTCAGACAGCATCGCATCGCCTAAGGTGGCGGTGGCGTGGACCCCGGCGAGTTGGCTGGAACTCTACGCCAACTGGGGCGAAGGGTTCCATTCCAACGATGTCCGCGGCACGATCAACACCGCCGCCCCAGTACCCATGCTGGTGCGCGGACGCGGAAGGGAGCTGGGCGCGCGAATCCAGCACGGCACCTTCAACTTCACCGCCACGCTGTGGGCGCTCGACCTGGCCAGCGAATTGCGTTTCGTGGGCGATTCCAATGCGGTGGAACCTTCCGGCGCCAGCAAGCGGCACGGCTACGAACTCGTGGCGTTCTGGAGGCCAACCTCGTGGCTGGCGATCGACGCGAACTACACCGGCAGTCACGCCCGCTATGACAATGGCGATTACGTGCCGAACGCCTTTGAAAACGCGGCAGCTGCCGGCGTCTCGTTCATCCGCCATGGCTGGGAAGCCAGCCTGCGCATGCGCCACCTTGGCCCTTCCCCGCTGGTCGAGGACAATTCGGTGCGTGACAAGGGCAGCACGGTGTTCAACCTGCGCGCCGCCCGCAAGCTTGGCCCGGTGGAGGTTTATGCCGACTTGCTCAACCTGCTGGACAGCAAGGACAAGGACATAGCCTATTACTACGAAAGCTACATTCCAGGCGTGGACGCAGCCCCCACGGAAGGGCGGCTGAGCCGCATCATCGAACCGCGCAGCATCCGGGTCGGCGCGAAGCTGACCTTCTGATCAGAGCCCTTGGCGGCGGAGAGCAAAAGGCCTCCGCCGCCGCAAGGCAGGCCCCATTTGCAACGGCACTGCAACGCTACTGCATCGGCAACGGAATGCCCGCGCAGCGATTTCGCGGTTGCCGATCGCGCCGTTCATCGGCAACGATCCGGCCTTGACCGAACAGCGCATTGAATTTACCGCCACCGGCGGCCCCGAAGTGCTCCGCCTGGTGAGCCTGGACCTGCCGCCGCCTGCCCCCGGCGAAGTGCGGGTGCGGACCGGTGCCGTGGGACTCAACTTCATCGACACCTACCTGCGGTCGGGCCTCTACCCGGTGCCGGCCCTGCCCAGCCCGCTGGGCTATGAAGCGGCCGGCACGATCGAGGCGCTGGGCGACGGGGTGAGTGGCCTTGCGGTAGGCGAGCGGGTGGGCATCATCAGCGGCTATCTTGGCACTTATGCCACTGCCTTCAATGCGCCTGCCACCCAGCTGATTCCCCTGCCCACCTTCGTGACCGACGAGACGGCGGCGGCCCTGCTGCTCAAGGGCGGAACGGTGGAAGCACTGGTGGAACGCTGCGCGAAGGTGCAGCCGGGCTGGACCGTGCTGGTCCATGCCGCCGCAGGCGGCGTGGGCCTGCTGATGGTGCAATGGCTGAAGGCGATCGGCTGCACGGTGATCGGCACCGCAGGCGGCGAAGCCAAGCTGGCGCTGGCCCGCGAAGCCGGGGCCGACTATCTGATAGACTATACCCACGAGGATGTGGCCGCGCGGGTGGGCGAGATAACCGGCGGCAAAGGCGTACCGGTGGTGTTCGACGGGGTGGGCAAGGCGACTTGGGAAGCCTCGCTCGGCTCGGTAGCTCCGCGCGGGCTGATCGTCAGCTATGGCAATGCCAGCGGGCCGGTTACCGGCGTGGCGCTGACCAGCCTGATGCAGGCCGGATCGGTCTTCGTCACCCGGCCGACCGTGTTTCACTACCAGACCACCCCGGCCGAACGGGCGGCGGCCTATGCCCGGGTCTTTGCCATGCTGGAAAGCGGCGCGATCGGCGCGCAGATCGGGCAGCGCTTTGCCCTGGCCGAAGCGGCCGAAGCCCACCACGCGCTGGAGAGCCGGGCGACCACCGGATCAACGATCCTGATGGTCTAGCAACCAGCCCCTGGGTGGGGAAAGCCGGCCACCGATCAGGCGGCCGGCATCCATCTTAGAGGCCGTCCAGCCCCTTGCTGACCAGGACGTTGACCGAAACACGGCGGTTCTGCGCCCGGCCTTCTTCGGTGTCGTTGCTGGCGAGCGGATCGGATTCCGCCATGCCGGTCGGGGTGAGCATGCGATAGGGCTTCCAGCGGCAGGCCTGCTGCAGATAGTTGATCACGCTGCTGGCGCGCTTTTCGCTCAACTGCTGGTTATACTCTTCGTCGCCAACGGAATCGGTATAGCCGACCACCAGCATCAGGGCGTTTTCGGTCACCTCGGCCTGCGCGGCCGTGGCGCACAGCTCCGCCTTGTCGCGCGGAGAGATCACCGCCTTGCCCGTGTCGAAGTAGACGTTGGTGGTGCTCTTGATGTTGTACTTGTCGATATCGGCCATGCGGCCGCGCAGCGCCTCGGTGGCCGCAGTCTGCTCGGCAAAACCCTGGGCGGTGCCGTTGCGGATCATCGTGGCGGTCTTGAGGTCGTTGTTCTTGAAGGTGATCTGGCTGGCCACCAGAACGGTGCCGGCCTGAAGGGTCTTGACCGTGACCGGAAGCCCATTCAGCAGCGAATCCGCGCCGAGATTGCCGCGCCCGCCGCCGAACAACCCGCCGCCGGCCTTGATCTTGGTGGTGTCGGCAATGAAGACCACCGTGCTGGTGCCATCGGCGCTCGTGACCTTCATCCTGTCACCGCTGCGGGCGGTGATGACGCCCTTCAGCTCCGGCCCCGGGGTCATCGCGCTCATGTCCGGCAGGGCTTCACCTTTGACGATGATGGCCGGATTGTTGGAATCCTGCGGCTGCGCCCAAGCGCTGCCGGATGCCGGCACGGCCAGCATGGCCGCCAGGACAAGAACTCCCGACTTCTTCGAAATGACAGGCATCAAGCAACTCCTTAAAACTGCACCAGCGGGCTCCGCCTGTTCAGGCGAGCCTGTCTATTAGATGAACATGACCGCAAGGATCGTTTGCAAGGCGGGCCAAGCGCCCGCATCCTGCGGTGAACCGAAACCGCCCTGCCCGATCGATCCGTTCAGGCGGCGGGCACGATCTCGATGCGTAGCGCCGCGCCGCCGGCCACGATTTCCAGCAGCCGGTCGATATTCGGATGGGCGCCGGGGCGGTTGCGGGCATCGACGGTATGCTCGGCAAAGATGGCAAGACCGTGTTCGGCAGCGGCCGCATCGAGCAGGCCGAAGGCCTGGTAGAGATATTGATAGACCGCGAGCGAGCCCTGCTTGCCGGGCTGGTTTTCGATGCTGGCAACCACGGCGCCGGCCGGATCAACCAGATCGGCCCGCGCCACCCCGTCAATCGGCGGCAGCTGCTGGAGGTTGTCCTTGAATGATGCGCCGGGTTCGATCTTGGTCAGCATGTCGGGCCCTTCCTGGGGTTTGCGGGGGGTGATGGAAAGAGGGGCCCGCCTTGCAGCGAGCCCCCGTCTTTCCCATTATTTCGTTGCGGCGGCGGCCTTAGCGCAGCGACACCACGTTATCCGACGAACGCGGATCGCGCCGGTCGCCGGTGTACTGGCTGGCCATCGGCTCGTCGGTCACTTCGATCACCGCACCGGTGCCGAAGCCGTTGAACCGGGTCCGCATGGCCGCACCATAGGCGCCGAGCATACCGATCTCGATATAGTCACCCGCCTGGATATCGGCCGGAAGGGCAAACGGGCCCTTCATGAAGTCGGCATCGTCGCAGGTGGGGCCGTAGAAGGAGAACTCTTCCTCGCCGGCGCGGCGTTCTTCGTTCAGGCACTTCACCGGGAAGCGCCAGTCGATATGCGCGGCGTCGAACAGGGCGCCATAGGCGCCGTCGTTGATGTAGAGTTCATCGCCGCGGCGCTTTTCGACCTTGACGATCATCGAGTTGTATTCGGCCGAAAGGGCACGGCCCGGTTCGCACCACAGCTCCGACGAATAGGAGACGGGCAGCGATTCCGCGGCGCGGTGGATCGCGGCGAAGTAATCCTCCAGCGGCGGGGGTTCCATGCCCGGATAGATCGACGGGAAACCGCCGCCGACATCGACGATATCGACCGTGACCGAAGCATCGACGATCGCCGCGCGCACGCGTTCGAGCGCGGTGACATAGGCAAACGGGGTCATCGCCTGGCTGCCGACATGGAAGCAGATGCCAAGGCTATCAGCCACCTGCCGGGTCGCTTGAAGCAGCGGCGCGGCATCGGCCAGATCGATCCCGAACTTGGAGGCCAGGCTCAGCTCGGCATATTCGGACGAGACGCGCAGACGCACGCACAGGGCGAGATCTTCGGCCGGCGAACCATCGGCCGCGGCCGTGGCGGCCACGATCTTGTCCAGCTCTTCCTGGGTATCGAGGCTGAAGGTGCGCACGCCATGATCGCGATAGGCTTCGGCAATGGCGCTGGCGGTCTTGATCGGGTGCATGAAGCACAGCGTGGCTTCGGGCAGGATCGAACGGACCAACCGCACTTCGGCGATCGAGGCGACATCGTAATGCGTCACCCCGGCTTCCCACAGCGCCGCGATCAGATCGGGCGAGGGATTGGCCTTGACCGCATAGAGCGACTTGCCCGGAAACTTCTCGACGAAGAAGCGGGCGGCGCGCGCGGCTGCGGCCTTGCGATTGAGAATGACAGGCTCGTCGGGCGAGAGGGCGCGAACTACTGCCGATGCGTCAGGATAGCTGTGCAACTCAAGGGACCCCCAATAGGCCTTTCGGCCAGTCAACAACACGAAGCTGCCTTGCGGTTTGGAAGTCCCCATGGGGCAGCGAGAGCGGGCGATATAGGGCTTGGAGGCTTAATCGCAAATGAAAAATACCCCCCTTCCCCAAGGGGCCGGAATCATGACGCAAATCCGGCCGAATTCCGCGCTTTTCAGCATAATCAGAAAGGGCGTCACCATGCCCTGACGCACCGTTCGCGGCGGCCTGCACGGGGCGAATCGAGCGCCGGGCGACAACGCCCGGCGGCAGGATCAGCTCAGGCGGTCTCGGAAGGTATCCCAGCCGAACTTCTTCACGCATTCGAGCGCATCGGTTTCGCTGTCCCACAGCCAGATCGAGGGCAGCGGCACGCCGTTGAAGGTAGTGGTCTTGACCATCGAATAGTGCGCCTGATCGAGGAAGGCGAAGCGCACGCCCGGCTCTGGCGCGACCGGAAGGACATAATCGCCGATCACATCGCCCGCGAGGCAGGACGGGCCGCCGAGGCGAACCGCTTCATCCCCGCCTTCCACAGCTTCCCGCTCGCCGAGCATGGCCGGGCGATAGGGCGCCTCGATCACATCGGGCATGTGGCAGGTGGCGGAAATATCGGTGATGGCAATCGGCATGCCGTTCCAGTGCGTATCCAGCACCGTGCCGACGAGGATGCCAGCGTCGAGCGCGACGGCCTCGCCCGGTTCGAGATAGAGTTCGCAGCCGGTTTCGGCCTTTACCACACGCAGGAAGGCGACCAGATCATCGCGCTGGTAATCGGCACGGGTAACATGGTGGCCGCCACCGAAGTTCAGCCATTTGAGCTGGCCGAAATAGGGCGCGATCCGCGGCTTGAGCGCTTCCCAGGTGCGGTGGAGCGGCTCGAAATCCTGTTCGCACAGGGTGTGGAAGTGGAGGCCGGACACCCCTTCGAGGTGTTCGAGGCGCAGCTGATCGACCGGAAAGCCCAGCCGCGAATGGGGCGCGCAGGGATCGTAGCGCGGCACTTCGCCTTCGGCGTGGAGCGGATTGATCCTGAGGCCGATGTCGAAATCGTGTTCCAGCCGGTCCAGCGTGGGGCGGAAGCGGGCGAGCTGGCCGGGCGAGTTGAAGATGACATGGTGGGAAATCCGGCAGATTTCCGGCAGGTCTTCTTCCTTGTAGGCGGCGCAATAAGTGGCGATTTCGCCGCCATAGTTTTCGGCGGCCAGCAGGGCTTCCCACAGGCCGGAAGTGCACACCCCATCGAGGTATTCAGACACGATCGGGGCGACCTTCCACATCGAGAAGGCCTTGAGCGCGGCCAGCACCTTGATGCCGGCCCGATCGCGGATATCGGCAAGCACCGACAGGTTGGCGCGCAGGCGAGCGGCATCGACCACGAAGGCCGGGCTATCGACGCGGTTCAGATCGAAGTGGGCGAAGGCCCCCGGATCGCCGGCTCTGGTTTCCATCTCAGTTTCCCCTGAACACCAGCGCAGCGCCGGCCACGATGAGGCCGAAACCCGCCAGTTGCATCATACCCGGCTTTTGCCCGAACAGCAGCCAGGCAACGATCACGAAGCCGGCTAGCGAAAAAACTTCCTGCATCGTTTTCAGTTGCGCCAGCGAATAGCTTTGCGCGCCGATGCGGTTGGCTGGCACGGCCAAGCTGTATTCCAGCAGGGCAATGCCCCAGCTGGCCAGCACGGCCACCCAGATCGCCTTGTCGGGCGCCTTGAGGTGGCCATACCAGGCAACATTCATGAACAGATTGGATCCGGCCAGCAACAGAGGCGGCAGGACCAGGCCCCAGTTCATCAGAACTCCAGCGGGCCGGCCAGTTCCTTGACCTGCCACGGCAAGCCTTGCGTGTTCAGCATGTCCATGAACGGATCGGGATCGAGCTGTTCGATGTTGAACACGCCCTCGCCCGCCCAGGCGCCGGTCAGCATCATGGCGGCGCCGATCATCGCCGGAACGCCGGTGGTGTAGCTGATCGCCTGGTTGCCGGTCTCGTGGAAGGCTTCTTCGTGATCGCAGATATTGTAGATGTAGAAGGTCTTCTCGCCCGAACCGTCGAGCGCTTCACCGGTGGCGATATCGCCGATGTTGGTCTTGCCCTTGGTGGTGGCGCCCAGCGTTTCCGGCTTGGGCAGAACGGCGGCAAGGAACTGCAGCGGAATGATTTCCTGACCGTTGTAGGTCACCGGATCGATCCGGGTCATGCCGACGTTCTGCAGCACGGTCAGGTGATTGATATAGGCATCGCCGAAGGTCATCCAGAAGCGGGCACGTTCCAGTTCGGGCACGAACCGGGCCAGGCTTTCCAGCTCTTCGTGATACATCAGATACATGTTCTTGGGGCCGACGCCTTCGAAATCGAAGTTCTGGCGGATGGTCATTGCCGGGGTTTCGACCCATTCGCCCTTCAGCCAGTGACGCGCCGGGGCGGTGACTTCGCGGATGTTGATTTCCGGGTTGAAGTTCGTGGCAAAGTGCTGGCCGTGATCGCCGCCGTTGCAATCGAGAATATCGAGGCTGCGGATGGTCTTGAGCTTGTGCTTCTTCAGCCACATCGCGAACACGCTGGTCACGCCCGGATCGAAGCCGCTGCCCAGCAGGGCCATCAGGCCCTTTTCGCGGAAGCGGTCCTGATAGGCCCACTGCCACTTGTATTCGAACTTCGCCTCGTCCTTCGGTTCGTAGTTCGCGGTATCGAGGTAGTTCACGCCCGCTTCGAGGCAGGCGTCCATGATCGGCAGATCCTGATAAGGCAGCGCGAGGTTGACCACCAGCTTCGGCGCGATCTCGCGGATCAGCGCGGTGAGCGCGGGCACATCTTCGGCGTCGATCGCATAAGTGGGCACATCGACCCCGGTGCGCGCCTTGACCGATTCGGCAATCGCATCGCACTTTGACAGGGTGCGGCTGGCGAGGTGAATCTCGCTGAAGATGCCGGGGTTCATCGCCATCTTGTGCACGCAGACAGAGCTGACGCCACCCGCGCCGATCACCAGAACCTTGCTCACTAGCCTTCTCCTTTGCCCCGCCTCAACGAGGGTCGAAGGGCGCCATATAGGCCCCTTGCGTTACATCTCAACTATCCGCGATGCGAAGCTATCCGCGGCGGACGAACAGGCTGGCAAGCTCCACATGAGTGGACCACCGGAACTGGCCCACCGGGCGCAGCTCTACCAGCTCATAGCCGGCTTCGACCAGCGTGGCGGCATCGCGCGCCCAGCTGGAAGGATTGCAGCTGATATAGACGATCCGTTCCACCGTGCTTTCGGCCAGGCGCTCCACCTGTTCGCGCGCGCCGGCGCGGGGCGGATCGAGCAAGACCGCGGCAAAGCGGTTCAGCTCTTCCGCCATCAGCGGATTGCGAAACAGATCGCGGTGCAGCGCGTGGACCGGGCGCTGCGAACGGCCTGCAGCGGCCTTGCAGGCGAAATGCGCATCACGCGCGGCTTCGACCGCCAGCACATTCGTTTCCGGCCCGGCAAGGGCAAAGGCAAACGTGCCAAGCCCGGCAAAGAGATCAGCCACGCTGGCGGCACCAGCCAGCCATTCACGCGCGGCGGCGGCCAGCATCGCTTCGCCATCGGCCGTGGCCTGAAGGAAGGCGCCGGGCGGCAGCGCCACCGGCACGCCGGACAGGGTGATGGTGGCCGGTTCCGGTTCCCACACCGTTTCCGGGCCATAGCCCTGATCGAGCGTGAGCCGGGCCAGACCGTGGGCCTTGGCAAAATCCAGCATCGCCTCGGTTATGGCGAGGCCTTCGGCAGACAGCCCCTTGATGCCGAGATCAACGCCCTGATCGGCCAGGGTCAGCTCGATATCGGCGGCCATCCGGCCGAGGCCCTGGCCGGGGCGCCCCTTTCCCTTGGCCTTGCCCTTCGCCTTGGCGGCAGCGGACTGGCCGATCTGGATCAGGAGCTTGCGCAAGTGCGGCAGGAGAGCGACGAATTCAGGCACCAGCACGGCGCATTCGGCCAGTTCGACCAGCCGGTGCGAGCCAGCCTCGCGGTAGCCGATGACGACGCGCCCGCCGGAGCTTTCCGCACGCAGCGAGGCGCGGCGGCGGCTGGCGGGCGGGGATAGGTGCGGCGGCGCGATCCGGCCCGCGCCCAGCCCCTGCCCTGCCGAGGCATTGGCCACCCGGCCTTCGACGAACTGGTGCAGGGTTTCTTCGTCCAGCTGCTGCAGCTGGCACCCGCCGCAGCGCCCGAAATGGCGGCACACCGGGGCAATGTGGTGCGGCCCCCATTCCAGCGTGCCATCGGGCAGCAAAAGATCGCCGGGGGCCGCGCCCCAGGCATAGCGCCCAGACGCGGTGATGCCATCGCCCTTGGCGGCAATGCGCAGGATTTCTTCGGCGGCGAGTTGGGGTTCGATATCAGTCACAGGCAGGCCGCGTAGGCTGCGCGGACCTTTCCGGCAAGGGCGCTGGCGGGAAAGGCCGCCCCGGCCAGCCGCGCGGCTTCGCCATGCAGCCACACACCTTCGCAGGCGGCGGCGAAAGCAGGCGCCCCGGCGGCAAGCCGGCTGGCGACGATTCCGGCCAGCACATCGCCGGTTCCGGCGGTGGCCAGCCAGCTGCTGGCGCGATGGGCAAAGGCGGCGCGGCCATCGGGCGCGGCGATCACCGTATCCGGCCCCTTGGCGAGGATGACCATCCCGGACGCAGCAGCCAGCGCGCGGGCGCGATCCAGCCGGTTGCCGGCAGAGGACAGCGCAAAGGCGCATTCGAGCGCGGCGAGTTCGCCTTCATGGGGCGTGGCGATGGCTGAACCGCAGGCCACCAGCGCGGGCCGATCTGCGACGCCGAGCAGGATCAGCGCATCGGCATCGAGCACCAGCGGGCGGGCCGATGCCAGCGCGGCTTCGAGGCGCACCCGCGCCTGATCGCCGCGGCCCAGCCCCGGCCCGACCAGCACGGCAGCAAGGCGCGGATCGGCCAGCGCTTCGCCCAGGGGGCGCGAATCGGTGACGACATCGGCCTGCGGCGCCGGCGTTTCGGCCAGCAGGCGGACATAGCCCGC
>CAZVHM010000001.1:7875-21247 GCA_964627175.1 uncultured Novosphingobium sp. | reverse complement strand
TGACGACATCGGCCTGCGGCGCCGGCGTTTCGGCCAGCAGGCGGACATAGCCCGCGCCCGCGCCCTGCGCGGCGGCGCAAGACAGCCAGGCCGCGCCGGGCATCTCCCCACCGACCACTGCCAGCAGCCCGCGGCGATACTTGTGGGCATCGGCCGCAGGGGCGGACAGATGCGGCCGGGCGACCAAGCCTGCGGCATCGGGCATGGCCGCACAGCCGATGCCAACCAAGCGCAACACTCCCATCGTAGCCGCTGCCGGCATCAGGAAATGGGCCTGTTTCCAAGCGCCGAGTGCGATAGTCAGATGATTGCGGGGCAAACCGGGGTTGAGCGGCAGGCCGCTGTCGCTTTCCACCCCGCTGGGCAGATCGATGGCGATCACGCGATCATGGCAGGCGGCCAGCCGGCCCAGCAGCGCCAAATGATCTTCCCCTAGCGGGCGCACCAGCCCGGAACCGAACAGGCAATCGACCAGCACATCACCGGTGGCGGCATCATCCGGGCCCAGCACCGGCCCGCCATAAAGCGCGCGGGCGTTTTTCGCGGCGTCGGTTTTCGGCTCGGCCGCGGCGATCACCTGCACCGCAGCGCCGCGCTGGCGCAGGGTTTCGGCAATGACATAGCCATCGCCGCCATTGTTGCCCGGCCCGCATAGCACAGTGATCGCGCGGTGCCCGGCAATGCGCCAGACCCATTCGGCCGCGCCCTGCCCGGCCCGCTGCATCAGCGCATCGACGCTGGTGCCGGCGGCGATCAACCGTTCTTCTGCCGCGCGCATGGCGGCAACGGAGAGAACCTGTTCAATCGGCGCCATGATCCTTCACCGCAAAGGGGATGCGATAGCGATCTTCGCCCACCGCCACTTCAAGCATGGATGCCGATGCCTGCGCCACACGGGCGGTTTCCGCGCCATCGGCCAGAGCCAGCCCGTCAGGCTCGACCGTGAAGCGGCGGAAGGCGCCATCGGGGTGGCGCACGACCAGCATCCGCTGGCCATCCTGCACCCCGCGATCGACCGCGCAGGCATCGGCAAAGGCCGCGCCCGCCCCGAGCGCGCAGGCCACCCGTTCGCCGCCTTCGGCTGCAACGGGTGCCTGATCGCCGGCAGAGCAGGCTGCCAGAGCAAGGACCGCCGCGGGAACGAGGCGGCGCATCGGATCAGCCGCGCTTGAGCTGCGAAAGATCGCGCACCGCGCCGCGGGCGGCGCTGGTGGTCATCGCGGCATAGGCCTGCAGCGCAACCGAGACCTTGCGCGGGCGCCGCTTGGCCGGGTGCCAGCCCTTTTCCTCCATCGCCAGACGGCGGTGCGAGAGCACCTCGTCGGTCACGGCGAGGTGAATGGTGCGGTTGGGGATGTCGATCTCGATCATGTCGCCATTTTCGACCAGCCCGATCTCGCCGCCTTCGGCCGCTTCGGGCGAAACGTGGCCGATCGACAGGCCCGAGGTGCCGCCGGAGAAGCGCCCGTCGGTCAACAGGGCGCAGGCCGCGCCCAGGCCCTTCGACTTGATGTAGCTGGTGGGGTAGAGCATTTCCTGCATGCCGGGGCCGCCCTTCGGCCCTTCATAGCGGATCACCACCACATCGCCGGCCTTGACCTGCCCGGTGAGGATGCCGGTGACGGCGGCATCCTGGCTTTCGAACACCACGGCCGGGCCGGAGAACTTGAGGATTGATTCGTCCACCCCGGCGGTTTTCACGATGCAGCCATCGCGGGCGATGTTGCCATAGAGCACGGCAAGGCCGCCATCCTTGGAGAAGGCGTGTTCGGCCGAGCGGATGACGCCGGCTTCGCGGTCGGTGTCCAGTTCGGCCCAGCGGCGATCCTGGCTGAAGGCCACCTGGGTGGGCACCCCGCCGGGCGCGGCCTTGAAGAACTGCTGCACTTCGGGATCGCTGGTGCGGCTGATATCCCACTTGGCCAGCGCATCGCCCAGCGTGGGGCTATGCACGGTGGGCAGGTTGGTGTGCAGCAGGCCGGCGCGATCGAGCTGGCCGAGGATCGCCATGATGCCGCCGGCGCGGTGGACGTCTTCCATATGCACATCGGCCTTGGCCGGCGCCACCTTGGACAGGCACGGCACCCGGCGCGAGAGGCGATCGATATCGGCCATGGTGAAATTGACCCTCGCTTCATGCGCAGCGGCCAGCAGGTGAAGCACGGTGTTGGTCGACCCGCCCATGGCGATATCGAGGCTCATCGCGTTTTGGAACGCTTCGAAGGTGGCGACCGAACGGGGCAGCACGCTTTCATCGTCCTGCTCGTAATAGCGGCGGCACAGATCGACCGCGAGGCGGCCCGCTTCGAGGAACAGGCGCTTGCGATCGGCGTGAGTGGCAAGGGTGGAACCATTGCCGGGCAGCGAGAGGCCGAGCGCTTCGGTCAGGCAGTTCATCGAATTGGCGGTGAACATGCCCGAACAGGAACCGCAGGTCGGGCAAGCCGAACGCTCGATGCTGGCCACTTCCTCGTCGGTGTAGCTTTCGTCGGCGGCGGCGACCATCGCATCGACCAGATCGAGCGCGTGTTCCTTGCCGCGCAGGACAACCTTGCCCGCTTCCATCGGCCCGCCCGAGACGAACACGACCGGAATGTTGATCCGCAGCGCGGCCATCAGCATGCCGGGGGTGATCTTGTCGCAGTTGGAGATGCAGACCATGGCATCGGCGCAGTGCGCGTTGACCATGTATTCGACGCTATCGGCGATCAGATCGCGGCTGGGCAGCGAATAGAGCATGCCATCGTGGCCCATGGCGATGCCATCATCCACCGCGATGGTATTGAATTCCTTGGCAACTCCGCCCGCTGCCTCGATCTCGCGGGCGACCAGCTGGCCCAGATCCTTGAGGTGGACATGGCCGGGCACGAACTGGGTGAAGGAATTGACCACCGCGATGATCGGCTTGCCGAAATCGCTGTCCTTCATGCCGGTGGCGCGCCACAGCCCGCGCGCGCCTGCCATGTTGCGGCCATGAGTGCTGGTGCGGGAACGATAGGCGGGCATGGACAACTCCGGATTTCTGAAACGCGTGGCGCACAGCGCCATATGGGTATGTCCCCTATCGCACGCCAGCTTCGATCAAAACCGAAAAAATCACGCCAGCTGAAGCGCCACCCGGTTGCACACCTTGCGCAGGATGGCCGACCAGCACGCCTGGCCTTCGGCGGTGGCGATCTGGTCCTGGCGGATTTCGATGCCGAGATAGGGCCGGCCTTCCGCCTCGGCGTGGCGGTTCATCGTGTAGTTCAGGACGCGGCCGGAATAGGGCTGCTGATCGCCCACCGCCAGCCCTTCGGCTTCAAGCAGGGGGATGGCGATGCGGGCGGCGCGATCATCCCGGTTATACAGCACGCCAACCTGCCACGGGCGCGGCTCGGTCGAGGTGGCGAGCTGCGGGGTGAAGGAATGGAGCGAGAGGATCAGCGCCGGCGGCACCCGATCGAGCGTTTGTTCAAGCGCGGCATGATATGGCGCATGAAAGCGGGCGATGCGCGCCGCGCGGGCGGCATCGCTTAGCATATTGCCCGGAACGGCGTGGCCATCGCTGGCGGCAGGCACGGCGCCGGGGGCGTCATCCTCGCGGTTTACATCGCAGACCAGGCGGCTGAACGCGCACTGGAACGCGGCATAGCCGGCGTGTTCGGCCAGCAGCGCGCCCACCGCGCCAACGCCGATGTCGATCGCCATGTGCTCGTTCATCAGGCGCGGCGCGATGCCGAGGTGAATATCGGGCGGCACCGCGTTGCTGGCATGATCGGACACCACCAGGATACCGCCGAAGCGCGGCGTGCCGAGCAGGCGGAAGACCTCGTTCATCGCAGCGCTCCTGCCAGGGTCCACCAGCCGGGCGGCATGGCGGCGCGGGCGGCATCGCGCGCGGCGGCACTGTCAAACAGAGCAAAGCAGGTGGCGCCCGAGCCGGACATGCGGACCAGCCACGCCCCGGTTTGCCGCAGGGCCGCCAGAACATCGCCAATCGGGGGGCACAGGCCGAGCGCGGGGCTTTCGAGATCGTTGCGCCCAGCGAGGGCCATTTCGCGCACCGAACCGTGCGGCAAGGGGCCGCGATCGATCCCGTCCCACGCCTTGAACACCGGCCCGGTGGCCAGCGGCACGCGCGGATTGACCAGCAGCACCGAACAACCGGAAAGATCGCTCTCCACCGGCTCCAACTCGGTTCCGGTGCCGCGGCCGATGCAGGTTTCGCTGCGCACACAGGCCGGAACATCGGCCCCCAGCGCGGCGGCGCGGCGCGGCCAATCATCCGGCAGGCCATACGCCTGCTCGACCAACCGGAACACCGCCCCGGCATCGGCCGAACCGCCGCCAAGGCCGGCCGCGACGGGCAGGTTCTTTTCCAGCGTGATCGCCAGCCCATCCGGTCGGGGCAGCGCGCCCAGCGCCCCCGCCACGATATTGCCCAGCGGATCATCGAGCAGGGGGGCAAATTCGCCCAGCACCCGCAGGCTATCGGCCGGGGCGCTGGCGGCAACCAGTTCATCGCCGGCATCGACGAAGGCAAACAGCGTTTCCAGTTCGTGATAGCTATCGGCCCGCCGCCGGCGCACGTGCAGGGCAAGATTGAGCTTGGCATAGGCGGTTTCACGAAGGTGCATCGGCATTATCCCACAGCGGCAAACGAAGCCACCCGCCCCGCGCAAACCGCCGTCCATCGATTTCGCGCTTGATTGCCAAGTCGGTTGCGGTCAAGCCCCCCAACGATGGAGGGAACCACAACACCGCTTTCGGGCGCCGATGTCGCCGCCGCGCTGGGCTGGTGGCGCGAGGCGGGCGTTGACCTCGACTTTACCGACGAGCCGCAGCACTGGCTGGCCGAACCGGAGGTAGAAGCCGTGCCGGTCTTGCCGGCCGCCTTTGCCGCCGCGGCTGCCGCTGCCCCGCGCGAGGAGGCACCCCAGGGGCCAACCACGATCGGCGGCGATCCGGGACAGTGGCCCACCACCCTGCCCGACTTTGCCAACTGGTGGCTGAACGAGCCTTCGCTTGACGATGGGCAGGTGCGTGGCCGCCTGGCCCCGCGCGGGGAAGCCGGGGCGGAATGGATGGTGCTGGTGGCCCAGCCCGAAGCTGACGACGAAGCGGCGCAGACCCTGCTTTCCGGCGCGGAAGGCAGCCTGCTTTCTGCCATGCTGCGGGCCATGGGGATCGCGCCGGAACAGGCCTATATCGCATCGGCCCTGCCCCGCCACACCCCGCTGCCGGACTGGTCATCGTTCGCTTCGCGCGGGTTGGGCCGGGTGCTGGCCCATCACGTATCACTCGTGGCGCCGCAGCGGCTGGTGGTGTTCGGAACCGGCATCTTGCCGCTTTTGGGCCACGATCCGACGCAAAACGCTCAAACTTCGGGCTTCTTCAACCATGAACGCGGGAAGGTTCCGATGCTCGGCGCCTTCGAGCTGGCCGCGATTGCCGCTCGCCCGGCGCGCAAGGCCGCTTTCTGGCAAAGGTGGCTGGAGTTTGTCGGACCGTGAACGGGATGGGGATCTTACGCGCGTGAAAACGGCAAAGGCTGCACTGCTGGCGGGTTTCGCCACGGCCGCGCTCGCGCTGGGCGCCACCCCCGCCAGCGCCAACAGCGCGGCGGTGGATTATTTCCGCAACCGGGCCGACCGCACCGCCGTTCCCGCCCTGCTTTCGCAGGATGAGCGGACCTATTACAAGGATCTGTTCGCCGCGATCGAGCGGCAGGAATGGGCCAAGGTTCAGGCCATGTTCGAGCAGAAGGCCGAAGGGCCGCTGCATCAGGTGGCGCGGGCCGAATATTTCCTTCACGCCAAAAGCCCGAAGATCGAGCTTGAGGCCCTGAACCAGTGGCTGGCCCAGCGCACGCCGCTGCCGCAGGGCGAACAGATCGCCGCGCTGGCGGTGAAGCGCGGGGCAACCGCCGTACCCGCCCTGCCCGCGCCGCAGCCGCTGGTTTCGCAGCCCGCCAGCCCGAAGCGGCTGCGCCCGCGCGATACCGCCGATGGCACGATGCCGGCGCTGGTCTCTGCCGCGATCCAGGAACGGATCAAGGCCGACGATCCGGCTGGCGCCAAGCTGCTGCTGGACGGGATCGACAGCGGCCTGAGCCTGCCGGCACGGGCGGAATGGCGGGCCAAAATCGCCTGGTCGTTCTATATCGAGAACAACGATGCCTCGGCCTATGCCCTCGCCCAGACAGCGGCCGACGGATACGGGCCGTGGGTGGCCGAAGGCTGGTGGACCGCCGGGCTGGCCGCGTGGCGGCTGGACGATTGCCAGGGCGCGGCAGATGCCTTTGCCCGCACCGCCGCCGCAGCCGACAATGCCGAACTGAAGGCCGCGGCCCAATATTGGCAAAGCCGCGCGCTGGTGCGCTGCCGCCAGCCTGACAAGGCCGCCACTCCGCTGAAGCTGGCCGCGGCGCGGGACGAGACCTTCTATGGCATGCTGGCCGCCGAACAGTTGGGCCTGCGCCTGCCGAAAACCCACGCCGGCGCGGATTTCACCCAAGCGGACTGGCAGAAGCTGCGCGACAGTGAAACGGTGCGGATCGCCGTGCAACTGGCCGAGATCGGCGAAGATGGCCTGGCCGACGAAGTGCTGCGCTATCAGGCGCGGATCGGAGATCCGGCGCTTTATCAGCCGCTTTCGCGCCTGGCCCGCGATATCGGCCTGCCTTCAACCCAGCTGTGGATGGCCTATAACGCGCCGCGCGGCGGGGCGCCGATGCCGGCCGCGCGCTTTCCCACGCCGAAGTGGACCCCGGCGACCGGCTGGAAGGTCGACCCGGCGTTGGTCTATGCCCACACATTGCAGGAATCGGTGTTCCGCACGGCCGTGACCAGTCCGGCCGGCGCGCGCGGGCTGATGCAGATCATGCCGGCCGCTGCCAAGGACCATGCCGCCGCGCTGGGCGTTTCCGCGGCCGACGTGACCCGGCCCGAAGTGAACCTGGCCTTCGGGCAGCGTCACATGCAGAAGCTGCGCGACAGCGCCGGCACGCAGGGGCTGCTGCCCAAGGTGATCGCCGCCTATAACGCCGGGCTGCAGCCGGTGACGCGCTGGAACAGCGAAATCCGCGACAAGGGCGATCCGCTGCTGTGGATCGAGAGCGTGCCCTATTGGGAAACGCGCGGCTATGTGAACATCGTGTTGAAGAACTACTGGATGTATGAGCGGCAGGCGGGCGGAAGGTCGGAAAGCCGGCTGGCGCTGGCGCAGACGATGTGGCCCACCTTCCCCGACCTGGTCGGCAGCAAGGCCATCCGCATTGCCGCGAACGGAGCGCAGCCGCGTGGCAATTGATCCGGACCGGACGTTCAAGCCCATCGGCATTGCCGTGCTGACCGTTTCCGACACCCGCACGCCCGATACCGACACTTCGGGCGATCTGCTCTGTGCGCGGGTGAAAGGCGCCGGCCACCGGCTGGTGACGCGGGCGATCGAGCGTGACGACGTGCATGCCATCGCCAGCCGCATCCGCAACTGGCTGGACGACCGCGAGATCGACGCGATCATCACCACCGGCGGCACCGGGCTGACCGGACGCGACATCACGCCCGAAGCGCTCGACACGATCAAGGACCGCGACATTCCCGGCTTTGGCGAGCTGTTCCGCATGGTTTCGTTCCAGACCATCGGCACCAGCACCCTGCAATCGCGGGCCTGCGCGGTAATTGCGCGGGGCAAGTATATCTTCGCCCTGCCCGGTTCCAACGGCGCGGTGAAGGATGGCTGGGATCTGATCCTGGCCGAACAGCTGGACAGCCGCAATCGGCCCTGCAACTTCGTGGAACTGATGCCGCGCCTGCGCGAGAGCTGATTTTGCGGTGAAGCGCGCGCCCTATGGCTTGCGCACTTGTTCCACATATGTTCTAAATTCTGCATGGTTCGGATCCCGCCTGTTCGCGGGCGCGGCGCGCAAAGCAGCGCCGTGCCGCAGCGCTTTGGCCTTGCCGCGCGCGAGGCTGATGGCGACTGGCTGGACGAGGCCGGCGCGGTCGATGGCCCTGCCGCGCGCCTCGCCACGACCGTGACGGAAGAACGGCCCCGCTCGATCCTGACCTTCAACCAATCGCCCGATGTGCCGTTCGATCGTTCGGTCAACGCCTATCGCGGCTGCGAGCATGGCTGCATCTATTGCTTTGCCCGGCCCACCCATGCCTGGCACGATCTTTCGCCGGGCATCGATTTCGAGACCCGGCTGTTTGCCAAGCCTGATGCGGCGCGCCTGCTGCGCGAGACGTTTGCCAAGCCGTCCTATCGCTGCGCACCGCTGGCGATGGGGACCAACACCGATCCCTATCAGCCGATCGAGGCGCGCTATCGCATTACCCGCAGCGTGCTGGAAGTGTGCCTGGAAGCGCGCCACCCGGTGACGATCACCACCAAGAGCGACCGGGTGCTGCGCGATCTGGACCTGTTGCAGGAACTGGCCCGGCACGATCTGGTAGCAGTGGGCCTGTCGGTAACCAGCCTGGACCCGCGCCTGTCGGGCCGGCTGGAACCACGCGCGGCCGCGCCGGCCAAGCGGCTGGCCGCGCTGGGCCGGCTGGTGGAAGCAGGGGTGCCGGCCCATGTTTCGATTGCCCCGGTGGTACCAGCGATCACCGACGAGTTCATGGAACGCATTCTTGAGCAGGCGGCCGCGAAGGGGGTACGTTCGGCAAGCTGGATCATGCTGCGCCTGCCCCATGAAGTGGCGCCGCTGTTTCGCGAATGGCTGGCTGTCCACTATCCTGACCGGGCAGGCAAGGTGATGTCCATCGTTCAATCGGTTCGCAACGGGCGCGACAACGATGCCACGTTCTTCAGCCGGATGAAGCCGAGCGGAACCTGGGCCGACCTGTTTCGCGCCCGCTTTCGCATCGCCTGCAAGCGGCTGGGCATCAACGGTGCGGAGCGCGAGCTGAAGCTGGATTCCAGCCAGTTCGTCCGCCCCGGTCCGGCAGGACAGTTGCGGCTGTTTTGACCCTTCGCGCCTTCAGGCAACCAGCCGCAGGTGACCGGGGCCACGCCGCGCGCTGAGCGATACGCCGGTGACCCCTTCGATCTGGGCCACCCGTTCGGCCAGGTCGCCATCGAGATGGAAATCGCGGCCCAACCGGACCAGCGGTTCCTGGCCGGTGCCGGTGCGCAGGCGGGCGAAGACTTCGCCCTTGCCCGCAGAACCGGGGGTGAGCAGCAGGGCCAGTTCGCTGATCGCTTCGGGGCGATCCACTTCCAGCTTCAGTTCCATGCGCGCAGCCTCGCGCACTTCGGAGAGCGGACGGCCGCCGCGAATGGTAACGCGGGGCGGCTCTTCCGGGCTGGGGCTATCGAGTTCCACGGTGAGCAGGATGCAGGTGCCATCGCGCGCCCACTGCACGAAACTGTCGACCAGCGATTCTTCGAAGCAGGAAGCGGAGAACTGGCCGGAACTGTCGGAAAAGTCGGCCATCACGAAGTCCTTGCCGCGCTTGGTCTTGCGCTTCTGGACCCCTTCCACCATCGCCGCCATCTGCGCCATCTGCCGCCCGCCGGCCACCCCGCCAGACATCAGGCTGCCATACGTGCGGGCGCCATTGGCGCTGGCGATGGCGCGCCACTGTTCCACCGGATGGGCGGCGAAGTAGAAGCCGAAGTTCTCGCGTTCCTTGGCCATCTGTTCGGGCCGCGGCCAGGCCGGCGTTTCCGTCAACCGCAGAACATGATGGGAATGATCGTCGCCGCCGAACAGGCCATGCTGGCCGCTGGTGCGGGTACGCTCGGCCTCGTCGGCCACGGCCAGCAGCATATCGGCATTGGCCAGAACCTTGGCGCGGTTCGGCTCCAGACTGTCGAACGCGCCGGAGCCGGCCAGCCCTTCGAGCTGGCGGCGGTTCATCGAGCCTTGCGGCACGCGGCGGAACAGATCTTCGAGCGAGGTGAAGCGGCCGTTGGCCTCACGCTCGGCCACGATCTGCTCCATCGCCTTTTCGCCCACGTTACGGATGCCCGCGAGGGCATAGCGCACGGCATAGCCTTCCTCGGTCTGCTCCACGGTGAATTCGGCCTCGGAGCGGTTCATGTCCGGCCCGTGGATGGCGATGCCGTTGCGCCGCATATCATCGACGAACACGGCCAGCTTTTCCGACTGGTGCATATCGAAGCACATCGAGGCGGCGTAGAATTCGTGCGGATAATGCGCCTTGAACCACGCGGTTTGATAGGCGAGCAAGGCATAGGCGGCGGCGTGCGACTTGTTGAAGCCATAGCCGGCGAACTTGTCGATCAAGTCGAACAGTTCGTTGGCCTTCTTCGCGTCGATCCCCGAAACGGTGGCGCAGCCTTCGACGAAGCGCAGGCGCTGGGCATCCATTTCCGCCTGGACCTTCTTGCCCATGGCGCGGCGCAGCAGGTCGGCATCGCCGAGCGAATAGCCGGCGAGGATCTGCGCGGCTTGCATCACCTGTTCCTGGTAAACGAAGATCCCGTAGGTTTCCGAGAGGATGCCGGAAAGCTTGTCGTGCGGGTATTCGATCGATTCCAGCCCGTTCTTGCGGCGGCCGAACAGGGGGATATTATCCATCGGGCCAGGCCGGTAGAGCGAGACGAGCGCGATGATATCGCCGAAGTTGGTGGGCTTCACCGCCGCCAGGGTGCGGCGCATGCCTTCCGATTCCAGCTGGAACACACCCACCGTGTCGCCGCTTTGCAGCAGGCGGTAAACGTCGGGATCGTCCCACGCCAAGGCGCCGAGGTCGATCGAAATGCCCCGCTTGCCTAGCAGGTCGACCGCCTTGCGCAGGACCGACAGTGTCTTGAGGCCGAGGAAGTCGAACTTGATAAGGCCGGTATCCTCGACATACTTCATGTCGAACTGGGTGACCGGCATGTCGGAACGCGGATCGCGGTAGAGCGGGATCAGCTGTTCGAGCGGGCGATCGCCGATCACCACGCCGGCGGCATGGGTGGAGGAATTGCGCGGCATCCCTTCGAGTTGGACTGCCAGATCGATCAGCCGGCGCACTTCGTCGTTCGTGTCGTATTCGCGCTTGAATTCGGCCACCCCGTTGAGCGCGCGCGGCAGGGGCCACGGATCGGTGGGATGGTTGGGCACCATCTTGCACAGGCGGTCCACCTGCCCATAGCTCATCTGCAGGATGCGGCCGGTATCGCGCAGCACCGCGCGGGCCTTCAGCTTGCCGAAGGTGATGATCTGGGCAACGTGATCGGCGCCGTATTTCTTCTGGACGTAGCGGATCACCTCGCCGCGGCGGGTTTCGCAGAAGTCGATATCGAAGTCCGGCATCGAGACGCGTTCCGGGTTGAGGAAGCGTTCGAACAGCAGGCCAAGCCGGATCGGATCGAGATCGGTGATCGTGAGCGCCCAGGCCACCAGCGAGCCGGCGCCCGAACCACGGCCGGGACCGACCGGGATGTCGTTGTCCTTCGCCCACTTGATAAAGTCGGCCACGATCAGGAAGTAGCCGCAGAAGCCCATGCGGGTGATGATCCCGCATTCGAAATCGAGCCGGGCGGCATATTCGAGGAATTCGGGGCCGACGCCCTGCCCGGCCAGATCGGCCACCGCCTGTTCCCGGTCGGCCGCGGCCAGCGCGGCATCGAGCTGTTCGACCGTGGCTTCGGGATAATAGGGCGCGAGCCGGCGGGCGAGCCCGGCGCGGGCATCATCGGCCATCATCCGCGCCTCGCCCTCGGTATCGCCGGCAAGGCTGGGTAGCAGCGGCTTGCGCTTGGGCGGCGAATAGGCACAGCGCTGGGCGACGACCAGCGTGTTGGCGGTAGCTTCGGGCAGATCGGCGAAGAGCTGCTCCATCACCTCGGCCGGCTTGACCCAGGCTTCGGGCGAGGAGCGCGGCCGTTCCGGCGCATCGACATGGGTGGAATTGGCGATGCACAGCATGGCATCGTGAGCGCCGTGAAAGGCGCTTTCGGCATACATCGCCGGATTGGTGGCCACCAGCGGCAAGTTACGGGCATAGGCCAGATCGATCAGCGCATCTTCCGCCGCATCTTCGGCCGCATCGCCGCGGCGGGCGACTTCCACATAGAAACGGCCCGGAAACAGCGCTTCCATGCGCTGGGCATAATCGCTGGCCTGTTCAGTGCGCCCTTCGGCCAGCAGGCGCACCAGCGCCCCTTCCCCCGCGCCAGACAGGGCGATGAGGCCCGCAGTGTGCCCTTCCAGTTCGGACAGCGGCACATGCGGGTCCATTTCCAGCGGACGATGGAGGTGGGCGCGGCTGACCAGGCGGCACAAGTTGAGCCAGCCGGCTTCGTCCTGCGCGTAAAGGGCCAGCCAGTCGATCGTGGCAGGGGCATCCGGACGGGCGACGGCCAGCAGCGTGCCGATGATCGGCTGGATGCCGGCATCCTTGCAGGCCGAAGCAAAGGCGGGCGCGGCATAAAGCCCGTTGCGATCGCACAGCGCGATAGCCGGAAAGCCCCGCTCTTTCGCCAGCTTGGCGATGGCTTTGGGGTCTATCGCCCCTTCCAGCATCGAATAGCTGGAGAGCACGCGCAGGGGAACGAAGGGAGAGAAGACCGCCATAGCCTGCAAGGTAGCGTCCGGACGGACCGGAACCAAGGTGGCAGCGTACGCGCCTTGTTGAAAAGACCCTAGAGAAGCGCCTCGATATCGGCGGCTATCCGTTCCGGCTTAACCGCGGGGCCATAGCGGCGCACGACCCGGCCATCGCGGCCGATGAGGAACTTGGTGAAATTCCACTTGATCGCCCGCGATCCCAGCACCCCGCGCGCCTGATCGGTCAGCCAGCGATAGAGCGGCGGGGCATCGGGGCCGTTGACCTCCACCTTGTGCATCAGCGGGAAGGAAACGCCGAAATTTGCGCTGCAGAAGGCGGCGATTTCGGCATCGCTGCCCGGCTCCTGCCGGCCGAACTGGTTGCAGGGAAAGGCCAGCACTTCGAACCCGCGATCCCGATACTGGCGCCACAGCGCCTCAAGCCCGGCATATTGCGGCGTAAAGCCGCACTGGCTGGCGGTGTTGACCACCAACACAACCTTGCCCAGCCGGTCGGCCAGGCTGATTTCCTGGCCATCGGGCCGGACGGCGGTAAAATCGGCAATGGTAGCGGTGCTTTTCATGCCACCCACGATAGCGGAAAATCGGGGCGGTGGGCCAGCGCCATAGATCCAGCGCGGGCGAGCTGGCGGATTCCCTATTCCAGATGCCCGTCGTGCAGCCGCACAACACGGTCCATCGCCAGGGCGAGCCGTTCGTTGTGGGTGGCGATGAGCGCGGCGCTGCCTTCCAGGCGGACCAGCCGCAAGAACTGTTCCAGCACCTTGTCGGCGGTAGCCTCGTCGAGGTTGCCGGTCGGTTCATCGGCCAGCACCAGCGCGGGCCGGTTGGCGAGCGCGCGGGCCACGGCCACGC
>CAZVHM010000001.1:0-7775 GCA_964627175.1 uncultured Novosphingobium sp. | reverse complement strand
TCATCGGCCAGCACCAGCGCGGGCCGGTTGGCGAGCGCGCGGGCCACGGCCACGCGCTGCTGTTCGCCGCCGGAAAGCTGGCTGGGGCGATGGTGCAGCCGCGCGGCAAGGCCCAGCGCGGTGAGCAGCTCGGCAGCTCGGCCCTCAGCCTCGGCGCGGGACTTGCCAGCGATCAGCTGCGGCAGGACCACGTTTTCCAGCGCATTGAAATCGGGCAGCAGGTGATGGAACTGATAGACGAAGCCAATGTGTTCGCGGCGCAGGGCGGTGCGCCCGCTGGACGGCTGATCGGCCGCTTCGACCCCGGCAATCCGGATGGAACCGCCAAAGCCGCCTTCGAGCAGGCCGATCGCCTGCAGCATGGTCGACTTGCCGGAGCCGGACGGGCCGAGCAGGGCGACGATTTCGCCGGGGCGGATTTCCAGATCGACGCCCTTGAGGACGTCGATGCGAACCCCGCCCTGTTCGAAGCTGCGGGTAACGCCGCGAAGGCGGACAACAGGCTCATTCATAGCGCAGCACCTGCACGGGATCGGTGCTCGCCGCCTTCCATGCCGGATAGAGCGTGGCGACGAACGACAGGACAAGCGCCATGATGGTGATCGCGGCGATCTCCACCGGATCGGACCGGCTAGGCAGTTCGGACAGGAAGCGGATCGACGGATCCCACAGATTCTGGCCGGTGACATATTGCACCGCGTTCACCACGCTTTGCCGGAAATAGAGAAACACGAAGCCAAGCAGCAGCCCCGTGCCGGTGCCAAGCGCGCCGATCAGGAAACCGGCGGTCACGAAGATCCGCAGCAGGCTTTGCCGGGTGGCCCCCATTGTCCGCAGGATAGCGATGTCGCGGGTCTTGGCCCGCACCAGCATGATCAGCGACGAGAGGATATTGAACACCGCGACCAGCACGATGATCGACAGCACGGTGAACATCGCCACCCGTTCTACCGCCAGCGCCTCGAACAGGGCGGCGTTGATGGTTTTCCAGTCGGTCACCACGGCCTGACCGGCAAGCTGGCGGGCCAGCGGGGCGAGGATTTCGCCCACCTTGTCGGGATCGGTGGTCTTGACCTCGATCATCCCGATCTGGTCGCCAGTGAGCAGCAGGGTCTGGGCATCGGCGATCGGCATGACGACAAAGGAATTGTCATAGTCATAGACCCCGATCTCGAAGATCGCGCCGACAGTGTAGCCCACCTGGCGCGGCACGGTGCCGAACGGGGTTGGGCGGCCTTGCGGGTTGATGATGGTGATCGTGTCGCCCACCCGCGCGCCAAGGTTTTCAGCCAGCCGCGCACCGATCGCCACGATACTGGCGCCGGGACGGAGCAGGCGCAGATCGCCGTCCTTAACCTGCGGGGCGATGCGTTGAATGTCCTCAGCCGTATTACCGCGCGCAAGGATGCCCTCTACCCGGCCGTTGAAGGTGGCGAGCAGCGGCTGTTCAATCAGCGGCGAGGCGCGGGTGACGCCGGGGGTGGCGCGGGTTTGCGCGAGAACGCCCTGCCAATTATCGAGCCGCCCGCCATAGGCCTGGATGATGGCATGGCCGTTGAGGCCAACGATCTTGTCGAACAGTTCGGCGCGAAAGCCGTTCATCACGCTCATCACGATGACCAGCGCAGCCACACCAAGGCTGACCGCCACCAGGCTGATCCCGGCGACGAGAGCAATGAAAGCCTCGCCCCTGCCGGGAAGCATGTAGCGCTTGGCGATAGTCCATTCGAAGGGGGAGAGGATCAAGCGAGGCTCTTTGCAAATGGCCGGCGAATGGAGCAGGTTTAGGCACGCCAACGCCGCCGCGCAATGGCCGTTCCGGCGGCCTGGCTCGATTGCCGGGGGAAAGCCGGACCGCGCAAGCCCCTTGACCCGCTGAATTTTCCTTTCGCGCCCCCTTCCCCTTGCCTTTCCGCGAGCAAAGAGCCAAATGCGCGCGCAACCAGGCTGACCCATGGCCGCCGGCGGACCCGATCACATGACCCATAGCGAACCCCTCTTCGACGCTGCCCCCTGGGACGTCGATTCCGACAAGCTGCGTGAGGAATGCGGCATTTTTGGCGTGATCGGCACCCGCGATGCCGCCGCGATCACGGCGCAAGGTCTTCATGCGCTTCAGCATCGCGGCCAGGAAGCCGTGGGCATCACCAGCTTCGATGGCCAGGAATTCTATTCCCGCCGCGGCATCGGCCATGTGGCGCAGAACTTTTCCAAAGCCGAGGCCCTGGCCGAACTGCCGGGCGTGATGGCGGCCGGCCACGTACGCTATTCCACCACGGGCGGATCGGGCCTGCGCAATGTGCAGCCGCTGTTTGCCGATCTTGCCACTGGCGGCTTTGCCATTGCTCACAACGGCAACATTTCCAACGCCATGCACCTGAAGCGCGATCTGGTGCAGAAGGGCGCGATCTTCCAGTCGACCAGCGATACCGAGGTGATCATCCACCTCGTCGCCACAAGCCGCTATCCCACCCTGCTTGATCGCTTCATCGATGCACTCCGGCTGGTGGAAGGGGCCTATTCGCTCATCTGCATGACCCCGCAGGGCATGATCGCCTGCCGCGATCCGCTGGGCATTCGCCCGTTGGTGATGGGGCGCCTTGGCTCCAAGGACAAGCCGCAAGCCATTGTCTTTGCTAGCGAAACCGTGGCGCTCGACGTCATCGGCGCTGATTTCGTGCGCGAAGTCGAGCCGGGTGAGCTGGTTCAGGTCAGCCTTGATGGCAAGATCGAGAGCACCCGCCCGTTCGGAGATTCAGACGCCCGCCCCTGCATCTTCGAGCATGTCTATTTCTGCCGTCCGGACTCGTTGATGGACGGACGCTCGGTCTATGAAGTGCGCAAGGCCATTGGCCGCGAACTGGCGCGCGAGGCACTGGCCGATGCCGACATCGTGATCCCCGTGCCGGACAGCGGCGTTCCGGCCGCGCTTGGCTATGCCCAGGAATCCGGCATCCCCTTCGAACTGGGGATCATCCGTTCCCACTATGTGGGGCGCACCTTCATCCAGCCTTCGGACGGCGCCCGCAATGCCGACGTGAAGCGCAAGCACAATGCCAACCGCGCCTTGGTGGCCGGCAAGCGGATCGTGCTGATCGACGATTCGATCGTTCGCGGCACCACCAGCCTGAAGATCGTGCAAATGATGCGCGAGGCTGGCGCGGCCGAAGTGCACATGCGCATCGCCAGCCCACCGACCGAACATTCCTGCTTCTATGGCGTGGATACGCCGGAACGCTCCAAGCTTTTGGCGGCACGGATGGATGTGGCCGCGATGGCCGAGTTCATCCAGGCTGACAGCCTGGCCTTCGTCTCGATCGACGGGCTTTATCGCGCGGTTGGTCTGGCTGGCCGCGAAAAGAGCTGCCCGAAGTATTGCGATGCCTGCTTCACCGGCGAATACCCGACCCGGCTGACCGACTTTTCCGAGAAGGTAGCTTGATCATATGACCGAAGCGGCCGCTAAGCCCTTCGCGGGCCAGCTCGCGCTTGTCACGGGCGCAAGTCGCGGGATCGGCGCGGCAACGGCAGAAGCGCTGGCCGCAGCCGGCGCCCACGTAATCCTGACCGGGCGTGACACCAAGGCGCTGGAAGCGGTGGAAGAACGCATCTTCGCGGCTGGCGGCAGCGCCACGATCGCGCCGGTGGACCTTTCCGAGCCGGACGGCATCGCCCGGCTGGCAAGTGCGATCCGCGGGCGCTGGGAGAAGCTGGACATCATGGTCATCAACGCGGCCCTGCTGCCGCAACTGACCAGCGTGACCGACATTGACCAGGCAAGCTGGAACCGGGCGCTGACGGTTAACGTGCTCGCGACCCAATCTTTGCTGGCGCACTTCGATTCGATGCTGCGGAAAAGTGCAGACCCGCGCGTTATTGGCCTGACCAGTTCGGTTGGCCGATCGCCTCGTGCCTTCTGGGGGGCCTATGCCTCCACCAAGGCAGCCTTCGAGGTTCTGCTCGAATGTTATGGCCAGGAAGTTCGCAACGTTTCGAAGATCCGCGTGGCCATTCTCGATCCGGGCGCAACCCGCACTGCCATGCGCGCCCGCGCCTTTCCGGGCGAGGATCCGGCATCGGTGAAGCCGCCCGAAGCCGTGGCCGCACGCATGGTTGCGCTACTTGGTGAACAATTTTCCAGCCCGCATCGCGAATCCGTTAACCGCGTTTCCTAAACTAGTCGCAACCAGCATCCGCCATATCTTGGCACCGTATTTACGGTGCTCTGGCCATCCCGCTTCATGGGTGGGCCGAGTGGAAGGATGTTGATCATGACCGAGCAGCAACCGATCGAGCGTTACGAGGTCGCCGCGCAGGAAGATCGCTGCGCGCCTCGCACGCGTATCGCCATTCCTGCAACTTTCCGCTCTTCGGGCGGGCGCAGCTTCCAGACGATGGTCCATGACCTGTCGCTGGGCGGTTTCTGCTGCTCTGCCGTGAACCGGCTGCAGCCCGGCACGATCTGCTGGATCACGCTGCCCGGGCTGGAATCCCAGCAGTCCGAAGTGATCTGGTGGAACAACAGCCTGGTTGGCTGCGCCTTCCAGAACCTGCTGAGCCCGATCGTGCACGACAACATCCTGTCACGCTGGCAGCCGGAAACGATCTTCCGCAGCACGCTCTGACTGCAGCGGCAGCCTGCCGACGAATTTCACGGGAGCCCGTTTTGCCTCCATGTGGCTCCCGCGCGCTGGGCGCGGCACACCGGTATGCCTCCTCGCAATACCAGTGAGCCGCGCCCCGCTATATTCAGGCGCGCGCAGCGGCGAAAGCGGCCAGCGCGCGTGCCCGCGCCGAGGCGTGATCGACGATCCGGCGGGGATAGCCGCGCACTGGCAAGGACGGATCGTGTATCTCGCCATCAGGCAGATGGGCCAGTTCCGGCACCCAGCGGCGGATATAGCCGGCAGCATCGAACTTTGCCGATTGCGAAAGCGGGGCCATGATGCGGCTGAACAGGTTGGCATCGACCCCGCACCCGGCGCTCCACTGCCAGTTGACCGTGTTCTGCCCATAATCGGCATCGACCAGGGTATCCCAGAACCACTGCTCGCCCACCCGCCAATCGATCAGCAGGTGCTTGATCAGGAACGATGCCGCGAGCATCCGCACGCGGTTGTGCATCCACCCGGTGGCCCACAGTTCGCGCATGCCGGCATCGACGATGGGGTAGCCGGTGCGGCCCTGTTGCCAAGCCGCCAGATCCTCATCCGCATCGGGGCCGGTGCGCCAGGCAAGCTGATCGAACCCGTCACGCCCGTTGCGGGCGCCATAGTCGGGAAACTGGAAAATGACGTTCTGGGCATAATCGCGCCAGCCCAGTTCGCCAAGGAACGTGGCGACCGACCCGCCTACCCCCGCAACCGCATGCCAGCACGAAGCAGGCGAAATCTCGCCAAAGTGGAGGTGCGGCGAAAGACGCGATGTGCCCTCGACCGAAGGCAGGTTGCGCCGTTCTTCATAGCGGGCGGCACGGTTGATGAACGCATCGAGACGGGCCTGAGCCCCTGCCTCACCCGGCGTCCATTCCTCGCGCATGCCGCCGGCCCAATCGGGCGCAGTGGGCAACAGGGCCCAATCGGCCAGATTATCGCCGTACGGCCAGTGATCCGGAGCCTCCAGCCGGGTGGGCGCGGGCTGCGGCGGCGCGGGCGGCAGTCGCTCGGACAGCGCGCGCCAGAAGGGCGTGTAGATCCGGTACATCGAGCCGCTGCCGGTGGTAACCGAGCCGGGCGGCGCGAGATAGTTGCCGTGGTGGAGGTGAAGCGCGAGGACGCGCCCCACCGCGCGTTCGGCATTGCGCCACCACGGTTCGTAATGGGCCAGCGCGTGAACTTCGCTGGCACCGGTTTCGGCGGCCACGGCGGCCAGCTCCTCCTCGCTCGAACCGCGGCGCAGGATCAGCCGGGAACCGATTGCTTCCAGATCCCTGCCCAGGCTGGCCAGGCTGTGATGCAGCCACCAGCGCGAGGCGGCGCCCATGCGCCGGTGGCGGGGCGCTTCATCGTCCAGCACATAAACGGGGATGACCGCGCCTTGCGCCGCAGCGGCAAGCAGGGCCGGCTGGTCGGCCAGACGCAAATCACGCCGAAGCCAGAGGATCGATGCCGTTTTCATAGCGCTTCGGGTTGTCCGCAATGAGCCTTGATGCAAAGCCCTTTGACACGATGATGGACACTCCTTCCCCAAAGTACAGGTCTGACGATCTGCCAGAACCGCTTTTTCCGGCGCGACTGACGATGGTTGCCGCCGTGGTTTGCTGGGCCGGGTTCGCGCTGGTCGCGGGGCTCGTGCTGGCCGGGCTGGCGCGGCCGCTTGACGAGGCAGGGCTGCTGTTCTGGCGCGGCGGGGCGCTGCTGATGCCGAAGGGGCCGGTCTGGCTGCTGGAAGCGGTGCGCGATGTAACCGCGCTGGGCGGCGTACTTCTGCGTAATGCCATAGCGGTGGCCGGCGTTGCAGCGCTGATCTGGCTGGGGCAGCGGCGCATGGCCACGGTGCTGGGCGCCACTGTGGCCAGCGGCTGGCTGGTAAACGCCGCGCTCAAGCTGGCGGTAGGCCGGGCCCGCCCGGTGATTGTCCCGCAACTCACGGAGGCGGGCGGCGCGAGCTTTCCTAGCGGGCACAGCTTCAATGCGGCGGTGGTTTACGTCTCGCTGGCGCTGGCTTTTGCCGCACTAACCCCCAGCCCCCGGCTGCGCTTCGGGCTGGTGGGCAGCGCGCTGGCGCTAGCCCTGCTGATCGGGGTGAGCCGGGTGTGGCTGGGGGTTCATTTTCCCAGCGATGTTCTGGCCGGCTGGCTGGGCGGCAGCGCATGGGCGTTCAGCGCCGCTGCGCTTGCCGCACACAAGCGCGCGGCCTGAAACGGAAAAGGCGCAGGAAACTCCCGCGCCTTTTCGCTTGTTCGGTGGTAACCAGCTCAGACCGGATCGGCGGCAGTTCCGCTGACGGTCCAGGTCTGGCCCTTGGCGAGGAGCTTGCCGAGATCGGCGACCTTGCCCTCACGCGCACGCGCATCCTGGCCGAGGACGGCATCCTCGTAAGTCGGGCGCGGATCGTCGAACAGCACGCCGAGCGCCATCGGGAACGGGCCGAAGGGCATTTCGACCAGCATGTGGGCAATCGCCTTGTTGGTGACGTTGTGGACGATCACCCCGGCGGCCTGCCAATCGCCATCAACCACATCGACAACCTGCAGGGTGAGCGTTTCACGATCCAGGGTGATGCCCTTGGTGCCCTTGGCGAACAGCATCGGCTCGCCATTCTTCAGCCAGAGCTGATGACCATCGGCCACCGCCTTTTCGGTGAAGTCGGCAAAGCGGTCCTTGTTGTAGACGATGCAGTTCTGGAAGATTTCCACGAATGCAGCGCCGCGGTGGTGATAGGCCGCCTTCAGCACATCGGGCAGCTGCTTGCCGGTATCATAGGCCCGCGCGATGAAGCGCGCGCCCGAACCCAGCGCAAAGGCGCAAGGCAGAGCCGGGCGATCAACCGAGCCGAGCGGCGTGGTCGGGCTTGCAGTGCCTTCACGGCTGGTGGGCGAATATTGCCCCTTGGTCAGGCCGTAAATCTCGTTGTTGAACAGCATCACCTGGCAGTTCAGGTTGCGTCGGAGCAGGTGCATCGTGTGGTTGCCGCCGATCGACATGCCATCGCCATCGCCCGTGACCAGCCAGATATCGAGCTGCGGGTTGGCTAGCTTCACCCCGGTCGCCACGGCCGGCGCGCGGCCGTGGATGGTGTGGAAGCCATAGCTTTCGACGTAGTAGGGGAAGCGG